>JBDTVC010000389.1:0-3890 GCA_040007475.1 Burkholderiales bacterium
CGACGTCGGCGGTGAAGTAGTCGCGGATCGCGCGGATCACGAGCGACGACTCCTGATAGATCAGGAACGCACCCTTGCCGGCCTTGGACGCGCCGTCGATGGCGGTCCAGAGCTTGAGCATGTAGTTCAGGTCCCACTGCAGCTCGGGCGCACTGCGGCCGATGCCGGCGGTGCGGGCGATCAGGCTCATGCCCTTCGGGTACTCGAGCTGGTCGAGGTTTTCCTTCAGCTCTTCGCGGTCTTCACCTTCGATGCGGCGCGACACACCGCCGCCGCGCGGGTTGTTCGGCATCAGCACCAGGTAACGGCCGGCGAGCGACACGAAGGTCGTCAGTGCCGCGCCCTTGTTGCCGCGTTCTTCCTTCTCGACCTGGACCAGCAGCTCGGTGCCGTTCGAGATCACGTCCTGGATGCGCGCGTCGCGGACGCTGGCGCCTTCGCGGAAGTAGTTCTTCGAGATTTCCTTGAACGGCAGGAAGCCGTGGCGGTCTTCGCCGTAGTCGACGAAGCAGGCTTCGAGCGACGGCTCGACCCGCGTCACGACGGCCTTGTAGATGTTGCCCTTGCGTTGCTCGCGGCCTTCGATCTCGGTCTCGAAGTCCATCAGCTTCTGGCCATCGACGATGGCCAGGCGACGCTCTTCGGGCTGCGTCGCGTTGATCAGCATGCGTTTCATTCGTGCACTCCTTCGCGCGGACTTGCTGTTGAAAGAGCAGGCGCCGCGCACATCACACAGTCACCGCCGGCCAGATGCCGGTGGGCGACGACTCGATGCACGAGTAAACGAAAACGGAGCTAAGGGTGTCGCCCTGGACTGCGGAAAGCGTGGAGCGGTCAGAAGACCGGCCGCTCGACGTCTTGGTGCAGCGTTGGCGCGTGCGTACCGGCGACTGAAGCGCATGTCGGCCACCGGCGCGCCATGGCGGCCGCGCTCGGCTCGACGCAGGCTGTTGGCCTGGGAGCTGAGCGCGCGAGGCGCCGTGGTTCGGGGGTGGGGATCGACATCAGCTGGGTGTCCGCCGGACGCGGGCAGGAGCGAGGGAGCTCTCCTGCCGTGTAAACCTTTGATGGGCTCGTTTGTTGTTTGCTCTGCCGCCTCGACCCGATGGCCGCGCCGTCACTTGGGGACGGTGCCCGCCGCTCGGTGTGTCGAGGCGTTGCATCACCTTGTGGCCAGGCCCTTCTTTGTTCGGAGACGCCTGACCACCACGATCCGCGGTGCCGATCCCGAGACTAAACTCTGAAGAATCAAACACTTATCGCAATAACGTGGTGGATCGCATTATAGGGGCGAAACCCAAGCCCGGCGCGGCCCCCGCGGTTCACCGCGTGCGGGTCGACGAGGCGTCCGAAGGCCAGCGGCTGGACAACTTCCTCGTGAAGCTGCTCAAGGGCGTGCCGAAGACCCACGTCTACCGCGTGATCCGCTCGGGCGAGGTGCGCGTCAACAAGGGGCGGGCCGGTGCCGACACGCGGCTGGCGCTGGGCGACGAGGTGCGCATCCCGCCGGTGCGGGTGGCCGAAAAGGTCGATGCCCGGCCCGCGCCGCCGCGCGAATTCGCTGTCGTGTTCGAGGACGAGGCACTGCTGGCGATCGACAAGCCCGCCGGCGTGGCCGTGCACGGCGGCAGCGGGGTGAGCTTCGGCGTCATCGAGCAGCTGCGTCAGGCGCGGCCGACCGCCAAGTTCCTCGAGCTGGTGCACCGGCTCGACAAGGAAACCTCGGGCCTGCTGCTGATCGCGAAGAAGCGCTCGGCGCTGGTCGCGCTGCAGGACCAGCTGCGCGTGCACTCGGGCGACAAGGCGATTGGCAAGACCTACGCCGCACTCGTGATCGGCGACTGGCCGGCCAGCCACAAGGTCATCGACGTGGCGCTGCACAAGTTCCTGACTGGCGACGGCGAGCGCCGCGTGCGCGCCGTCGATGACGACGTCGAGGCGGGCAAGCGTTCGATCACGCTGGTCAAGGTCGCCCGGCGCTTGCCGGGCTACACGCTGCTCGACGTGACGATCAAGACCGGCCGCACGCACCAGATCCGCGTCCACCTGACCCACGAAGGCCATGCGATCGTCGGCGACGAGAAGTACGGCGACTTCGCGCTGAACAAGGCCCTGGCGCGCCAGACGGGCTTCACCCGCATGTTCCTGCACGCCGGCCACTTGCGCTTCACGCACCCTGCGAGCGGCGAGGTGATGCAGCTCAGTGCGCCGCTGCCGGCAGAATGCGAAGCCCTGATCCACACGCTGGCCGCCTCATGACTTCCCCGCGCCACTTCGACCTCGTCGTCTTCGACTGGGACGGCACGCTGTTCGACTCCACCGCGCTGATCACCCGCTGCATCCAGGCCGCGTGCGTCGATGTCGGCGTGCCGATGCCGACGCAGCAGCAGGCGAGCTACGTGATCGGCATGGGCCTGATCGAGGCACTCCAGCACGCCGCGCCCGGCCTGCCGCGCGAGCGCTACCCCGAGCTCGGCGCGCGCTACCGCCACCACTACACCGCGCGCCAGCACGAGGTCATGTTCTTCGATGGCACGCTGGCGATGCTCGAGGCGCTGAAGGCGCGCGGCCACCTGCTCGCGGTGGCCACCGGCAAATCGCGCCGCGGCCTCGACGATGCGCTGAACACCTCGGCGCTGCGCGGCCTGTTCGACGCGACGCGCACCGCCGACGAGACCGCCTCCAAGCCCGACCCGCAAATGCTCCACGAGCTGATGAACGACTTGCAGGTCGGCCCCGGACGCACGCTGATGATCGGCGACACCACGCACGACCTGCAGCTCGCCGCGAACGCCGGCGTGGCCAGCATCGGCGTCAGCTACGGGGCGCACGACCACGGCGCATTCGAGGCGTTCGAGACGCGCCACGTCGCGCATTCGATGGCCGATCTGCACGCTTGGCTGGCCCGCCATGGATGAGCCGACCCCACACGAACCGCTGCCGCTGTGCGCGTCGGACGAACTGATCGAGAAGGGCAATGCGTTCGTCTTCGACGTGCTGCACTTCCGCGAACCGGCGCACGCGTTCGCGCTGCGCTTCGATGGCCGGGTCGTCGCCTACCTGAACCGCTGCCTGCACGTGCCGACCGAGATGGACTGGCAATACGGCGAGTTCCTCGACAGCGGCAAGGAGTTCATCATGTGCTCGATCCACGGCGCCGTGTACGAGCCGCTCACCGGCCGCTGCGCCGGCGGCCCGTGCGGGCGCGGCAGGCTCACGGTGATCGAGGTCGTCGAGCGTGATGGTCGGGTGTACTGGGTGCCGTCGCGCGACACGAAGCCGGCATTCGCGGAATAGACCCCAGGCACAATCGCGGCTTTTTGCGAGAAGCCGTCCTTGTTCAAGAACCTGATCGTGTATCGCATCGCTGCCGGCTGGTCGGTCAGCGCCGCGCAGATGGAAGCCAGCCTCGAGAAGTCGCGTTTCGTGGAATGCGGCGCCACGCAGCCGCTGTCGGTCGGCTGGGTCGAGCCACGCGGCGTGGCGCACGGCCCGCTGGCCGAGGTCGTCGCCGGGCAGCTGCTGCTGAAACTCGCGACCGAGCAGAAGGTCCTTCCCGGCACGGTGGTGAAGCGCCGCGTCGACGAGATGGCCGCGAAGATCGAGAAGGGCACCGGCCGCAAGCCCGGCAAGAAGCAGAAGAAGGAGCTGAAGGAAGAGGCGGTGCTCGAACTGCTGCCGCAGGCCTTTACGAAGCAGGGCGCGATGAACGTCTGGATCGACCCGCAGCACATGCTACTGCTGGTCGAGGCGAGCAGCCCGGCGCGTGCGGACGAGGTCGTCAGCCTGCTGGTGAAATCGTTCGACGGTTTGAGCATCAGCCACGTGAACACGGTCGAATCCGCCGCGGTCGCGATGACGCGCTGGCTTGCGACCGGCGAGCCGCCGCG
>JBDTVC010000390.1:0-3879 GCA_040007475.1 Burkholderiales bacterium
AAGGACTGGCAGGTCGAGCGCGGCGTGCCCGATGCGCCGCCGACCTTCGTCGGCCCGGCCGCCAAGACCGAGAGCGTGGCGATCGCCGCGCCCAGCGGCCCGCCGGTCGACATCTCGGCCGTCGACCCGCTCGCCCCCAAATACAAGGAGTGGGCCGAGGCCGCGAAGAAGTACCAGACCACCGAGGCCGCGAAGGCGACCACGCTGCCGTTCGGCGGCGACCGGCTCGGCCGCGACGTGCTCGCGAAGGCGATCAAGGGCGCGCAGGTGTCGATCCTGGTCGGCGTTTCGGCGGCCGCACTGGCCACGCTGATCGGCACGCTGCTCGGCGCGGTGGCCGGCTTCTTCGGCGGCAAGGTGGGCGACTTCCTCGAGTGGGTCTACAACGTCTTCACCGCGATGCCCAGCATCCTGCTGATCTTCGCGTTCGCGGCGGTGTTCCCGCGCGGCACCGCGTCGGTGGTGATGATCCTCGGGCTGGCGGGCTGGACCGGCATCTACCGGCTGGTGCGCGCCGAATTCATCAAGCACGCGAACCGCGACTACGTGCGCTCGGCCGAGGCCATCGGCGCAAGCAACGCGTCGCGCATGTTCAGGCACATCCTGCCGAACGTCAGCCACGTGGTGCTGGTGCAGTTGTCGATCCACGTCGTCGGCTTCATCAAGTCCGAGGTGATCCTGTCGTATCTGGGCCTGGGCGTGGGTGTCGACCAGGTCTCGTGGGGCACGATGTTGTCGGAGGCCCAGAGCGAGCTGATCCTCGGCCACTGGTGGCAGCTGGCCGCGGCGACGATCCTGATGGCGGTGTTCGTCACCGCGTTCTCATTGATGACGGATGCCTTGCGCGACGCGCTCGATCCCAAACTGCGGGGCCTCGAATGAGCACGCTTCTGAGCATCAAAGACCTGCGGGTCGCCTTCCGCACCGGCAAGGTCAACGGCGTCGTGCAACGATTCGAGGCCGTCAAGGGCGTGAGCTTCGACGTGCCCGAGAACACCACGATCGCGCTCGTCGGCGAATCGGGCTCGGGCAAGAGCGTCACCGCGATGTCGATCCTGAATCTGCTGCCCGAGAACGCCGAGCGCACCGGCGCGATCACGTTCCAGGGCCGCGACATGCTGGCCACCCCGCTGTCCGAGCTGCAGAAGCTGCGCGGCCGCGAGATCGCGTGCGTGTTCCAGGACCCGATGACCTCGTTGAACCCGGTGTTCACCGTCGGCCAGCAGATCTGCGAGCCGCTGATGAAGCACCTGGCCTTGAGCGCCCGGGCCGCGATGACACGCGCCGAGGCGCTCCTCGCCGAGGTCGGCATGCCCGAGCCGAAGCGGCGCCTGTCGGCCTACCCGCACCAGCTCTCGGGTGGCCAGCAGCAGCGCGTGATGATCGCGATGGCGCTGGCCTGCGAACCCAAGCTGCTGATCGCCGACGAACCGACCACCGCGCTCGACGTGACGATCCAGCGCCAGATCATGGAGCTGCTGGCCGGCCTCAAGTCGAAGCACCAGATGAGCATGCTGTTCATCAGCCACGACCTCGGCGTGGTCGGCGAGATCGCCGACCACGTGGTCGTGATGCGTCATGGCACGGTGCGTGAGCAGGGTGCCGTGGCGGGCATCTTCGCGAACCCGCGAGATTCGTACACCAAGGCGCTGCTGGCGTGCCGGCCGACGCTGGCCCAGCGCGAGTCGCGCCTGATGGTGATCGACGACCACATCGCCGGTCGTCCGGCGCAAGCGCGCTTCAAGGCCAAGGACCCGAACGCCCGCGTGATCATCGAAGCCTCGGCACTGACGAAGAGCTTCTGGCTCCAGAGCGGCGTATTCGGCCGCAAGGAGTTCAGGGCCGTGAAGGGCGCCACGTTCAAGTTGCGACAGGGCCACACGCTGGGCGTGGTCGGCGAGTCCGGCTCGGGCAAGACGACGATGGGGCTGGCGCTGCTGCGCCTGCACGAACCCAGCGGCGGCCCGGTCACGGGCAAGGTCACGTTCGATGGCATCGACCTGCTCGCGCTCAGCAAGAGCGACATGCTGCCGATGCGCAAGCGCATCCAGGTCGTGTTCCAGAACCCGTATGCCTCGCTGAACCCGCGCTTCACGGTGGGCCAGACGCTGATCGAGCCAATGACGATCCACCGCATCGGCAAAGACGCCGACGACCGCGAGGCCCGCGCCCGCGCGCTGCTGGCCAAGGTCGGCCTGGACGAGTCGGCGATGGACAAGTACCCGCACGAGTTCTCCGGCGGCCAGCGCCAGCGCGTCGCGATCGCGCGCTGCCTGACGCTCGACCCCGAGGTGCTGGTGCTCGACGAGGCCGTCAGCGCACTCGACGTCTCGGTCCAGGCCCAGGTGCTGAACCTGCTGAAGGATCTGCAGGATGAACTCGGTCTCGCCTACATCTTCATCAGTCACGACCTGGCCGTGGTCCGCTTCATGGCCGACGAGGTGCTGGTGATGAAGGACGGCGAGGTCGTCGAGCAGGCCAGCGTGGAGCAGATCCTCGACGCCCCGCAGCAGGAATACACACGGCGTCTGCTGGGGGCGATTCCGCGCGGCTATCACGTTGGCGCCTAGCGCGGCGGCGCGCCGACCAATCCGGTCGAACCTGTAACGTGCCCTTTACGCATTGCGTCACATTTCGAACGAGTCACTTCATTTCCACGCCGTTTTTTGTCTCGCGGCCCCGACAAACGGGCCGGAACGGCTTGGCACAGACGTTGCGCTTGTGTGTGCACAGCATCCGAAGGTGGCCCGAAGCCCCTCGGGCCGAGCACCTAAAAGGACGTCGTTGTCATGCCGCTGAACCGCACTGCCCGTAGTACCAGCACCCAGGCGCATCGCCGCCTGCGGCCCGCCAATCCGAGCTGCCGCGGCGGCGCGTCGTCGGTGCTGCGATTGACGCAGGCCACGGCACAGCGCCTGCCCAGCGCGCCCGAGTTGAGCGACTGGATCAGCCACGCGGCCAGCGTGTTGATGCCGGTGACCGGCCCCCTCGCCAGCTCCTGGGAGGCATGATGAACGCCAACTCTCCCATGGCCCGCGGCGATCTCGCCAAGACCTTGCGCGTGCAACGCGCGCCGGTGCTGCCGACGCCGCAGCGCCAGCAGGTGCGCGTCTTGCAAACCAGCCGCGCGCCGGCGCAGCTGTCGTTGTTTCTGCGGCCGGCCAACGCGCGCTGAGCCGCCAACGGTTATAGGGACGGAACTAACGTCCTGAGGGGAGCGGGCAGGTCCGGGTGGAGTCGAGAGCGAGCCCTGACAAGATACTGTCCCGCTTCCCTTCTTTGTCTTCATCGGCCCCGCGCCTGACCGGCGACCCGGGCAAGCCCTCTAAACTGAGCACAACGCGCCGCGAGACACTTCGCGGGTTGTGCTCTTTTTCGTTCGGGCTCCCATGCAATCCAATCTTCGCCGCCGCCTGCTGATCAGCGCAGGGCTGTTCCCCGCCACGTCGTCGCTGTGGGCCCAGTCGGGCTGGCCGAACAAGCCGGTACGCATCGTCGTGCCGTTCGCGGCCGGCGGCACCACCGACATCCTGGCCCGCGCGCTCGCCCCCGAACTCGGCAAGGCCTTCGGCCAGACCTTCATCGTCGACAACAAGCCGGGCGCCGGCGGCAACATCGGCGCCGACATGATCGCCAAGTCGGCGCCCGACGGCTACAACCTGCTGATGGGCACGGTCGGCACACACGCGATCAACGCCGCGCTGTACCCGAAGATGTCGTTCGACCCGGTGAAGGACTTCGCGCCGATCACGTTGGTGGCCGGTGTCCCCAACGTGCTGGTGATCAACCCGGCCAAGGCCGAGGCGAACAAGATCAACAGCGTCGCCGACCTGATCCGCTACGCCAAGGCCAACCCCGGCAAGCTGAACATGGCCTCGA
>JBDTVC010000391.1:0-3878 GCA_040007475.1 Burkholderiales bacterium
CGAGGGCCTGCGCCTGCGGCCGAACAAGGTGCTGGTCGACGGCAACCGGCTGCCGGTGCTGAAGATCCCGGCCGAGGCCATCGTGAAGGGCGACGCCAAGGTCAAGGCGATTTCGGCGGCCTCCATCCTCGCCAAGGTCCACCGCGATCGGCTGTGCCTGCAACTGCACGAGCAGCATCCGCAGTACGGCTTCGACGGCCACAAGGGCTACCCGACGCCCTCGCACCTGGCGGCACTGCGCGCACACGGTGCGTGCGCGGAACACCGGCGCAGCTTCGCACCGGTGCGCGAGGTGCTGGTGAGGTGAGCACGAAGGCGATCACGTCGCGCGACAACCCGCTGCTGGTGCGCCTGCGCAAGCTGGCCGCAGACCCGGCCGCGTACCGCAAGCTCGGCGAGGTCTGGATCGAGGGCGAGCACCTGTGCTCGGCGTTCGTGCAGCGCGGCGGCGTGGTGCCGCAGGCCGTGATCGGCGAGTCGAGTTGGCAGGTGCCGGCGCTGCGCCAACTGGCGAGTGCAGCGGCCGATGTGGCCGTCGTGCCGGATGCGCTGATGAGCGGACTCAGCACGCTGGAGTCGCCCGCGCCGCTGTGCTTCGTGGTGCCATGGGTCGGCGCCGGCACGCTCGACACGGCCAGCCCGAGCGTCGTGCTCGACCGGCTGCAGGACGCCGGCAACGTCGGCAACATCCTGCGCAGCGCCGCCGCATTCGGGTTCACGCAGATCATCGCGATCAAGGGCACCGCGGCGCTGTGGTCGCCCAAGGTGTTGCGCGCCGGCATGGGGGCGCACTTCGGATTGCGGCTCGTCGAGGGCGTCAGCGACGAGGCGCTCGCGTCCCTCGCGGTGCCGCTGCTCGCGACCAGTTCGCACGCGACGCGTGCGCTGCACGCGGCCGTGCTGCCGTGGCCTTGCGCGTGGGTGATGGGCCACGAAGGGCAGGGCGTGTCGGCTGTGCTGATGGCACGTTGCCGCGAATCGGTCCGCATCCCGCAGCCAGGCGGCGAGGAGTCGCTGAACGTCGCTGCCGCGGCGGCGGTATGCCTCTACGAATCCGCGCGCCAGCGCGCCTAGTACATCAGGCGATCCGGCCGCAGATCGCGCAGGATCGTCGTCGCGATCTCCTCGATCGACTTGTGCGTCGACGACAGCCACGCGATGCCTTCGCGCCGCATCATCATCTCGGCTTCCTTGACCTCGAAGCGGCAGTTCTCCACCGCCGCGTACTTGCTGCCGGGGCGGCGCTCGTTGCGGATCGAGCTGAGCCGATCGGGGTCGATGGTCAGGCCGAAGCACTTCTTTTTGTACGGCGCGAGCGACGACGGGATCGCGCCACGGTCGAAATCCTCGGGGATCAGCGGGTAGTTCGCCGCCTTGATGCCGTGCTGCATCGCGAGGTACAGCGAGGTCGGCGTCTTGCCGCTGCGGCTCACGCCGACCAGGATCACGTCGGCGCTGGCGAGGTTCTTCGACGACTGGCCATCGTCGTGCGCAAGCGAGAAGTTGATGGCCTCGATGCGGTCCGTGTATTCCTGGCTTTTCGACACATCGGCGAAGCGGCCGACGCGGTGGTTTGAGGTCATCGCGAGCTCGGCCTCGAGCGGCTCGATGAATGTGTTGAACATGTCCAGCACGAGGCCCTTGCACTCGCCCTTGACGATGCCGAGGATCTCGGGGTTCACCAGGGTGATGAAGACGATGGGCTTGCGGCCCTCGGTGTCGGCGGTGTGGTTGATCTCGCGCAGCACCTGATGCGCCTTGTCGGCGGTGTCGATGAAGGGCCGGCGCACGTGGCGCGACTTGATCGCGAATTGCGACAGGATCGAGTTTCCAAAGGTCTCGGCGGTGATGCCGGTGCCGTCGGAGACGAAAAAAACGGTTCGGTTGGCCATGGGCGCGTTCGTGGGGGTGGGCTCAGTGTCGATCATAGGCAGTTCGACCGTAAAATCGCTCGCTATCGTCTGCTACCCTCGATGAACATCACCCTCTGCTGCACCCCGGCCTCTGAAGGCCCGGCCGCGCGCGCAGGGTTCATCCTGGTGGCACCGGCCCTGGAGCGACGCTCGGGCACGCAGGTTTCTCACCATCCTGGAGCTCTCCCATGTCAAGCAACCCCCTGGCGACCGCCCTGGTCGCCCCGTTTGAACACCTGAGAATGACCGACGTCGAGTCGGTGGGCGGCAAGAACGCCTCGCTCGGCGAAATGATCAGCCAGTTGGCCGCCTCGGGCGTGCGGGTGCCCGGCGGTTTCGCCACCACGGCGCACGCGTTCCGGCAGTTCCTGAAACACGCGGGGCTGGACAAGCGCATCGAAGCGCGCCTGGCGACGCTCAACACCGACGACGTGCGCGCGCTGGCCGAGGCCGGCGCCGAGATCCGCCACTGGATCGAGTCGACGCCATTCCCGGCCGATCTCGACGCCGCGATCGCCGCGGAGTTCGCGAAACTCACGAAGGACAATCCAGGCGCCTCGTTCGCGGTGCGCTCTTCGGCCACCGCCGAAGACCTGCCCGACGCGTCGTTCGCCGGCCAGCAAGAGACCTTCCTGAACGTCGTCGGCATCACCGAAGTGCTGGCGAAGATGAAGGAGGTCTTCGCGAGCCTCTACAACGACCGCGCGATCAGTTACCGAGTGCACAAGGGCTTCGCGCACAGCGATGTGGCGCTGTCGGCTGGCGTGCAGCGCATGGTGCGCTCCGATCTCGGCGCCGCAGGCGTGATGTTCACGATCGACACCGAGTCGGGCTTCCCCGACGTCGTGTTCATCACGTCGAGCTACGGCCTCGGCGAGACAGTCGTGCAAGGCGCCGTGAACCCGGACGAGTTCTACGTGCACAAGCATGCACTGCGCGCTGGCAAGCAGGCGATCATCCGCCGCAACCTCGGCTCCAAGCTGATCAAGATGGAGTTCGCCACGCCTGAAGAGAAGGCCGCGAGCGGCCGCCTCGTGAAGACCGTGGATACGCTGCACGAGCACCGCAACCGCTACTCGCTGAGCGACGCCGATGTCGCCGAACTCGCGACCTACGCGCTGACGATCGAAACGCACTACGGCCGCGCGATGGACATCGAGTGGGGCAAGGATGGCGCCGACGGCAAGCTCTACATCCTGCAGGCCCGCCCCGAGACGGTGAAGAGCCAGCAAGAGGGCAAGGTCGAGCAGCGCTACAAGCTCAAGAGCACCGGTACCGTGCTCACCGAGGGCCGCGCGATCGGCCAGAAGATCGGCACCGGCCCGGTACGCATCGTGCACAGCATCGCCGACATGGATCAGGTGCAGGCCGGCGACGTGCTCGTCACCGACATGACCGACCCGAACTGGGAGCCCGTGATGAAGCGCGCCAGCGCCATCGTCACGAACCGTGGGGGGCGCACCTGCCACGCCGCCATCATCGCGCGCGAGCTCGGCATCCCGGCGGTGGTCGGTTGCGGCGATGCGACCGACGTGCTGACAGAGGGTGCTCTCGTCACCGTGGCCTGCTCCGAAGGTGACACCGGCTACATCTACGACGGCCTGCTCGAGACCGAGGTCAGCGACGTGCAGCGCGGCGAGCTGCCGCCGTGCCCGGTGAAGATCACGATGAACGTCGGCAACCCGCAGCTGGCGTTCGACTTTGCGCAGATGCCCAACAGCGGCGTCGGTCTGGCGCGGCTCGAGTTCATCATCAACAACAACATCGGCGTGCACCCGAAGGCGATCCTCGACTACCCGAACATCGACAGCGACCTGAAGAAGGCGGTCGAGAGCGTCGCACGCGGGCATGCCTCGCCGCGCGCTTTCTATGTCGACAAGCTGGTCGAGGGCATCGCGACGATCGGTGCGGCGTTCTGGCCGAAGCCGGTGATCGTGCGGCTCTCCGACTTCAAGAGCAACGAGT
>JBDTVC010000392.1:0-3869 GCA_040007475.1 Burkholderiales bacterium
GGCTGGGTGATCATCGGCCGCGTGCCGGCGATCCTGCACACGCCGCTGATGTCGGGCTCGAACTTCGTGCACGGCATCGTCGTGGTCGGCGGCATCTACGCACTGTTGAATGCGAGCACGGTGCAGCAGCAGGTGATCGGCTTCGTCGCCGTGCTGCTCGGCGCGGGCAATGCCGCAGGCGGCTATGCCGCGACCGACCGCATGCTGGCGATGTTCAAGACCAGCGGCAAGCCGCCCTCGAAGCGTGCGCATGCCAAGCCGGGCAACGTGAAGCCCTTGCGCGGCAAGAAGCGCTGAGGCTGCCACCGTGACCAACTTCGTTCCCCAGCTGGCCCCACTCGGGATCGTCGCCGCCGATCTCGCCGCCGCGTTCCTGTTCCTGTTCGGCCTGCACCGCATGTCGTCGCCGGTGACGGCGCCGTCGGGCATCTTCGTCGCCGGCATCGGCATGGCGGTCGCCATCGCGGCGAGCTTTCTTTATGCCTTCGGCGTCAATGAGGCGGCACGGCCGCACCTGCCGGTGAATCTCGCGCTTGCGCTCGTCGCGCTCGTGCTCGGCGGCGGCATTTCGTGGTGGAGCGGCCGAACGGTGGCGATGACCGCGATGCCGCAGATGGTGGCGCTGTACAACGGCGCGGGCGGCGGTGCGGCCGGCGCGATCGCTGCGGTGGAGTTGCTCGGCGACAAAGCACACGGCCCGACCGCACTCGTAGTCACCTTGCTCGGGGCATTGATCGGTGCAGTTTCGCTGTCGGGTTCGCTGATCGCCTGGGCCAAGCTCGACGGCGTGATCGAAAAGCCGCTGCGCGTGAAGGGGCAGCAGGCCATCAACGCAGCCGTGCTGCTGGTCACGCTGGCCGTCGGCACGTACATCGTCGTCGCGACCCAAGATCCGACCGTGACGCCGCTCGGCATGCCGCCCGCAGCCGTCGCCCTCTTCTTCGGGCTCGCGCTGGCGCTGGGCGTGCTGATGACCCTGCCGATCGGCGGCGCCGACATGCCGGTTGTGATCTCGATCTTCAACGCCTTCACCGGCCTCGCGGTCGGGCTCGAAGGCTTTGTGCTGCAGAACCCGGCGCTGATGATTGCCGGCATGGTCGTCGGCGCCGCCGGCCTGTTGCTGACGCTGCTGATGGCCCGCGCGATGAACCGCTCGGTGAGCAACGTGGTGTTCACCAACTTTGGCGACGCGGCCAGGCACAAGGCGAGCAAGGTCCAGGGCGAGCTGAAGCCGACCCAGCCCGGCGACGCCGGCATTGCGATGCGCTACGCGGCCTCGGTGATCATCGTGCCCGGTTACGGCCTGGCGGTGGCACAGGGCCAGGGCAAGCTGTTCGAGTTCGTGAAGCTGCTGCAGGCCGGTGGTGTGTCGGTGAAGTTCGCCGTGCACCCGGTCGCGGGTCGGATGCCGGGCCAGATGGACGTGCTGCTGGCCGAAGCCGGCGTGCCCTACGACATGATCTTCCAGCTCGAGGACATCAACGACGAGTTCAAGACCACCGACGTGGCGCTCGTCATCGGCGCCAACGACGTGGTGAACCCGGCCGCTCGCAGCGACAAGGCCTCGCCGATCTTCGGCATGCCGATCCTGAACGCCGACCAGGCGAAGCGGGTGTTCGTCGTGAAGCGTGGCGAAGGCAAGGGCTATGCCGGCATCGTCAACGCCCTCTTCTACGGCGACAACTGCAACATGGTCTATGGCGATGCGCAGGCCGTGCTGATCAAGATGATCGAGGCCGTGCGCGGCCTCGGATTGCCAGCCGCCGCATGAATCTCATTCCTCGAAGGACACCCTCATGACACGACAAATGCAAGCTGCCCAGGTCGAACAGTTCGGCAAACCGCTGGTGCTGAAGGAACTCGACGTGCCAGCGCCGGGCCCGGGCCAGATCCTCGTGAAGACCGAGGCCTGCGGTGTCTGTCACACCGACCTGCATGCCGCCAACGGCGACTGGCCGCTCAAGCCGGCGCTGCCCTTCACGCCGGGCCACGAAGGCATCGGCATCGTCGCGGCACTGGGCGCTGGCGTGACGACCGTGAAGGAAGGCGACCGCGTCGGCGTGCCCTGGCTGTACTCCGCCTGTGGCCACTGCGAATACTGCCTCGCGGCACGCGAGCCGGTGTGCGCCGAGGCGCAGTTCGGCGGCTACACGAAGAACGGCGGCTTCGCCGACTACATCGTCGCCGACCCGAACTACGTGGCCCACATCCCGGCGCACCTCGCGGCGCGCGACGCCGCACCGCTGATCTGCGCCGGCATCACCTCGTACAAGGGCATCAAGGAGACGCAGGCACGGCCAGGCGAGTGGCTGGTCGTCTCCGGTGTCGGCGGACTCGGACACCTGGCCGTGCAGTACGCGAAGGCGATGGGCCTGCATGTGTGCGCGGTCGACATCGACGACGGCAAGCTCGCACATGCGAAGCGCCTCGGCGCCGACGTGATGGTCAACGCGAAGCAGGGCGACCCGGTCGTTGCGGTTGTCAAGGCCACCAGCGGCGGTGCCCACGGCGTGCTGATCACAGCACCGTCGCTGCCCGCGTTCAAGCAGGGCGTGGGCATGACGCGCAAGCACGGCACCTGCGTGCTGGTGGGCATCCCGCCGGGGGACTTCCCGACGCCGCTGTTCGACGTGGTGGCGAACTGCATCACCATCCGCGGCTCCTTCGTCGGCAACCGGCGCGACATGGCCGAGGCGCTGGCGTTCGCGGCCGACGGCAAGGTCAAGGCCGACATCGAATTGCAGCCGCTGTCGGCGATCAACAGCGTCTTCGAGCGCCTCGCCCATGGCGAGGTGCCGTCGCGCGTGGTGCTCGATTTCTCGACCCGGTGAGGCACGCCGCCGGGTCGGCCGCGACGGAAGCCGCCCTGATGGACAAGCGCAGCGCTTTGCTCACATCGCGGCAGATGGCCGAAGCCGACCGGCTGACGGTGGCATCGGGCATCACCGGCATCGCGCTGATGGAGAACGCGGGTCGGTCGGTCGCGCACGTGATCATGCAGCGCTGGGCGCCCCGCCCTGTCATCGTGCTGTGTGGTCCGGGCAGCAACGGCGGAGACGGTTTCGTCGCCGCACGGCGTCTGGCAGAAGCCGATTGGCCGGTGCGCGTGGCGGTGCTCGTGCCGCGCGACCAGCTTCGCGGGGAAGCCGCTCACCATGCCGCGCTGTGGCGCGGCCCATTCGAGGCGCTGACGCCTGCGGCCCTCGACGGCGCCGAGCTGGTAGTGGATGCGATCTTCGGCGCCGGCCTGAGCCGTGCACTCGAAGGCGCGGCGGCGCAAACGCTGGCGACCGCGGCGGCACGGCGGATGGCGATCGTCGCCGTCGATGTGCCCAGCGGCCTGATGGGCGACACCGGTACCAGCGTGGGGGCCGTGGCAGCAGTGATCACGGTGACCTGCTTTCGCAAGAAGCCGGGCCACCTGCTGCAACCCGGTCGGACGCTGTGCGGTGAAGTCGTCGTCGCCGAGATCGGCACGCCGGCTTCGGTCTTCGAGCAAGTCACGCCGGACACCTTCGAGAACGATCCGGCGCTGTGGGTCGATGCGCTGCCCGCGCTGCAGCCCGACGGCAACAAGTACAGCCGCGGCCATGCGTTGATCTGCGGCGGCTGGCCGACCACCGGCGCGGCGCGCATGGCGGCGCGCGCCGCAGCGCGGGCCGGCGCCGGGCTGGTCACGATCGCGGTCCCCGCGGCTGCATTGCCGGTCTACGCGGCCGCGCTGACGAGCGTGATGGTCATCGCCCTCGCCGGCTGCGCCGACCTCGATCGGTTGCTGGCCGATGCCCGCTATTCGGGCTTGCTGATCGGACCTGGTGCCGGCATCGACGCCACCACACGCGCGCGGGTGCTGGCGATGCTGAAGACGG
>JBDTVC010000393.1:0-3826 GCA_040007475.1 Burkholderiales bacterium
CTTGGCGCTGCCGGCGCAGTCGTAGGGCTGCTCGGCGCGCAGGTAGTGCTCGATCTCCGCGTCGGACAGGTCGCGAAAGCGAACTGTCACGGGCGCCAGCGCCGCGCCTGCGTAGCGCGTGGACGCCCGCACCACGGCGACCGCGGTCTGGAACACGACGCTGCGTCCGCGCATGGCGCGCAGTTGCGCCACCGCGCGCTCGTGCGTGCCGGGCTTGCCAATGGGCTCGCCGCCGAGGTCGGCGACCTGGTCCGAGCCGATCACGACAGCGTCCGGGAATGCGGCGGACACGGCATGCGCCTTGGCCAGCGCCAGGCGCTGGGCCAGTGCGGCCGGGGTCTCGCCGACTAGCGGTGTCTCGTCGACATGGGGCGCGTGGATTTCGAAGGGCAGGCGCAGCCGCTCCAGCAATTCGCGCCGGTAGCGCGAGGTCGAGGCGAGGATCAGGGTCGGTCGCGTGATCATTGAAGGATTGTCCCATCGCGCGCGTTTGTCACTGGCTACACTGGCGCGATGACAGCGCGTGAATTCGACCCCTTCAGGCTCGACGTGGCCGCATTCGCCAAGGAGGCAGGCGAGTTGGCGGGCCGCTGGCTGCTCGGCGGGTTCGACCGCATCGCCGAATCGGCGGTGGCCGGTGCGCCGGTGACCGACGCCGACGAGGTGAGCTGGAGCGCCCGCGGCGAGACGCGCCGACTGCGGGGCGGTGACGCTCAGATCTGGATGCAGGTAACGGCGGCCGCGCGCGTGTCGCTCGAATGCCAGCGCTGCCTGAAGCCGGTCACGGTGCCGTTGCAGATCTCGCGGCGATTCCTGTTCGTCCACGGCGAGGACGCCGCGGCCCAACTCGACACGGACAGCGAGGACGATGTGCTCGCCATCACGCGTGCGCTCGATCTGCGCGAGCTCATCGAGGACGAGTTGTTGCTGGCGATGCCGATCGTGCCGCGCCATGACGTCTGCCCGGAGCCGCTCGCGCAGGCACCCGACGAGGACGTGGTCGAGGAGCGCCCGAATCCGTTCGCCGCGCTGGCCGCCCTGAAGCGCACCAACCCGAACTGAGCCCCGGTCACAAGGCCGTGCTAGAATCACAGGCTTTCCAGCGGGCGTGGAGTTTCCGACGCCAGGCTATATCTCGGAGAACACCATGGCCGTTCAACAGAACAAGAAGTCCCCGTCCAAGCGCGGCATGCACCGCGCGCACTACGCCCTGAGCACCCCGGGCACCGCGATCGAGCCGACCACCGGCGAGAACCACCTGCGTCACCACATCAGCCCGACCGGCTTCTACCGTGGCCGCAAGGTGCTGAAGACGAAGGCCGACGCCTAAGGCGAGTCGCCTGACGCATCGCCGGTTCCCCATGAGCGGCGTGTTTCGTCTCGCCGTCGATTGCATGGGCGGCGACCATGGTCCGTCGGTCACGCTGCCGGCTTGCCGCGCGTTTCTGGCCGCCCATCCCCGGGCCGAAGTGATCCTCGTCGGCCGCGCCGAAGCGCTCGCCGAGGCCGCGGACTGGCCGCGCTGCACCGTGATCGCGGCCAGCGAAGTGGTCGAGATGCACGACCCCATCGAGGTGGCGTTGCGCCGCAAGCGCGATTCGTCATTGCGGGTCGCGCTGAATCAAGTCAAGCCCGATGCCGAGGGCAACGCCGTCGCCCAGGCCTGCGTCTCGGCCGGCAACACCGGCGCCCTGATGGCGGTCTCGCGCTACGTGCTGAAGACGCTCGAAGGCATCGACCGCCCGGCCATCGCCGCGGTGATGCCGAACCAACTCGGCCGCTACACCACCGTGCTCGATCTCGGCGCGAACGTCGATTGCACCGCCGAGCACCTGCTGCAGTTCGCCGTGATGGGCAGCGCGCTCGTCGCCGCGGTCGACGGCAAGGACAACCCGTCGGTGGGCCTGCTCAACATCGGTGAGGAAGAGATCAAGGGCAGCGAAGTCATCAAGCAGGCCGGCGAACTGCTGCGTCGTGCGTCTGACGCCGGGCACCTCAACTTCTACGGCAACGTCGAAGGCAACGACATCTTCAAGGGCACGAGCGACATCGTCGTATGCGACGGCTTCGTCGGCAACGTGGCGCTGAAGACCGCCGAGGGCGCCGCATCGATGTTTGTCGCCTTCATCAAGCAGGAGTTCGGCCGCAACCCGTTGACCAAGCTCGCGGCACTGATGGCGATGCCGGTGCTCAAGCGATTCCGCGCCCGGCTCGATCATCGGCGCTACAGCGGTGGGGCGCTGCTGGGCCTGCGCGGGTTGGTGTTCAAGGCCCACGGTTCGTCCGACGCCTACGCCTTCGAGCAGGCGCTGAATCGGGCTTATGATGCCGCCAGCAACGGCTTGCTCGAACGCGTCCACGACCGCATCCTCGAAACGCTGGCCGCCACGCCTGCCCCCTTGGGCGACATCCCGGACGCCAGCCTCTCCGCATGACTTCTTCCTCACGTTACTCGCGCATCACCGGCACCGGAAGTTACCTGCCGCCGAAGCGTCTGACGAATGACATGCTCGCCGCGCAACTCGCGCAGGACGGCATCGAGACCTCCGATCAATGGATCGTCGAGCGCACGGGCATCAAGGCGCGCCACTTCGCCGAGCCTGATGTGGGCTGCAGCGACCTCGCGGTCATCGCGGCGCGACGCGCCCTCGAGGCGGCCGATGTCGACGCGGCGGCGATCGACCTGATCATCGTGGCGACCTCCACGCCCGACATGGTGTTCCCGTCCGTGGCCACGATGGTTCAGCAAAAGCTCGGTGTGCATGGCTGCCCGGCGTTCGACGTGCAGGCGGTGTGCTCCGGCTTCG
The DNA here is from genome assembly GCA_040007475.1 of Burkholderiales bacterium. GTDB lineage: Bacteria > Pseudomonadota > Gammaproteobacteria > Burkholderiales > Burkholderiaceae_C > LMDS01. Next base: position 2,808 of record JBDTVC010000393.1, read on the forward strand.
TCTACGCGCTGACGGTCGCCGACTCGATGATCCGCACCGGCGCCGCGACCAAGGCGCTGGTGATCGGCTCCGAGGTCTTCTCGCGCATCCTCGACTTCAAGGACCGCGGCACCTGCGTGCTGTTCGGCGACGGCGCCGGCGCGGTCGTGCTCGAGGCCAGCGACACGCCGGGCTTGCTCGCAACCGAGCTGCATGCCGATGGTCGGCACGTCGGCATCCTCTGCGTGCCGGGCCACGTGTCCGGCGGCGGCGTGCTCGGTGACCCGGTGCTCAAGATGGATGGCCCAGCGGTGTTCAAGGTCGCGGTCAATGTGCTGTACGACGTTGCCCTGTCGGTGCTCGAGAAGGCCGGCCGCACCGAGGCAGACATCGACTGGCTGATCCCGCACCAGGCCAATATCCGCATCCTGCAGAGCACCGCCAAGCGGCTCAAGCTGCCCGCCGACAAGCTGATCGTCACCGTCGACCAGCACGGCAACACGTCCGCGGCCTCGATCCCGCTGGCGCTCGACGAGTCGGTGCGCTCGGGCAAGATCAAGCGCGGCGACACCGTGCTGCTCGAAGGCGTCGGCGGCGGCTTCACCTGGGGCGCGGTGCTGCTCGATCTCTGAGCCGCGCGCCTGTACCGGCATACCTTGTCATGACCACATTCGCATTCGTATTCCCGGGCCAGGGCTCCCAAGCCGTCGGCATGCTCGACGCGTGGGGCGATCACCCGGCCGTGAAGCAGACCCTCGTCGAGGCGTCGCAGGCCCTGGGCGAGGACATCGGTCGCCTGATCCACGACGGCCCGAAGGAACAACTCGATCTCACGACCAACACGCAGCCCGTGATGCTCACGGCCGGCATCGCCTGCTACCGCGCGTGGCTCGCCGAGGGGCAGGCCGCACCGAGCGTGGTGGCCGGGCATTCGCTGGGTGAGTACTCGGCGCTGGTCGCCGCCGGCGTGCTGACGCTCGCCGATGCGCTGCCGCTGGTGCGCTTTCGCGCCCAGGCGATGCAGGACGCGGTGCCGGTCG
>JBDTVC010000394.1:0-3819 GCA_040007475.1 Burkholderiales bacterium
CGCCCTGCAGGGCGGCCAGACAGGCCGACAGTGCGCAGTGGTCGGCGGAGTACAACCCGAGCCGAGCTGAAGAAGGTGGGCACGGCAGCGGCCCTCTCTTGCCGGGAAGCCTGATGACCGTGCCGTGCCCGACACCGTGCCGATGAAGGCGGTGCCGCAGCAGTGTGGCGCGCTGGGACGACTCCGTCCAGCACTACCGGCTCTGTCTGGTGGTGTAGTTGGACCTTCCAGCCCGTCTGTTCCTGTGCGTTGGTTGCCGCATCCAGGTCGTCTTGTGCAGCCATTGCGATCGCGGCAACCGGTATTGCGGCCGCGCCTGCTGGCGCCAGGTGCACGACCTCGCCCGGCGCGAGGCCGCCAGTCGCTACCAGCGCTCGCGCCGTGGCCGCCTCCAGCACGCCGCGCGGTCGCGTCGCTGGCGCCAGCGCGTAGCTGACCGTGCCGACGCCACACATAAAGTGACGCACCAGGGTTCCCCGGCGGGGCTGGGCGCTGCTCCACTGGCGGCATGCACTTCCGACATCACGTCCATCGCGACCGACCCGCCTGTGGGCGAGCCGGCACCCCCGCCGTTGCGGCGCTGCTTCGGCTGCGCAACCGTTCAACCCGACTGGCTGCGCCAGGACTTCCTGCGGCGCGTTCGACATGCCACCGCTCGGGTCACTGGATGGCGCCATGACCACAGCCCCTGACCTGGTCGCGCAGATCCTGCGCCTGCATGCGGTCGAGAAGTGGCGCGCAGGAACGATCGCGCGGCAGCTGCGTGTGCATCGCGATGTCGTGCGGCGCGTGATCGCCGGCGACAACGCGCCCGTTCATCTGTCGCCGCTGCGCCCCAGCCGCATCGACCCGTACCGGCCGTTCCTGCTGGAGACGCTCACCAAGTTCCCCACGCTGACCTCGGCGCGGTTGCTGCAGATGCTGGCCGAGCGCGGCTACGTCGGCAGCGCCTCGCATCTGCGCCACCTTGTCGCCGGCATGCGACCGCGCCCAGCGGCCGAGGCCTACCTGCGCCTGCGCACGCTGCCTGGCGAGCAGGCACAGGTCGACTGGGGCCACTTCGGTCATCTGCAGATCGGCCGCGCACGCCGCCCCCTGATGGCCTTCGTCATGGTGCTGAGCTACTCGCGGCGCATCTTCCTGCGCTTCTTCCTCGACGCCCACGGCGCGACGTTCATCCGCGATCACGCCGAGGCCTTCGCCGCGTTCGGCGGCTGTGCTCGGGTCGTGCTCTACGACAACCTCAAGAGCGCCGTCCTGGAGCGCCGCGGCGATGCGATCCGCTTCAACCCTGTGCTGCTGGAGTTCGCCGCGCACTACCGCTACGAGCCGCGTCCGGTGGCCGTGGCGCGCGGCAACGAGAAGGGTCGGGTCGAACGCGCGATCCGCTACGTTCGCGACAACTTCTTCGCCGCCCGCACGTACACCGACCTGGACGACTTGAACGCCCAGGCGCGCCTGTGGTGCGAGGGCGCGGCATCGGAGCGGCGCTGGCCGCAGGACACTGCCTTGAGCGTGCGGCAGGCCTTCCATGCCGAGCAGCCCTACCTGATGGCGTTGCCCGGGCGCGAGTACGCATTGGACGAACGCGTAGCCGTGACGGCGGGCAAGACCCCCTACGTCCGCTTCGATCTGAACGACTACTCGGTGCCGCACACGCACGTGCGCCGAGCCCTGAGCGTGCTGGCCGACGAACGCCTGATCCGCATCCTGGACGGCACGCAGGAGCTGGCGAGCTACGCGCGCTGCTGGGATCGAGGCCAGCAGATCGAGCAGCCCGTCCACATCGCAGCCCTGGTCGAGCACAAGCGCGCCGCACGGGCGCACCGCGCCACCGATCGTCTGGCGCAGGCCGCGCCCGCCAGCGTCCTGTTCCTGCAGCGTGCCGCCGAGAGAGGCGAGCACCTGCGCGCGACGACCTCGGCACTGATGAGCCTGCTCGAGCGCTATGGCGCCCGGGCGCTGGAGGCCGCCATCACCGAGGCGCTGCAGCGCGGCGTGCCGCACCCCAACGCGGTACGCCTGGCGTTGGAACTTGCACGCGAAGCAGCAGGGACACCGCCGCCGGTGGCGCTGGTGCTGCCCGAGCACGTTGCGCGGCGCGATGCGCCGGTACGCGCACACGACCTGGCTTCCTACGACCGAACGGAGAACGACGATGACGACGACGATTGATGTGGCGACACTGGCCGACGCGCAGGCTCATGAACAACGATTGCGCGAGCAAGCCGGCGAGCTGCGCCTGCATGGCCTGCTCAGCCGCTGGACCGAGCTGATGCGCAACCCAGAGCAGGCGCGCTGGGTCGCCCAACTGCTGGGCTGGGAAGCGGCCGAGCGGCACCGCCGAAGTCTGGAGCGGCGGCTGCGTGCCGCACACATCGGACCCTTCAAGTCCTTGGCTGACTTCGACTGGGCATGGCCCACGCAGTGCGACCGCGCCGTCGTCGAGGAGTTGATGACGCTGGCGTTCCTCCAGGACGCCAGCAACGTCGTGCTGGTCGGACCCAACGGCGTGGGCAAGACGATGTGCGCGTGCAACCTGGGCTACCAGGCGGTGCTGGCCGGGCGCACAGCCTTGTTCATCACGGCGGCGCAGTTGCTGGGCGAATTGGCCTCGCTGGATAGCGACTCCGCCTTGCGCCGGCGGCTCAAACACTACGCGTCGCCGGACCTGCTCATGATCGACGAGGTCGGCTACCTGTCGTACTCCAATCGGCATGCCGACCTGCTGTTCGAGCTGATCAGTCGGCGCTACCAGCACAAGAGCACGGTGGTGACCACGAACAAGCCCTTCGCCGAATGGGGCGAGGTGTTCCCTAATGCGGCCTGCGTCGTCTCGTTGATCGACCGGCTGATGCACCGCGCCGAGGTGGTGCGCATCGAGGGCAAGTCGTACCGGCAGAAGGAGGCCGACGAACGAGAGGTCGCGCGCAAGACCGAGCGCGCGGCTCGCAAGACATCGTCGCGCTCGCGCAAGGCCGCACCGTGAGCCAGTCACCATCGTTCGCCGTGCCGACCCACTGGTCACCTGAGCAGGCGTTGGCGGTGCTCGAGGCCTTGCAGGCCGTCCGTGAGGCTGTCTGGGCGATCTACGGGCGCCAGGCTCAACAGGCCTGGCGCGATCAGCTCGTGCCCGACCACGGGCCGCCGGACTTCGATCCCGACTTGCCGTTCTGATCGCCGGCCCCAGAGCCGAACAAGACGATGGCCCCTCACGGGGCCATCTTCGCTTCGTCCTTGCAAGCAACCGCCTTCCCCACAAAACCGCGTCCTCGCCAGCGAATAGCGGCGGATTTACACCAGCGCTAACACTGGAGGCCATCAACGGTCTGTTCCAAACCGCCAAGCGCCGCGCTCGCGGGTTCGTCCGCCTGTCCACCATCAAGACGGTCATCTTCCTGATCGCCGGCAAGCTCGACTTCCAAGCGATCAATCCTCACGCCCGGCAACCCACTTGAAATTCAACAGAGCCTCAATTTACGGCAGGACTTGCACCCGCAAGAGTGCGCCCGCGCCGGGCGCACGACGAAAAAACCCGGCCGTGGCCGGGTTGTTCACCGTAGCGGTGAAGTTGTCAGGGCTTGCTTCCCGTCGGGAACGGCCACGCCGCCTGCGGGCTGAGCGCCGTCTTGGCAGGCTGCACAGGAGCAGCAGCAACAGCCGTGGCCTTTTTTGCGGCCGGCTTTTTCGCGGCTTTCTTAGCCGCGGGCTTCTTCGCCGCAGGCTTCTTGGCAGCAGGCTTCTTGGCAGCAGCCTTCTTCGCCGGAGCCTTCTTCGCAGCGGCCTTCTTCGCCGGAGCCTTCTTCGCAGCGGCCTTCT
>JBDTVC010000395.1:0-3806 GCA_040007475.1 Burkholderiales bacterium
CCAATGGCAAGACGATCGGCGAGAACATCGAGGGCGCGGAGAACTTCAACACCGAGGTCATCAAGCCGTTCAACGCGCCGTTCAAGGACAAGGCCGGCATCGCCGTGCTGCGCGGCAACCTCGCGCCGCGCGGCGCGGTCATCAAGCCGAGCGCGGCCACGCCCGAGCTGATGGTGCACAAGGGCAGGGCGGTGGTGTTCGAAGACATCGAAGACTTCCACAAGCGCATCGACGACGAAAACCTCGACATCGACGAGACCTGCGTGATGGTGCTGAAGAACTGCGGCCCCAAGGGCTACCCCGGCATGGCCGAGGTCGGCAACATGCCGCTGCCGCCGAAGGTGCTGCGCAAGGGCATCACGGACATGGTCCGCATCAGCGATGCACGCATGAGCGGCACCGCCTACGGCACGGTCGTGCTGCACACCGCGCCCGAGGCGGCGGCGGGCGGGCCGCTGGCGGTGGTTCGCAACGGCGACATCGTCGAGCTCAACGTGCCGGAACGAAAGCTGCACCTGCACATCAGCGATGTCGAACTCGCCGCGCGCCTGGCCGAGTGGAAGGCACCGCCGCCGCCGTTGGCCAGTGGGTACTGGAAGCTCTACGTCGACCATGTGCTGCAGGCCGATCAGGGCGTGGACCTGGACTTTCTGGTTGGCAAGCGGGGCGCCTTCGTGCCCAGAGACAACCACTGATGGCGTGGATCGGCCTCGACTGGGGTACCTCGTCGCTGCGCGGCGCGCACTTCGATGACCGCGGTGCGGTGATCGAGGAGCGCGCGTTCTCGCGTGGCATCCTCACGGTACCCAAGGGCGGATTCGCCGCGGCGTTCGCCGAGCACTTCGGCGACTGGATGGCGCCGCCCGGCACGCGCTGCCTGATCAGCGGCATGGCCGGCAGCCAGCAGGGCTGGTTGGAGGCGCCGTACTGCGCGTGCCCGGTGAGCCTCGACGACGTGGCGGGCCGGCTCGCGTGGGTCGAGCCGGGCCGCATCGCGATCGTGCCGGGTCTGAGCTGCGAGCGCGACGGGGTGCCCGATGTGATGCGTGGTGAAGAGACGCAGGTCTTCGGCGCGCTGCGCCTGATGGGCATCGCCGCCGGGACCTTCGTGATGCCCGGCACGCACAGCAAGTGGATTCGCGTCGACGCCGGCCGGATCGAGAGTTTCGCGACGCTGATGACGGGCGAGTTCTACGCGCTGCTGCGCCAGCACTCCATCCTCGCGCGTACGCTGCCACCTGACGATGCGGATTTGTTCGATACCGCATTCGATGCCGGCGTCGCGCACGCGCTGCGCAGCCCGGGCCTGCTGCAGTCGGCGTTCAGCATGCGCACGCTGTCGCTGTTCGAGCGCCTGCCGCTGGCCGAGCGGCCGAGCTATCTGTCGGGGCTGGTGATCGGCGAGGAGTTGCGTGCGCGCGACCCGAATGTCGGTGAGGTCATCGTGATCGGCGCCGAGGCGCTGACGCGCCGCTACGAACGCGCGCTGGCCCAGCGTGATGTGCGCGTTCGTCGTGTGGGTGCCGAAGCGACGTGGCGCGGCCTGTGGAGTATTGCAACGAGAGTTTCCCCATGAACGATGTGACCACCCGGTTCGCGCAGGCCATGCGCACGCTTCCCCTCGTTGCGATCCTCCGCGGTGTGCGGCACACCGAGGCGGTCGGCATCGGCACCGCGCTCGTCGGCGTCGGCTGGCAGCTGATCGAGGTGCCGCTCAATTCGCCGCACCCGCTGGCGAGCATCGAGGCAATGACGGCAACGCTGCCCGGCGCGCTCGTTGGTGCCGGCACGGTGTTGACCGCCAGCCAGGTGCGTGAGGTGCACGCTGCCGGGGGGCGCCTGATCGTGTCGCCGAACTTCGATGCCGAGGTCGTGCGTGCTGCGGTCGCGCTCGGCATGGTGTGCCTGCCCGGGGTCGCGACGATCAGTGAGGCCTTCGCCGCGCTTGCGGCCGGCGCTAGTGCGTTGAAGCTGTTTCCCGCCGAGATGCTGACGCCGCCGGTTGTGAAGGCATGGCGTGCCGTGCTCGATCCCGGCACGATGCTGCTGCCGGTCGGCGGCATCACGCCGGACAACATGGGCGCGTACCGTGCCGTGGGCGCGAACGGCTTCGGGCTCGGCTCCGCGCTCTACAAGCCGGGGCAGGACGCCGCCACGGTCGCGGCCGCGGCGCGCGCGTTCATCGCGGCCTGGGGTCGGTGAGGGCAGTCAAGGCGCCCAGGCTGAAGTACACGAGCGCAGCGGCGTAGCGGCCGAGCGAACGGGCCCGCCCGAAGATGCCGAGCGCCGGCGCGGCGATGCCTGCGGCCAGCACGTAGGCCGTGTCGGTGCAGGCCGCGATCACGACGAACGCGGCGCCGAACAGCGCGCTCTGCAGCACCGCCGAGCCCGCGGGGTCGATGAACTGCGGCAGGAAGGCGGCAAAGAACAGCGCCGTTTTCGGGTTCAGCAAGGCGACGACAAAACCGTCGCGCAGGATGCGGCCACGCCGTGGCGATTCGAACGTGCTCGGCGGCGTGGTCGTGCGGGTCTCGCGCAGGGCCTTGATGCCCAGCCACACGAGGTAGCCCGCGCCGGCGAACTTGACGACGGTGAACGCCAGTGACGACACCGCGAGGAGTGCGGCCAGCCCGAGCGATGCACCCATCGCGTTGCCGAGGTTGCCGAGCGCCACGCCGGCCACCGACGCCAACCCGGCGCGCCGCCCCTGCGCGAGCGTGCGCGTGACGATGTAGAGCACGCCAGGCCCGGGTGTGGCCGCGAGCACGAGGCTGGCGACGGCGAATGCGGCGAGGAGCGGGCCGGTCATCGACGGACTCTCAGCGCTCGCCCGTTTTCGGGATGTTCCGCGCGCCGTTTCAGTGCTCGGCCTCAGCCCTTCTTGCCGCCGAGCACGAGCAGCAGCCCGCCCACGACGATGGCGCCGATCCCCGCCCACATCGGCACGTTGACGGTCTGCTTCTCCTTGGCCGAGATTTCGAGGGGGCCGAGCTTCACGACGGTCGTGTCCTTCGTGTAGCTGAAGCCGCCGTAGGCGAGCGCGAGGACGCCGGCAAGAACGAGAGCAATGGCAACGATCCTGGTGGGATTCATGGTGTGGAGTGGTCCTGTTCTGCAGCGGCCGGATGGTGCCATCCCGACGCTGGAAGCACAAGCGGCTAGGCACGCCGGCACGCGCCTGGCATACGATCGCGTTCGACATCCGCCACGGTGCCGCGTGGCGGCGCGAACCATGGGGAAATGCGATGAAATTCCTGTGCCTCGGCTATTTCGATCCGGTCAAGATGGATGCCCGCCCGGTGGCGGATATCGACGCCGTCATGCACGCGTGCCGGCCCCACATGGACAGGCTCTACGCCAGCGGGCACGTGATCGTCGACGCCGGCCTGGCGCTGCAGACCTGGGGCCTGCAGCGCGTGAACGGCCAGCTGAAGGTGAGCGAAGGGCCGGCCGCGCTGACCGGGGAGATGATCGGCAGCGCGTTCCTGATCGAGGCGCAGGACATGGAGGACGCGATCCGCGTCGCCTCACTGCACCCGACCACCCAGCTCGACGCGGGCGAGCAATTCGGCTGGCGCATCGAGATCCACCCGATCCAGCATTTCGAGAGTGGGGAGAGCGGGTGGCAGTGAGGCGCTCGAGGCCGACAGGCCGCGGAAGGTGCCGCTTTCCAGCCCACAGCGCAGTCCAGGTTCATGTGCCGACGGCGGCCGATCCTTCTTCAAGAGGCCTGGTCTGCGGTAAGCCGCTCAAGTCAAACTACAAGGGCTTTCCCGTTTGTCAAGCAAGCACAGGCCATGAGGAAT
>JBDTVC010000396.1:0-3804 GCA_040007475.1 Burkholderiales bacterium
GGGACCGCGCGCACCGCGCCCGCATGTTCTCGCTCAAGCTGCGGCCCAAGCCCGTTAATTCCACCCACGAGCACATGGCGTTGGTCGAACGGCTGCGCGCGGGTGATGCCAAAGGCGCCGCCAAGGTGAACCGCGCGCACCGAGCACGGGCCAGCCGCGAACTGCTCGCGATCTTCGAGCACTACCGCCTCGCGCAGATGTGAGCTCCTGATGAACCAGACGTCCTATTCGATTGCGGTACTGCCCGGTGACGGCATCGGCGCGGAGGTGATGGCCTCGGGAACCGCCGTTCTGGAAACGCTCGCGCCGCTGATCGGCCGGCGTTTCGCCGCCGTGACTCACCCCGCAGGCGCTCAGCATTACGAAGACACCGGCGTCGCGTTGCCCGAGCCGACGCTGGCCGCCTGCCGCGCGGCCGACTCGATCCTGTTCGGCTCGATGGGTCTGCCGCATGTGCGCGGGCCGGACGGCACCGAGATCATTCCGCAGCTCGACATTCGCTTCGCGCTGGATCTGTATGCCGGCGTTCGCCCGATCCGAACGTTCGCGGGCCTGCCCACGCCGCTGGCCGACCCGCGCGCCGCGCAGATCGACCTGGTCCTGGTCCGCGAGAACACCGAGGGCCTGTTTCATGCGCGCGGGCGCGGCGTCATGGAAGGCGACGACGCCGCCCTCGACACGATGCGCATCACGCGCGCGGGAACGAGCCGGGTCTGCGACTTCGCGCTCGCGCTGGCTAGGCGCCGCAAGGCACTGGGGCGCCGCGGCCACGTCACCAGCGTCGACAAGGCCAACGTGTTCGTGTCGATGGCGTTCTGGCGCCGCATCTTCGAGGAGCGCGCGCTGGCCTTCCCCGATTTGGGTACCGACAGCGCCTATGTCGACGCGATGGCCCTGAACCTGGTGCTCAAGCCCTGGTCCTATGACGTGCTCGTCACCGAGAACATGTTCGGCGACATCCTGTCCGACCTGCTCGCTGCGCTGGTGGGAGGCATGGGCATGGCGCCGTCTGGCGACATCGGCGACCACCACGGGCTGTTCCAGCCCGCGCACGGCACGGCGCCCGACATCGCCGGGCAGGGCATCGCGAATCCGACCGCCATGATCCTGTCGGTCGCGATGATGCTCGACTGGCTGGCCGAGCGGCACGGCGACGCCGCGCTCGCCGAGGGTGCACGCCGCATCGAGCAGGCGGTGCAGTCGGCGTTCGCGAGCGGCGCGGCTCGACCGCGCGAGTTCGGCGGCAACAGCGGCACCGTCGAGATCACGCGCGCGGTCATGGAGCGGCTCTGACATGGCCGGCGCGCCGCGGGTGGCGATGGTCGGGGCGGGTTATTTCGCGCAGTTCCACCTCGAAGGCTGGCGCGATGCCGGCGCACCGGTGACCGCGCTGTGCGACCTCGATTCCGGTCGGACCGACGCGCTGGCCTCGCGGTTCGGAGTGGCGGGCCGCTTCACCGAGGTGAGTGCCATGCTCGACGCCGTGCAGCCCGAGTTGCTCGATGTCGTGCTGCCACCAGCGGCGCAGGCCGAGGTCGTCCACGCCGCGCTCGAACGCCGCATCCCAGTCATCTGCCAGAAGCCGTTCGGCGTCGACATGGCGCAGGCGCGCGCGATGACGCATGCCGCGAAGGCGCAGGCCACGCCGCTGGTGATCCACGAAAACTTCAGGTTCACGCCCTGGTTTCGCGAAGCGCGCCGGCTGATCGACGCCGGCCACCTCGGCGAGCTATACGGCGTCAGCTTTAGGCTGCGACCCGGCGACGGCCAGGGACCCGGCGCCTACCTCGATCGGCAGCCGTATTTCCAGACGATGCCGCAGTTGCTGGTGCGCGAGACGGCGGTGCATTTCATCGACACGTTCCGGTTCCTGCTCGGCGAGGTCGTGGCCGTGACCGCGCGGCTGCGCCGCCTGAACCCGGCGATCCGCGGCGAGGATGCCGCGCTGATCGTGTTCGAGTTCGGCCGCCAGCGCACCGGCCTGTTCGACGGCAACCGGCTGAATGATCACGTGGCCGAGAACACTCGACGCACGATGGGCGAGATGTGGCTCGAAGGTTCGGCCGGCGTGCTGCGGCTCGACGGCGACGCGCGCCTGTGGTGGAAACCGCATCACGCGCCCGAGCACGAGCATCGCTACGACCGCGGCGGCGCCGGCGCCTTCGGCGGTGCCTGCACGGCGTTGCAGGCTCATGTGCTCAGCCATCTGCGCGACGGCGGCTCGCTCGAAAACGCCGCCGCCGACTACCTCGTCAACCTCGAGATTCAAGAAGCCATCTATCGATCGCATGCCACCGGCCAGCGCGTCGAGATGGCCACGTTCGATTCCGCCCCCCCACCGACAAGACCCTGAAGGAGATGCACGATGAACCGCTTTTCACTCATCACGCTCGCTGCTGGCAGCCTGCTCGCGCTCAGCCTGCCCGGTCACGCCCAGACCGTGCTCAAGTTCAGCCACACCGACCAGCAAGCCGGTGCGCGCCAGGCTGCGGCGCAGATATTTGCCAAGAAGGTCGAGGAGCTGACCCAGGGTCGCTACAAGGTGCAGATCTTCTGCTGCAGCCAGTTGGGCAATGACCCGAAGAACATCGAGCAGGTTGCGCTCGGCGGCATCGACTTCACGGTCTCGGGGACCGGCTCGTACGCGCCGCACATCCCGACGCTGAACCTGACCGCGCTGCCCTACCTGGTCGAGTCCTATGCGCAAGGCTGGAAGCTCTACGACGAGAGCAAGTGGCTGCAGGCGCAGTTCGACAAGGCGCCCGCCAAGGGCTTCAGGTTCCTGGCGACCTGGGAGGCCGGCTTTCGCAGCATGACGACAAAAGACGCGCTGAACTCGCCCGACGATGCCAAGGGCAAGAAGCTGCGCACTTTCCCGAACGAGATGATGCGCTGGAGCCTGGAGGCGATGGGCTTCACCGTCCAGATCATGCCGCTACCGGAGGTCTACCTCGCGATCCAGCAGGGGGCGGTGCAGGGGCAGGAGAACCCGATCGACACGATCTACTCGAACAAGTTCTACGAGGTCGCGCCGAACGTGACACTGACCAACCACGTCTACAGCCCGATCCCGCTCACGATCAGCGAGAAGACCTGGGCCAAGCTGTCGCCGGCCGATCAGAAAGGGGTGACCGAGGCCGCCCGGATCGCGGCGAAGTTCAGCCGCGAAATGATCTCCGGGAATGACGAGAACCAACTCAAGGAGATGGCCGCCAAGGGCGCGAAGATCAACGCCAAGCCCAATGTCGCGGCCTTCCGGGCGTCGGTGCAGCCGGTGTATGCCAAGGCCCGCGAAAAGTACGGTGCCGACGTCGACGCGTTCATGAAGGAGGCCGAGGCCGTTCGCAAGAGCGTGAAGTAGGCAGCCATGCCGACGCGCCCCTATCTCTCACCGGTCGCCGCGGCGCCGTTGCCGATCCGAGCCCTGGGTCGCTGCGTCGACTGGGTCGTGATCTGCATCGGCGCGACGCTGGTCGTGCTCGTGTTCGTCAACGTGATGCTGCATGTCGTGAGCCGCGATCTCGCCTGGGTGACCGAGCTCGGCGAACTGCTCATGGTGTGGGTGACGTTCCTGGGCGGGGCGTGTGCGGCGCAGCGCGGCTCGCACATGACAATCACCGAGTTCATCGACAAGCTCACGCCGCCCCGGCGGCGCTGGGCTGACGCTGCGGTGCAGGCCGTGTGCCTGGCCATGTTGGTGGTCCTCGTGCGCTTCGGCTGGTCGCTGGTCGCGCGCAACTGGGACAACGAGCTCACCGTGCTCGGCTGGCCGATGGCGCTCCAGTACATGGGCATGGCCGTGGG
>JBDTVC010000397.1:0-3797 GCA_040007475.1 Burkholderiales bacterium
TACCACCAGCACACGATGGGCCTGGTGCGCATGTCGGCGCGCATGATCGAGAACCACTGGCTCTCCGACGACTTCAACAACCGGCTGCGCCTGCACTTCCACAGCCGCGCGGAGTTCATCGGCACGCTGCTCGAAGGCATCGTCGTCGTTGGGCCGGACGGCAAGATCCTTGGCGCCAACCGCGGCGCGCTCGATCAGCTCGGCATGAGCGGCGCGGCATTGCGCGCGCACAGCCTGACGAGCCTGTTCGGCACTTCGGCCTCCGCCGTGTACGACCACTTCCGCATGCCGATGTCGACGCCGATGCCGCTCACCGTGCCCAACGGTCAGATGTTCCACGTCAGCGCCCGCTTCGACTGGCCTTCGCGCTCGATCGCCGCGGGCATGGGCCTGGCCGATGCACAGGTGCCGATCGCCGAGCGCGTCGAGCCCGCGGTGCCCGGCCCCCGCGTGGTCGCGCAGGGTGAAGCCGAGCGTGGCGCAGCGGCGCGCTTCTCGGGCCTGCAGTACCTCCGCACCGGCGACCCGCAGGTCGAGGCGCTGGTGCAGAAGATCCGCCGCGTGCTGGACCGCGACATCCCGCTGCTGGTCCTCGGCGAGACCGGCACCGGCAAGGAACTGCTCGCCCGCGCCGTTCACCACGACTCGAACCGATCGCGCCAGCCATTCGTCGCGGTGAACTGCGCGTCGATCCCCGAGTCGCTGATCGAAGCCGAGCTGTTCGGCTACGAAGACGGCGCGTTCACAGGCGCGCGCAAGAAGGGCGCACCCGGTCGGCTGGTGCAGGCCAACGGCGGCACGCTGTTCCTCGACGAGATCGGCGACATGCCGCTGTCGCTCCAGGCGCGCCTGCTGCGCGTGCTGCAGGAGCGCTGTGTCACGCCGCTGGGCAGCACCAAGTCGATCGCGGTCGACATCGCGGTGATCTGTGCGACGCACCGCAACCTGCGCGAGATGATCGAACGCCACGAGTTTCGCGAAGACCTGTACTACCGCCTCAACGGCCTCGCGCTGCGCTTGCCCGCGCTGCGCGAGCGCACCGATCTCGAGGCCGTGTGCAAGCGCATCCTGCAGGCCGAGCGCCAGCACGACACGCCCGAGCTGAGCATGCCGGTGCTCGAGATGTTCCACCGCTATGCGTGGCCCGGAAACATCCGCCAGCTCGCGAACGTGCTGCGCACGGCCGCGGTGATGTCGGCCGGCGAGCACACGATCACGACCGCGCATCTGTCCGACGATTTCCTCGAGGACGCGCGCCGTGTCGCATCGCCGCTGCGCGCGCAGCCCGTTGCGCTGCCGTGCGTGGCGCCCGAGGCGACGTCGCTGGTCGTCGATGCGCCACTGCGCCCGGTGCCGGTCGAGGCGCCGCGCGAGGCCACCGTGCCGCACACGCTGGAGCAGGCCGAGATCGAGATGATCCGTGCCGCGCTCGATGCGGCAGGCGGGAACATCTCGGCGGCGTCGAAGCAGCTCGGCGTGAGCCGCAATACGATCTATCGCAAGCTGCGCTGGAACGTCGCCGGTCGCCCGCTCTGATCGGCGCGGTCGTCGAACGACTGCGATTCGAGCTCGCGCCAGACGCGCTGCACGTTGAGCGGGTGGCGCGTGGCGTAACCCGGCAGATCGACGAACGCCGGCAGCTCGATGCCGCGGCCTGCGGCACCCTGCACGTCGCCGCGCGCGAGCGTTTCCCGAACCTCATGACGCAGCGCATCGATGTAGGCGATCTGCGCGTCGATCGCGTCGCCGCGCACGAGGCCGCCTTGCTCGCCGAGGACCAGGCCAGTCCCGACGAGGCGGCGCAAGGTGCGCAGACTCGCGCGCAACGTGTCGCTGCGGGTGTCGCGCAGGTCGGGCACATCGCCCGCCCACACCAGGCCTTGCGCGAGCACGATGCCGCTCGCGCGATGGCGCAGCACGAGGACCGGCTCGTCCGGTGCGCGCACGAGTTCGCGCCACGCGAACGGGCCGAGTGAGCCCGCCGTGGCGCCAGGCCGCCCAACCGGCGCCGTGGGCACTCGCACGAGATCGGGCCGCAGGCTCGCGCCGGCAGCGCCGAGTCGCCGCGCGAGCCGCTCGCGGCAGGCCTCGCAGCGCTCGCGCATCGCGGTGGTCACGGCCGGAAGCGCCCACACACGCGCGCCGTCGAAGGCCGCGTTGCCCATCGCGAGCTCGGGCGCTGCGCGGGTGTTGACGACATCACTCACGCGGCGCCCCAGCAGGGCTTTCACGGCACACGCCAGTGCCGCGCCGTAGGCCGGTGTCGGGCCGCTGCCGACGAGCCAGAGCCGCGACCCGTCACGCGCGAGCAGCAGTTCGACCGTCGCACCGCGATTCGACTCGTCGGGCTCGCCGCGCGCCGCGGGAATGCGCCACACGTCGACGCCGATGCGCTGCAATGCCGGCAAGTCGCCAGCGGCGAGCGCGCCGCAATTCATCGCCGCAGCGAGGGTTGGCGCGATCAGCAGCCACCATGCGAGCAGCGCGGCGAGGACTTTCGCGGCGCCACCGCAACACTTTCTGGCGCAGGGATTTCCCTGTGTCAGTCCCAATTTCGACTGCTCCGGATTGGAGCAGTCGCATGCCTGCCGACGCCGCCAACAAGGCGGCAGCGCGCGGCACGGGTATTGCTGATCGGAGAGCGTCGGCACGGGCATGCGTCCAGGTGATTCGGGCACACCGCCCAAGCAAGCTCCCTGCCGCCATGCAGTCACAACAAGAGCGATCAGGAGACCCATGCCACACGCGATGCGCGCCCGACGGATCGGGCCATGAAGATTCTCGTGCTCGGCTCCGGCGCCGGCGGTGGCTTTCCGCAATGGAACTGCCGTTGCAAGCTGTGCGAGGCCTTCCGGCGCGGTGAGCTCGGTGGGGCGGTGCGCACGCAGAGCTCGGTCGCCGTCTCGCAGGACGGGGAGAGCTGGGTTCTGCTCAACGCCTCGCCCGACATCGCGCAGCAGATCCGCGTCAACCCCGCGCTGCAGCCGTGCGCTGGCGCGCGCGACACGCCGATCAAGGCGGTCGTGCTGATGGACTCGCAGCTGCAGAACGTCGCCGGCCTGATCAGCCTGCGCGAAGGCAGCGGTCTCGAGGTCTTCGCCACGCCGCTGGTGTTCGAGGACCTGACCAGCGGCCTGCCGTTGCTCAACGCGCTGCAGCACTACTGCGACGTGCGCTGGCACATGTTGCCGGTGGCGGGGGGCACGCCGGTCGCACACTTCGTGATCGCTGGCTTCCCCGAGCTGCGCTTTTGCGCGATCGCCGTGCCGGGCAGCACGCCGCGCTACGCGAGCCATCGGGGCGAGACCGTCGGCGAGAGCATTGCGCTGCAGATCGAGGACGCGCGCAGCGGCCAGCGCTTCTTCTTCTCACCGGCGCTGGCCGAGGTCGGCGAGGACGAGATGGCCTGGATGCGCGACGCCGACTGCGTGATGGTCGACGGCACCTTCTGGGACGAGCACGAACTGCGCGACGCGGGCCTGGCCGCGCAGAGCGCCACGGACCTCGGCCACCTGCCACAGCGCCGCTTCGGTGAGCGCGCCGGCATGATCGACGTGCTCGACGCGACCGGCGCGCCGCGCAAGATCCTCACCCACGTCAACAACAGCAACCCGATCCTCGACGAGCACGGCGAGCAGCGCCGTGCGCTCGACGAGCACGGCATCGAGGTTGCGCACGACGGCATGGTGATCGAGCTGTGAGCACCGCCAGGTCGATCCCAAGGTTCGGTCGGACGGCTGCGTGCGGCCCATTGCGGTCCTTGAACGGCCGCCATGCATGCGACGGTCGGCGCGAGC
>JBDTVC010000398.1:0-3787 GCA_040007475.1 Burkholderiales bacterium
TCACCGCGAACTCGCGGAACAGCCGGCCCACCACGTCGCCCATGAACAGCAGCGGGATCAGCACCGCGATCAGCGAGACCGTCAGCGAGATGATCGTGAAGCCGATCTGGGTGGCGCCTTTCAGCGCAGCGGCCATCGGCGCTTCGCCCTGCTCGATGTAGCGCGAGATGTTCTCGATCATCACGATCGCGTCGTCGACGACGAAGCCGGTCGCGATCGTCAGCGCCATCAGGCTCAGGTTGTTCAGGCTGTAGCCGAGCAAGTACATCGCGCCGAAGCTGCCGATCAGCGAGATCGGCACCGCGATGCTCGCGATCACCGTCGCGCGCAGCGAGCCGAGGAAGGCGAAGATCACCAGCACGACGAGCACCACCGCGAGCATCAGCTCCATCTCGACATGCTCGACCGACGCACGGATGCCCGCGGTGCGGTCGCTCAACACCTCGATCTTCAGCGCCGCCGGCAGGCCGGCCTGCAGCGTGGGCAGCTGCTTCTTGATCGCGTCGACGGTCGCGATCACGTTCGCGCCGGGCTGGCGTTGCACGTTCAGGATGATGGCCGGCGTCTGGTTTGCCCACGCACCGAGCTGCGTGTTCTCGGCGCCGTTCACCACGCGCGCCACCTCCATCATCCGGATCGGCGCGCCGTTCTTGTACGAGACGATCAGGTTCTTGTAGTCGTCGACGGTCAGCAGCTGGTCGTTCGAGTTGATCGTGTACGCGCGCTTCGGGCCGTCGAAGCTGCCCTTCGCGGCGTTGGCGTTTGCGCCGGTGATTGCGGTGCGCAGCGTGTCCAGCCCGATGCCGTTGGATGCGAGCGCCTGCGTGTCGGCCTGGATGCGCACCGCCGGCCGCTGCCCGCCCGACAGCGACACCAGGCCAACACCCGTCACCTGGCTGATCTTCTGCGCCAGCCGCGTGTTGACGAGGTTCTGCACCTCGGTGAGTGGCAGCGAATCGGAGGTGATCGCCAGCGTCAGCACCGGCGCATCGGCCGGGTTGACTTTCGCGTAGACCGGCGGCGCCGGCAGGTCGGCTGGCAGCAGCGAGCCGCCGGCGTTGATGGCGGCCTGCACTTCCTGCTCGGCGACATCGAGCGTCTGGCCGAGCGTGAACTGCAGCGTGATGATCGAGACACCGGCGGCGCTCGTCGAGGCCATCCGATCGAGGCCGGCCATCTGGCCGAACTGGCGCTCCAGCGGCGCGGTGACGGTGTTGCTCATCACCTCCGGGCTGCCGCCGGGGTACAGCGTCTGCACCTGGATCGTCGGGTAGTCGACCTGCGGCAGCGCCGACAGCGGCAGAAACTTGAAGCCCACCAGCCCGGCGAGCACGATCGCCACCATCAGCAGCGAGGTCGCCACCGGGCGTTGGATGAATGGGCGTGACGGGCTCATCGCAGCCGCGCGATCAGATCACTCACCGCGACTCGCTCGGCGCCGACGCACGCCGGCCCGGCCAGGCGCCCGATGCGCCCGACGCAGCGCTCGCGCCGTGAGCCTCGCTCGCCCCACGCCCCTCGCGCCGCCCGCGCGCACCAGAGGCGCCCGATGCGACACCGGCCGGGCGATCGACACTGGTCTGCACGCGCGCGCCGTCCTTCAGCCGGTCGCCGCCTTCGGTCACGACCTGCTCGCCGGCCTGCAGCCCGCTGGTGATCGCGACGTTGTCCACGCCGGCCTCGCCGCGCGTCACGTTGCGCAACGCGACCGTCTTGTCTTCGTTCACCACGTAGACGAAGTCGCCGTTCGGCCCGTGGCGCAGCGCGATCACCGGGACCACGACGGCGCCGCTGATCGTGCGCAGCAGCAGCCGCACGTTGACGAACTGGTTCGGGAACAGGTTGCCGTCGGCGTTCGCGAAGCGCGCCTTGGCCTTCACGGTGCCGGTGGTCGTGTCGACCTGGTTGTCGAGCGTCGAGAAGGTGCCGGTGCCGAGTTGCCTGACCCGCGAGCGGTCGAATGCGGCGACCGGCATCGGATCACCCTTGGCGCCGCGGCTTTGGATCTCGGGCACGCGGTCCTGCGGCACCGCGAACTCGACGTCGATCGGCGCGATCTGCGTGATCACCGCGACGCCGTTGGCATCGCTGGAGGCGATCGTGTTGCCCGCATCGATCGGGCGCAGGCCGACGCGGCCGCTGACCGGCGCGGTGATGCGTGCGTAGCCGAGGTTCAGCTTGGCCGTGCCCTCGTTCGCGCGATCGATCATCACCGTGCCTTCGAGCTGCTTGACGAGCGCGGCCTGCGTGTCCACGTCCTGCCGCGCGATCGAGTCCTGCTCGAGCAGCGTGCGGTAGCGCGCGAGCGTGACGCGCGCGGCTTCGAGCTGCGCCTCGTCGCGCGCCCGCGCGCCCTGCGCCTGGGTCAATGCCATCTGGAACGGCTGCGGGTCGATCGTGGCGAGCAGGTCGCCCTTCTTCACCATCTGCCCTTCCTTGAACATCACCTTCGTCAGCACGCCCGAGACCTGCGGCTTCACGGTGACCACCGCGGCCGGCGTCACCGTGCCGAGCGCGTCGAGCTGTACCGGGATGTCGGCCTGCCGTGCCATGGCCACGCCCACCGTGCTGGGCGGCCCGCCACGGTTGCCGCCACCGAACGGGCCGGTGGCCGCCGCCTTGGGCTGATGCGTCAAGTACCACGCCAACCCGCCGAGCAGCCCCAGGCAGACGACGGCGATGACGCTGCCGAGCCAGCGGCGGCGCGGCCGCTTCGCCGAGGCAGCGGGTTGACGGGGCTCGGACGCTTCGGATTGATCCATGGTGGGTTCAGTGTGATTCCGGCGCGAAGCGCCAGCACATCGATGATTGTTTCAGCCGCGGCGCTCGCGCGCTGTCGGACAGACGGTCGGCGACCCGGGCAAACCCGATGTTGACGGGAACTCGGCGCGTCAACTATTCTTTACTGGATTGGTCAGGCCACTTGTCCAATTGACCCCTCCCTCCCCCATGCCGATCCAAGCCATCGAACCCCGCCGCCTGTACCGCCAGATCGCCGACCAGCTGCGCGGCCTGGTCGAGCGCGGAGAGTACGCCGTCGGCACGCGCCTGCCGCCGGAGCGCGACCTCGCGCTGCAACTCGGCGTGTCGCGCCCCTCGGTGCGAGAGGCGCTGATCGCGCTCGAGGTCGAAGGCCTGGTCGAGGTGCGCATGGGCTCGGGCATCTACGTGCTGGCGCACGACCCGAAGCGCGTGCGGCGCGTCAGCGGCGAGGGCCCGCTCGAGACCATCCGTGCGCGCCAGCTGATCGAAGCCGAGCTGGCCGCGAATGCCGCGCGCCAGATGAAGAAGGCGCAGCTCGCCGGCCTGCGCAATGCCCTTGCGCTGATGCAGCAGGAGGTCGACGCCGGCCACCTGCCGACGCGCGGCGACCGTCTGTTCCACGAGCGCATCGCCGAGGCGAGCGAGAACTCGGTGCTGCAGCGCATCGTCGCCGAGCTGTTCGACGAGCGCCACAACCCGCTGTTCGAGCAGCTCGGCAACCACTTCGAGACCGTGCGCAGCTGGACCATCGCGATCGCCGAGCACCAGGCCATTGTCGATGCGATCGCTGCACACGCACCCGAAGCCGCACGCGATGCGATGAACATCCACCTGACGCGGTCGCACGACCGCTTCACCGCGAACTGGCCGGCCAAGAGCGATGCCGCCGCCGCCCGCAAGACAACGCGCCGACGCGCCGCCTAGGATGAGACTGCATCGGTTCAGTCGGATGGCTGCATGCGGCC
The DNA here is from genome assembly GCA_040007475.1 of Burkholderiales bacterium. GTDB lineage: Bacteria > Pseudomonadota > Gammaproteobacteria > Burkholderiales > Burkholderiaceae_C > LMDS01. The sequence continues at coordinate 3,729 of JBDTVC010000398.1, forward strand.
TGTTGCTGTCGTTCGTGAATGACCGCATTGCATGCAACCGTCTGCGCGAGCAAAGGCAC
>JBDTVC010000399.1:0-3767 GCA_040007475.1 Burkholderiales bacterium
GAGAAGGCCGAGGACCGGCTCAAGTTCAAGGACGCGATGACCGGCATCGGCCTGGGCTCGGCGCGTTCGGGCATCGCCCATTCGATGGAAGAAGCGCTGGCGGTGCAGAAGCGCATCACGCGCGAGATCGGCGCGTCCAGCGAAGCGGCCGGCTTCCCGATGGTGATCCGCCCCAGCTTCACACTCGGCGGCACCGGTGGCGGCATCGCCTACAACCCGGAAGAGTTCGAAGAGATCTGCAAGCGCGGGCTCGACCTCTCGCCGACCAAGGAACTCCTGATCGAGGAGAGCCTGATCGGCTGGAAGGAGTTCGAGATGGAGGTCGTCCGCGACAAGGCGGACAACTGCATCATCGTCTGCTCGATCGAGAACCTCGACCCGATGGGCATCCACACCGGCGACTCGATCACGGTCGCGCCGGCGCAGACGCTGTCGGACAAGGAATACCAGCTGCTGCGCAACGCCTCGATCGCGATCCTGCGCGAGATCGGCGTCGACACCGGCGGCTCGAACGTGCAGTTCTCGATCAACCCGAAGGACGGCCGCATGGTCGTGATCGAGATGAACCCGCGCGTGTCGCGTTCATCGGCGCTGGCCTCGAAGGCGACCGGCTTCCCGATCGCCAAGGTCGCCGCCAAACTCGCCATCGGCTACACGCTCGACGAGCTGCGCAACGACATCACGGGCGGCGCGACACCGGCGTCGTTCGAGCCGAGCATCGACTACGTGGTGACGAAGATCCCGCGCTTCGCGTTCGAGAAGTTCCCGGCCGCCGACTCGCGCCTGACGACGCAGATGAAATCCGTCGGCGAGGTGATGGCGATGGGCCGCACCTTCCAGGAGAGTTTCCAGAAGGCCCTGCGCGGCCTCGAGACCGGCATCGACGGCCTGACCGAGCGCAGCACCGACCGCGAAGAGATCATCCAGGAGATCGGCGAGGCCGGACCGGAGCGCATCCTGTTCGTCGGCGACGCGTTCCGTATCGGCATGAGCTTGCAGGAGGTGTTCGAAGAGACCGCGATCGACCCGTGGTTCCTTGCGCAGATCGAACAGCTGATCCAGCATGAGCAGGCGCTTGCCGGCCGCACGCTGATCGAGCTGTCGCGCGACGAGTTGCGCTTCCTGAAGTCCAAGGGCTTCTCGGACCGGCGCCTCGCCAAGCTGCTCGGCACCAACCAGCATGAGGTGCGCAAGCTGCGCATCGAGATGAACGTGCGCCCGGTGTACAAGCGCGTCGACACCTGCGCCGCCGAGTTCGCGACACAGACGGCGTACATGTATTCGACCTACGACGAGGAATGCGAGGCCGAGCCCACCGATCGCAAGAAGATCATGGTGCTGGGCGGCGGACCGAACCGCATCGGCCAGGGCATCGAGTTCGACTACTGCTGCGTGCACGCGGCGCTGGCGATGCGCGAGGACGGCTACGAGACCATCATGGTCAACTGCAACCCCGAGACCGTGTCGACCGACTACGACACCTCGGACCGGCTGTACTTCGAGCCGGTCACGCTCGAGGACGTGCTCGAGATCGTCGACAAGGAAAAGCCCCTCGGCGTGATCGTGCAGTACGGCGGTCAGACGCCGCTCAAGCTGGCGCTCGATCTGGAGCGCGCCGGCGTGCCTATCGTCGGCACCTCGCCCGACAGCATCGACATCGCCGAGGACCGCGAGCGCTTCCAGAAGCTGCTGCACGAGCTCGGCCTCAGGCAGCCGCCGAACCGCACCGCGCGCACCGAAGAGGCAGCTTTGCTTCTGGCGCAGGAAATCGGCTACCCGTTGGTCGTGCGACCGAGCTACGTGCTCGGCGGTCGCGCCATGGAGATCGTGCACGGCGACAAGGACCTCGAGCGCTACATGCGCGAGGCGGTCAAGGTGAGCGAGAAGTCGCCGGTGCTGCTCGACCGCTTCCTCGACGACGCGATCGAGGTCGACGTCGACTGCATCTCCGACGGCGGCGAGGTGATGATCGGCGGGATCATGGAGCACGTCGAGCAGGCGGGCATCCACTCCGGCGACTCGGCGTGCTCGCTGCCACCGTACTCGCTGTCGCCGGCCTTGCAGGACGAGTTGCGCCGGCAGGCCACGCTGATGGCCAAGGCGCTGAAGGTCGTTGGCCTGATGAACACCCAGTTCGCGATCCAGGGCGAGGGCGACGAGGCGGTGGTCTACGTGCTCGAAGTGAACCCGCGCGCGTCGCGCACGGTGCCGTTCGTGTCGAAGGCAACGGGGCAGCCGCTGGCGAAAATCGCGGCGCGCTGCATGGTCGGGCAAAAGCTGCGCGATCAGCGCCACAGCGACGGCAAGCCGCCGCGCGAGGTGATCCCGCCGTACTTTTCGGTCAAGGAAGCGGTGTTCCCGTTCAACAAGTTCCCGGGGGTCGATCCGATCCTGGGGCCGGAAATGCGCTCGACCGGCGAGGTGATGGGCGCGGGCCGCAGTTTCGGCGAGGCGATGTTGAAGAGCCAGCTCGGCGCCGGCTCCAAGCTGCCGACAAGCGGCACCGTCTGCATCACCGTCAAGAACAGCGACAAGGCGCGTGCCGTGAAGGTGGCGAGCGACCTGCACGACCTGGGCTTCAACATCGTCGCCACCAAGGGCACCGCGGCGGCGATTGCCGGCGCGGGTGTCCCGGTGAAGACGATCAACAAGGTCAAGGACGGCAGGCCGCACATCGTCGACATGGTCAAGGCCGGCGAGATCCAGCTCGTGTTCACGACCGTGGACGAGACCCGCACCGCGATCGCCGATTCGCGCCACATCCGCCAGGTTGCGCTCGCCAACCGCATCACGTACTACACCAGCATGGCGGGGTGCGAGGCCGCGGTCGAGGGCATGAAGCACGAAGACGACCTGGCCGTGTTGTCTCTGCAGGAACTGCATCGCGAACTGCACTAAACTGGCGTTTGCCTCATCCGCCGCCGGTTCGCCCGGCGGCGGTGTCATTTTTGCTCCAAGGTTTTGATCAACATGACCACTATTCCGTTGACCGTTCGCGGCGCTGAAAAACTCAAAGAAGAACTCGCCCGATTGAAGGGCGTCGAACGCCACGCGGTCATCCAGGCCATTTCGGAGGCGCGCGCCCAGGGCGACCTGTCTGAGAACGCCGAGTACGAAGCCGCGAAGGACAAGCAGGGCTTCATCGAGGGCCGCATCCTCGAGATCGAGAGCAAGCTCGCCGCCGCGCAGATCATCGACCCCAAGACACTGAACGCCGAAGGCCGCGTCGTGTTCGGCTCGACTGTCGATCTCGAGGACGAGGACAGCGGTGCCAAGGTGACGTACCAGATCGTCGGCGACGACGAGGCCGACCTGAAGCAGGGCCTGATCTCGATCAGCTCACCGATCGCGCGCGCGCTCATCGGCAAGGTCGAAGGCGACGTCGCCGAGGTGCAGGCGCCGGGCGGGCTGCGGCACTACGAGGTGATGGCCGTTCGTTACGGCTGAAGCCGGCATGACAACGCGGATCGCGGCCGTGCTGGCGGGCCTGTGGGCTGGCCTGCTCCTGTGCATCGGCGCGCTGGCGGCGCCCTCGGCGTTCGCGACGCTGGCCTCGCCCGATGCCGGGCGCCTCGTCGGGCGGCTGTTCATGCAGGACGCGTACATCAGCCTGGCGCTGGCGATCGTCCTGTTCGTGATCGAGCGTCAGCGCAGCCGTGCGGTCGCCGCGGGGGGCGCGGGGTCGGTCTTCAGCGCCAACCTCGTGCTGCTGCTGGGCACGCTGTTCTGCACGGTGGCTGGCTACTTCGCGCTGCAGCCGATGATGG
>JBDTVC010000400.1:0-3756 GCA_040007475.1 Burkholderiales bacterium
CGGCCGTGCCGGTCATGCCCGAGAGCTTGCCGTACATGCGGAAGTAGTTCTGGAACGTGATCGACGCGAGCGTCTGGTTCTCGCTCTGGATCTGCACGCCCTCCTTCGCTTCGACAGCCTGGTGAAGGCCGTCGGACCAGCGCCGGCCCGTCATCAGGCGGCCGGTGAATTCGTCGACGATGATGACCTCGCCGTCCTGCACCACGTAGTGCTGGTCGCGGTTGTAGAGGTGCTTGGCACGCAGCGCAGCGTACACATGGTGCATCAGCGTGATGTTGGCCGGGTCGTAAAGGCTGGCGCCTTCGGCCAGCAGGCCGGCCTCGCCGAGAATGCGCTCGGCGTTCTCGTGGCCGTCTTCGGTCAGGAAGACCTGGTGGCCCTTCTCGTCGACCGTGAAGTCGCCCGGCTCGATCACGCCTTCGCCGGTGCGCAGGTCGAGTTCGCCGATCTGCTTCTTGAGCTGCGGCACGACCGCGTTGATGCGCACGTAGACCTCGGTGTGGTCCTCGGCCTGGCCGCTGATGATCAGCGGCGTGCGGGCTTCGTCGATCAGGATCGAATCGACCTCGTCGACGATCGCGTACGACAGGCCACGCGCAACGCGGTCGGCAGTGTCCTGCACCATGTTGTCGCGCAGGTAGTCGAAGCCGAATTCGTTGTTGGTACCGTAGGTCACGTCGGCCGCATAGGCCGCCTGCTTCTCTTCACGGCTCATCTGCGCCAGGTTGACGCCGACGGTCAGCCCGAGGAAGTTGTAGAGCTGCCCCATCCACGCCGCGTCGCGCTGCACGAGGTAGTCGTTCACCGTGACGAGGTGAACGCCTTTGCCGGTGATCGCGTTCAGGTAGACGGCCAAGGTCGCGGTCAAGGTCTTGCCCTCACCGGTGCGCATCTCGGGAATCTTGCCGTCGTGCAAGACCATTCCCCCGATCAACTGCACGTCGAAGTGGCGCATCTTCAGCACCCGCTTGCTGCCTTCGCGCACCGTGGCGAAGGCCTCGGGCAGCATCTTGTCGAGCGACTCGCCGGCCGCGAAGCGCCGCCGGAACTCGTCGGTCTTGGCAATGAGGGCGGCGTCGTCCAGCGACTCGAATTGCGACTCCAGCGCGTTGACCTGGGCCACGACCTGCCGGTACTGCTTCAGCAGGCGATCGTTGCGACTACCGAAAATCGAAGTGAGAAGCTTGGGCAACATGCGGCGTGTGGGGTTGGGGAGCGGGGCGCAGACTCGGCCCGAAGTGGGAGCCAAGTGCGGGCGATGCCCCGTCAATTCAAGGCGCCGCAGGGCCGGCGACGAGCGCCGAAACCTTGAATTTTACCATTCGGAACGATGCTCAGCGGGACCGCCCGACCTTGCCCGACGCGACAGTCGCGCCCCCACCGGCGAGGAACTTGGCCGGGTCCTGGAACACCCCATCGAGCATGACCTCGAAGTGCAGGTGTGCACCCGTCGAACGGCCCGAGGTGCCGACCTCCGAGATCACCTGACCGCGCTTGACGAGATCCCCGGTCTTGACGAGCACCTTGGAGTTGTGCGCGTAGCGGGTCACCAGGCCATTGCCGTGATCGAGCTCGACGACGTTGCCGTACTCGGGATGGAACTCACTCGCTCGCACCACACCGCCCGCCGCCGCGTGGACGGGCGTGCCGATCTCGGTCGGGAAGTCCAGCCCGGTATGCAGGGCCGCGCGACCCGAGAACGGGTCGGAACGAAACCCGAAGCCCGAGCCGACCGGGCCCTCCACCGGGCGGCTGTTCGGCACCATCAGCGCTTGCAGGCGCGACTCGAGCAGGCGTGACTCGAGCAGCATGAACAGGTCGGTCCGCTGATCGGCGGCCACGTCGAGCGCGGCGACATGGCTGGTGAGTTGTTCGAGCGACACGGCGGCGTTCGCCGGCAGCGGCACGAACGGGCCGCCCTGACCGCCGACCGCACCGGCCTTCAGCAGCGGCTTGACCTCGTCGGGCTTCATGCCGACCGCCGTCGACACGCGTTCGCTCATCGCCTCGAGCTTGATCAGCTTGGCCTGCACCTCGCCGAGCTTCTGCGCCATCACGTCGAGGTTTTCGCGCATGAAGCGGTCGCGCTGCGCGGCTTCGTCGCGCGTCACGAGCTTCACCACCTGGCTGACGACAGGCCAGCCCTCGCGGACAGCCTTGAGGAACACGAGGTTGTAGACCATGCCCGACACCAGCATCAGCACCACCACCAACGTGAACAGTCCGGCGCCGAGCTGCCAGCGGTTGAAGCGCAGCACGCGCGTGCGCGCCAGCGTGCCATGGGTGATGAGAATCTGCATCGCTACACTTCCTCGGTGAATCCGCGCCCGCCACCCGTCACCCCCGATGCGCTCAGGCTCGAACAGGCCCTGCAACGCAGCGAGCCACTGGTGCGCCTCGGTCTGTTGCTGCGGGACTCGAACGCCCGCTTCGATGCCATCCGCCCCTGCCTGCCCGCCCCGCTGGCCCTGCACGTGAAGCCGGGGCCGGTGGATGAACTCGGCTGGTCGCTGCTCGCGGCCAATGCGTCGGTGGCCGCCAAGCTGCGCCAGCTGCAGCCTCGGCTCGAAGCCGTGCTGAAGGAGCGGGGGTGGGAGGTTAGCGCAATCCGGATCAAGGTTCAATCCGGCTGAAGCGGCGCGCGCCCGCGGCTCACCTGCGGGTGAACTTGCTGACCTCGGCACTGGGTGCGCTCTTGCGTCCGGAACGATCCACGGCGATGACGGCGAAATACCAGGTCTCGTCCCACGCCTGCCTCTGACGTGGTGGTCACCGGCCCGCATTGGGCACCCGCTCGCTGGGCAACTCCGCGGCGACCTGCCACAAGCTCGCGATCTGGTGCCGGCTATCGGAATCGAACTGATGACCTTCCGCTTACAAGGCGGGTGCTCTACCAACTGAGCTAAGCCGGCGCAGGGCCGTGATCGGCCCCTGAAAAGTATACGTGCCGCGCTGCGCTACTTGACGCGCTTGAGCGACGGGCGGCCACCGGATGGCGGCTCGGTCGGCGGTTCATCCGCGCCGCTGCCACCCTTGCCCGCGTCGGTGAGCGTGAGGCGCGGCCCGCCGCGCGCCGGCGTGATCGTCGCTGGCGTCTCGGTACTCGCCGTCGAAGACGCCTGGCCGTCGCTGGGCATGGGGAACGCCATGCCCTGCCCGTTCTCGCGCGCGTAGATCGCGATCACGTGGTCGATCGGCACGACGATCTCGCGCGAGCTGCCGCCGAAGCGCGCCTTGAACTCGATCGTCTCGTTGCCGAGCTTGAGCGAACTGGTCGCCTCGAAGCCGACGTTGAGCACGATCTCGTTGTTCTTCACGTACTCGCTGGGCACCTGCACCGTCGCATCGACGAACACCGCCACGTACGGCGTGAAGCCGTTGTCGGTGCACCAGTCGTGCAGCGCGCGGATCAGGTACGGCCGTGTGGACGTACCCGCGGTCGCCGGTGCGATGGGGGGGCTGCTCATGAGGACGACGACACCCCGCCCGCCGGGTACGGCGAGCGACCCTCCGAGAGGATGGGGCCTTGCTTGGGGCGGCCCGGCGCGGCGGCCCCGGTGCGACGCGGCTTCATGTCTTACTTGCGCATCACCTTTTCGGATGGCGTCAGCGCCTCGATGTAGGCCGGGCGCGAGAAGATACGCTCGGCGTACTTCAAGAGCGGCACGGCGTTCTTCGACATGTCGATGCCGTAGTAGTCCAGGCGCCACAGCAGCGGCGCGATGGCCACGTCGAGCATCGAGAAGTCGTCGCCCA
>JBDTVC010000401.1:0-3724 GCA_040007475.1 Burkholderiales bacterium
ACACGACAAGACGAATTCAACAATCCGCCTCGTACACAGAAATTCAGACACTCCCAGCTACACGTCCGATGAAAGCTGGTGGCAACGTTGCATACCGAGGAACTCTGCGGGGGCGCACAACTGGTACACGTCGAAGTTAGGCGCGGAATGAAACAGTCGACCAGCCGTGAACTCACGGGGCGAGATGCCCAGCACGAGCATCTGGACCGGTCTCCGGGCACGGCCATAAAGCCTTTGACGAGAACGTCGCGGGCGGAAACGGCACTCTTAGAGAGACGCTACGTGCTGTAGCTTGCAGCGCGTGCGGAGTGTTATTCGCTGGATACCGACATTGCAAGTGCGAAGAAGGCTGAGGCGGCTGCGGATATCCCGCCGCGGACCGAAGCGCAGCGAAGATTGTTCGTGCTGTGCAAAGGTGCAGCTGATTTGCGCTGCTGACCTTGACTGCGCGCACCGATGAAGCTACTGACTATCCTCGCTCGGAGCGACGCACTTCATCGCGCGCTGTTCGAGGCCGTTGGAGAAGTTCATGTGAATGGACTCGACCAACGCGCGTCAGTCACGATGGATGCGTTGTTGGTCGCCAATCAGCACGGTGACGCGCTTCGCACACTGCTAGACATGGATTGGGGGATTTCCGGGGTTGCCATGCTCCGGTTGCAATACGAGGCGGTCCGTAAGCGCGGCCTCAGTACCCTCTTGACGAGCGAGCAGGATCAGATGTCGAGGACGTGTCTCAATAGTGGGAAGTCAACACGCCACGAGTGACCGTCGCCGGTGTCGACCGTCGCTGTGCGCTGGTTGATGCGAACGACGGTTCCGACCTGAGTCTGCAGATACTTGTCTTCGAACGAGACCTTCTCACCGCAACGGAAGTCACCGCGCCCGGGCTTGACCTGCACCGGGGCGGCGGGTGCAGGTGCTGAGGCAGCGGCGCTGCTGGAGGCCTGGGGCGGCTCGACCGCCATGTAGGGCAGCTTCCATTCAGTCTTCGTGCCTTCTTGATGCAGCGTGACCTTGGCGTCGCCCATTGCCACGACACGGCCGTTGCGCATCTGCCCGTCGCGCCAGTCGAGGAAGCGCACCATTTGCCCCATGTGCATGTTCGTGCGCACCGCGATGATCCGGCGCGGGTCGGCCAACATGCGCTCGATGAGCGTGCTCAACTGGAACAACTCCAAACTGCTGGCGCGGTTGAGTGTCTCGATGAGCCTGGGGTCGATGCCTTGCAAGTTCACGCCGTGGTCCTCTCGTTGCGGCGCCCGGTAGGTTGACTCAGGCAGCCCGTCGTTGCTCTTGATCGTGCCGCCCGATGTTCCAAGGCAGCAACTCGTCGATGCGGTTGATCGGATGGTCGGCAATGCGCGTCAGGACTTCCCGCAGGTACGCCTGCGGGTCGAGCCCATTCAGCTTGGCCGTCTCCACCAGACTGTAAATCGACGCGGCACGCTCGCCTCCGGCGTCCGAACCCATGAAGAGGTAGTTGCCTCTTCCAAGAGTAACTCCGCGCAGAGCGCGTTCGGCGGCGTTGTTGTCGATCTCGATGCGACCGTCGTCCCGGTAACGCGTCAGCGCCCGCCAGAGCGTGAGCGAGTAGCCGATGGCCTTGGCCAACTCCGACTTCGCCGACACCCGTCCGACCATGCTGGTCATCCACACGCGCAGCTCTTCGAGCAGCGGCCCGGCGCGGGCCTGTCGTTCGCGTCGCCGGATGTCAGGCGGCTGGCCGCGGAGCTCGGCCTCGATCGCATAGAGGGCTGCGATGCGCTGCAGCGCCTGCTCGGCGATGGAGCCACTCACTTGGCCCTGCTCCTTGTACATCTCCCAGAAGGGTCGCCTCGCGTGCGCCCAGCAAGCCGCCTCCTCGACCCGCCCGGTCGCATAGATCTTGCCGTAGCCGCCGTACGCGTCGGTCTGCAGGATGCCGCGGTAGTCAATGAGGTGCCGCTGCGGGTGCTCGCCCTTGCGGTTGGGCGTGTACCGGTACCAGGCCGCTGGCGGCTCGGTGCTTGCGGCCGGTCGATCATCGCGCACGTAGACCCACAGCCGCCCGATCTTGGTCCTGCCGCGCCCGGGGTCGAGCACCGGCACGGGCGTGTCGTCGGCGTGCACCTTGACGCCGGCCAACGTGTAGCGGCCAAGTGCGCCCACCAGGGGGTCGAGCAAGGCATGGCTCTGTTCGACCCAGCCCACGTAGGTCGATGGATCGAAGCACACGCCGTCGCGGGCATGGATGCGAGCCAGGCGGTGCAGCGGGATGTGGTCGCAGTATTTAGAGACGAGCACGTTGGCGAGCAATGCCGGTCCAGCCACACCGCGCGCGATCGGCCGGCTCGGTGCGGCGGCTTGGAAGATCGTCTGGCAGGTCACGCAGGCGAGCTTGGGGCGCACATGGCGGATCACCTTGAAGCGCGAAGGCACGAACTCGAGTTGCTCTGACACGTCGGCGCCGATCTGGCGCAGGCGACCGCCGCACTCGGTGCAACCACAGGCCTCGCCAGCCGCGTCGTGCGCGGCATCGGTCGCGGCAGGCCGGTGCACCTGGTTCTCGCGCGGCAGGTGTGCCGGCAGTTGCCGATCGATGCCTGCGCCGTTCGCCGCTTCAGGCTTCGGCACCGCCTTGGGCGCCGGATGTTCATACAGTGGTGCGCCCTCGATCAGCGCGATTTGCGGATCATCCAGCTGCTCGCTGGAGCGCCCGTACTGCGCTCGGCGTGCTCGCAGCAACTGCAGCGAGAGCTTGTCGACCATCAGCTTGAAGAACATCACCTCGGAGTCGCGCTCCTCGACGACGCGCAGCAGCGCTTCGACGGTGGGAGGCGTGGATGAAGTGGTCGGCACGGATATCTACTGTGCCGAGTCGACGTAGCGTTCGCTATTGGGGCGCACCGGAGGCATCCTCGTACAGTGGTTCAGGCCGCGAGTTCAGGCTGATGCGTTCGCACCGGCATGCGCCAGTCGATGCCCTCAAGCAGCATCGACATCTGCGCGGACGTCAGCGACACCTTGCCTGATATGGCCTGCGGCCAGATGAAGCGGCCTCGCTCCAATCTCTTGGCAAGCAGCAGCAAGCCCTGTCCGTCGAACCACAGCACCTTGAGGATGTCGCCCCGCCGGCCACGGAAGACGAAGACGTGACCGCAGAACGGGTTCTCGACCAGCGCGGTCTGCACCAGCGCGGCCAAGCCATCGAAGCCCTTGCGCATATCGGTGTGACCGGCGACGAGCCACACGCGAGTTCCTGACGGCAGGCCGATCATGCGAGTTCGCTCAGCGCGCGCAAGACACTGCGCACGCTGGCTTCATCGACTGCGCCGCGCAGTCGCACGCGAGCGGTGCCAATCTCGATCTCGATGGTCCCATGGCGGCGCGCGAAGGCGCAGCCTGGGGACCAACCTGCGCGGTCGTTGGCGCCGGCGTGTCGGGCTGCACGGTGACCGGTAGCAGAGTCGGTGGACTGATCGCCAAAGCATTGGCGCCACTCGCACGAAGGTGCAGCCGACGCCAGTTGAACAGCAGGTGTCAACCGATGAGGCGCTGCAGACGGTGTTGCACAAGATCATCACCCGGATGATGAAGCTGCTCACCGGCAAGGGGGGCTCGTCGAAGAGCAGGGTCAAACCTACATGGCTGACGACGACAGCGATTTGGACGAGGCCCGCGTACTCGGGCCGCTGCAGGCGCGACGGCACCACCCACCTCGTGATGTCGCCGCTGGAGTTCA
>JBDTVC010000402.1:0-3723 GCA_040007475.1 Burkholderiales bacterium
TGACCATCGGCTTCTGCGGATCGTTCGGGATGCCGTTCTTGTTGCAGGTCATGTGGGCGGCGCCGAGCAAATCCTCGGCCGCCTTGCCGGTCAGGCCCTTGGGGCGCAGATCGACCAGCATCACGTGCGACTCGGTGCGGCCGCTGACGATGCGCAGGCCACGTTCGATCAACGTGTCGGCGAGCACCACGGCGTTCTTCACGACCTGCTGCTGGTACACCTTGAACTCGGGCGAGAGGGCCTCCTTGAACGCGACCGCCTTGCCGGCGATCACGTGCATCAGCGGGCCGCCCTGGATGCCGGGGAAGATCGCGCTGTTGATCTTCTTCGCGATCGCCTCGTCGCGCATCAGCACGATGCCGCCGCGCGGGCCGCGCAGGCTCTTGTGCGTGGTCGAGGTGACCACGTCGGCGTGCGGCACCGGGTTCGGGTAGACGCCCGCGGCGATCAGGCCGGCGTAGTGCGCCATGTCGACCATAAAGTACGCGCCGATGTCACCCGCGACCTTGGCGAAGCGGGCGAAGTCGATGCGCAGGCTGTAAGCCGAGGCGCCGGCGATGATCAGCTTGGGGCGGTGCTCGTGGGCCAGGCGCTCCATCGCGTCGTAGTCGATCGACTCGTCGGCGGTCAGGCCGTAGCTGACGACCTTGAACCACTTGCCGCTCATGTTCAGCGGCATGCCGTGCGTGAGGTGACCGCCTTCGGCCAGGCTCATGCCCATGATGGTGTCACCAGGCTGCAGCAGACCGAAGAACACAGACTGGTTGGCCTGCGAGCCGGAGTTCGGCTGCACGTTGGCGTATTCGGCGCCGAAGAGCTGCTTCAGGCGATCGATCGCGAGCTGCTCGACCATGTCGACGTATTCGCAGCCGCCGTAGTAGCGCTTGCCGGGGTAGCCCTCGGCGTACTTGTTGGTGAGCTGGGTGCCTTGCGCGGCCATCACGGCCGGCGAGGCGTAGTTCTCGGAGGCGATCAGCTCGATGTGGTCTTCCTGACGCTGGTTCTCGCGCTGAATGACGGACCAGAGATCGGGATCGATGCGGGCAATCGTGGATTGGGCGCGGTCAAACATGGTGGCAGTCCTCGTGTCGCGGAGTCCCCGTGGCTTGCAAGGCGTGCGTGCTGCACACCACCACGGGGCTGCCCAGGCGAACGGCTGAACGAGGTCTGTCAAACAGACCCCGACCGCGCTTCCCGGTGGTACCCCACCTCAGGCCCCGGGCTCCGCGAGGAGGAGGGGCCGCATCGCCAGTCGCGCAGCGTCGCCAGTGTAACGGAGCCGCGCGGTTCAGGGTTCAGCGGAGCATCGCCAGTTGTTCGGGCGGATGCGGCGCTTCGGCCGGTGTCACCTCTGGCTTGGCGGCCGCCGGCGCCACGGTGGTCGTCACGCCAGCACGCAGCGGCACGGCTTTGCCGTTGGCGATCAGACGCAGCGCGTTCTGCTCGCTCAGCACCTTGCTGGCATAACCACCATCCTCGGCCAGATTGCCCGCGCCGACGTAGAAGCGCAGTCCGGCCTCCAGGCTGCCGGCGCGCGTGATGCACTCCTTCAAGACCTGCACACCGACACGCAGGTTGGTGACCGGGTCGAACGCCGCATGGTTGCCGCCGAACGCCTCGTACTTGTCGTTGTGGACCTTCGTCATCACCTGCATCAAGCCCTGCGCACCGACAGGGCTCTGCGCGAACGGGTTGAAGCTCGATTCGATGGCCATGATCGCCAGGATCAGGGTGGGGTCGAGGTTGGCCTTCTGACCGACGGCCCAGGCTTCCTGAACCAGGCGGCTGATCGGCTCCGGCGCGACGCGGTAGCGCTGCGAGAGCCAGCGCGCCACGGCGGCTTGCTGGCGGCTCAGCTCCTTCGGGTCCGAGGCGGTCGCGCGAGCGACGGCATCGGGCTCGCTGAGTTCGGCGGCCAGCAAATCGGCTGGCCCCATGGGCTGTTCGCGGGCCTCGTGGCGGGCCTGCAGCCAGCCCAGTGTCCAGGCTTCCGCCTCGTGACGGACATCGGCGCGACCGCCGACGAAGAGCAGGGCTGCTGCCAAGACCAGGCCGACCAGCGCGAGCGTGTTGTGACTCACCTCCAGCAGGCCGTGGCCTGCGTCCCGCAGAAAAACCGACGCCGATTGGGCTGCGCCGTCGCGTACGCGGCGCACCGCCGAAATCAAGGGGCTTGAAGCCATCTCGCTACTCCTTCGCGCCGTCTCCATTTGTCTGCGCGCCCGGCCACAAGGGCCCGGCGCCACGGAGGTGGCGGCGATAATTGCCGGCTGAATCGACGGCCACAGGTATGCATAGGGCACACGGCGATCAGCCCGGAAATCGACAGATGCCGAGCGCATCGTCCCAACGACGTGCTCAAGGGTTATCCCTGCCGATCCACAGAGGACCGAAATCTAGCAAGCGCCTTCATAACCAGTCAAGCATATCAAACAACATTTAAATAACTATTTCGTATGAAATATGGTGATCTGCGCGACTTCATGCTCGCGCTGGAACAAATGGGGGAGCTGCGCCGCGTCGCCGAGCCAGTGTCGGCGCGGCTCGACATGACAGCGGTCAGTGACTTCGTTTTGCGCGCCGGCGGGCCAGCCCTGTGGTTCCAGAACCCTCTCGGTTACAAAATTTCGGCCCTCACCAACCTGTTCGGCACCCCGAAACGGGTCGCGCTCGGGATGGGCGCGGCCGATCCGGGCGAGCTGCGGGACGTGGGCCGGCTCCTTGCCAGCCTGAAGGAGCCGGAGCCACCGAGGGGGCTGAAGGACACCGGCAAGCTGCTGCAGATGGCCAAGGCGCTGTGGGACATGAAGCCTGCCAGGGTGCGCAACCCGGCGTGCCATGAGGAGTCGTTCGAGGGCCCGGACGTGGATCTGGGGCGGTTGCCAGTGCAGACCTGCTGGCCCGACGACGCAGGCCCGCTGATCACGTGGGGCCTGGTGATCACGCGGGGGCCGCAAGGCACGCCGATGGCGCGCTCGCGCCAGAACCTGGGCATCTACCGTCAGCAGGTGATCGCGCGCAACCAGGTGATCATGCGGTGGCTCGCGCATCGCGGCGGCGCGCTGGACTTTCGCGACTTCTCGCTGGCCAAGCCCGGCCAGCCGTTCCCGATCGCCGTGGCGCTGGGGGCGGATCCGGCGACGATCCTCGGCGCGGTCACGCCCGTGCCCGACACCTTGTCCGAGTACCAGTTCGCCGGCCTGCTGCGGGGCAGCCGGACCGAGCTTGCGGACGCGGGCGTGGGCGACGCCGGCGTGATGCTGCAGGTCCCTGCGAGCGCCGAGATCGTGCTCGAAGGCCACATCCCGCCGGCTGCGAAGGGTTTCACCGGGGCCAGTGAACAAGGTGTGCGTCTGAAAGAGCTCAATGGCTACCTCCATGCCCTGGAGGGACCTTTCGGCGACCACACGGGCTACTACAACGAGCAGGACTGGTTCCCGGTGTTCGAGATCGCTCGCATCACCCAGCGCCGCGAACCGATCTACCACTCGACCTACACGGGCAAGCCGCCCGACGAACCGGCGATCCTCGGCGTGGCGCTGAACGAGGTGTTCGTGCCGATCCTGCAGAAGCAGTTTCCCGAAATCACCGATTTCTATCTGCCGCCGGAAGGCTGCAGCTACCGGATGGCGATCGTCAGCATCCGAAAGAGCTACCCCGGCCATGCGAAGCGCCTGATGTTCGGCATCTGGAGCTTCCTGCGGCAGTTCATGTACACCAAGT
>JBDTVC010000403.1:0-3704 GCA_040007475.1 Burkholderiales bacterium
CATCGAGGATGCCGAACAGCGTCACGTTCGATTGAGCGGCAGCGGTGGCGGAGATGCCGGCGAGGACCGCCAGCAGTGCGAATTTTTTCATGCTCTTCCTTTGATGATCGGGTTTGGATGGGTCCATGTCCCATGCGACGAGAGCGAGGACAGAGCGAAGGTTAGGAAGAGCGGGCCTCGCGAGCACGCGCTGTGTCCGAACCGGGCGCCCTTCGCTTGCGCACCCCCCCTCGAATCGGCGCACCGTGTTCCGCGATCGCGACAGACGCAAGCATCACCCTGTTGTCGGCTCTGGTAGCCTGCGCACCATGATCACCGTCAACAAACTCCTGCCCCAGGGCCGCGGCCTCAGTGCCGTGCTTCTCAAGCGCGCGGCCGCCGTCGTGCTCGACTGGGACACACGCCAGAAGAGCCGCTTCGACACCGACGATTCGCAGGGCCGCCAGCTCGGCGTGTTCCTGCCCCGCGGCACGGCGGTGCGCGGCGGTGACGTGTTGGTGGCCGAAGACGGCTCGCTGATCAAGGTGGTTGCGCAGCCGCAGTCGGTGATGCGCATCACACCATGCACCGAGCACGGCTCCCCGTTCGACCTGGTGCGCGCCGCCTACCACCTCGGCAACCGCCACGTGCAGATCGAGCTGACGCCGCAGTACCTGCAGATCGAACCCGACCACGTGCTCGGCGCGATGCTCGAGAAGATGCACCTCGATGTCGAGGAGATGCTCGCACCGTTCGAGCCCGAGGGCGGCGCCTACACGGCGCACGCGGGGCACGACCACGTCCACGCGCATGGGCACGAGGAGCCTGCGCACGAGAAGCACGAGAATGGCCACGCGGGCCACGTCCACGGCCCCGGCTGCCAGCACGACCACTGATGCGCTCGCGCCCGCCGCCGCTGACCGGCAGTGCGTTGCTGCAACTGATGTGGCTCGCGTCGCCGGCCCTCCCGGTCGGCGGGTTCAGCTACTCCGAGGGGCTGGAGGCCGCGGTCGAAGCCGGCCTCGTCAAGACCGAGGGCGACACGGCCACGTGGCTACGGGACCAGCTGCAACTCGGCCTGGCGCGCAGCGATCTCGCCGTCTGCGCCAAGGCCTTCAAGGCCTGGCAGCGCGATGACCGGGCCCACATCGCCGAGCTCAACGACTGGGTCCACGTGTCGCGCGAGACCAGCGAGTGGCGCCAGCAGACACAGCAGATGGGGCGCTCGCTCGTCGAGTGGCTGCGCAACCGCGGGGTCGACGATGCGCGCGTCGAGGCACTGAAGGCGCTCCCGCCGGCGCCGACCTGGCCGATTGCGTTCGCACTCGCCGCCGCGCAGACCGGCGCGCCGCTGCGCGAGGCGCTGCTGAGTTTCGGCTTCGGCTGGGCCGAGAACATGGTGCAGGCGGCGCTGAAGGCCGTGCCACTCGGCCAGGCCGCGGGCCAGCGCGTGCTGGCGGCGCTCGTCGGCGACCTGCCCTCGGCCGCCGAGCACGCCATCGCGCTGATGGACAGCGAGCGCCAGGCGTTCACGCCAATGCTGGCGATCCTGTCGTCGCAGCACGAGGCGCAGTACTCGCGCCTGTTCCGCTCCTAACCTCCGGCTCGCGTTGAACGGCGAGACGTCGAACTCCGCGGGGCGAGGTCAACGCATGGCGGGCCGAGCGCCGGGCCAGGGCCACGAAGAGGCCCCATCGTGGCCCGGCCAAGCCGGCCCGCGATCCCCTCGGGGGATCGCCGAACGTACCCGTTCGGCGAGGGGCTCCATCAACTGGGCTCGAACCACCTCCGCACGAGCTGGTCGTAGGTCCCATCCGCCTTGATCTTCTTTAGTGCCGCATTCACTGCGTCGCGAATCGCGGGCGTGTCCTTGCGCACCGCGATGCCATAGTCCTCGATCGTGAGTTGCTCGGCCAGCACGTGCAGCGAGGGCTTGGCCTGCGCGAAGATCTTTGCGGCGGGCTTGCCCGTCACCGCCGCATCGGCACGGCCGGTCTCGACGAGGTTGAACATTTCCTGATTCTTCTCGACCTCGATGCGCTCGACCTTCGGGTAGTGGTCCTTCAGGAAGCCCACCGACTTCGTGCCGACCTGCACGCTCACTCGCCTGCCGTCGAGGTCCTTCAGGCTCTTGATCGCACTCGACTTGCTCGTCAGCACGACCAGCCCACCGGCAAAATAGGGATCACTGAAGTCGACGAGCTTGCGGCGTTCGTCGGTGATGTAGATGGCCGACATCGCCAGGTCGACGCGCTTGGACACGAGCGCCGGGATCAGGCCCTTGAAGTCGATATCGACCCACTCGATCTTGCGACCCATCGCGGTGACCAGCGCTTCGGTGAGCTCGATGTCGAAACCGGTGCGCTTGCCGTCCTTCACGAACTCCATCGGCGGGAACGTCGCGTCCGTCGCAACCCGAAGCGCCTCCTGGGCATGCGCTGCGAGCGGCACCAACAAGGCAGCAGCGGCGAGCAGGGCGAAACGGCGCAGATTCATGAAGCGGGGCCTCGGAAAGATCGACGAACCGGTCGATTCTGCATGCTCGGTGCCCGGTTCGCGTCGGGAAAGATGCGCTCCTTGTCACACCCTGCTCCCCGGCGACGACACTGAACTGCGCACTCGCGTCACGGCACGACCGCGATGCTCGCAGGCCGCCGCCGCGCCGATAATGGGCCGATGAGCACCCTGCACCACATCGCGAACCGCACCAAGAAACTCCCGCCGCTGCGCGTCGGCGTCGGTGGCCCGGTGGGCTCGGGCAAGACGACGCTGGTCGAGATGCTGTGCAAGGCGATGCGCGAGACCTACGACCTCGTCGTCGTCACGAACGACATCTACACCAAGGAAGACCAGCGCCTGCTGACGGTCGCCGGTGCGCTCGAGGCCGAGCGCATCATGGGCGTGGAAACCGGCGGCTGCCCGCACACGGCGATCCGCGAAGACGCGTCGATCAACCTCGAAGCGGTCGACCGCATGCTCGAGAAGTTCCCGAACGCCGACATCGTCTTCATCGAGAGCGGCGGCGACAACCTCGCGGCCACCTTCAGCCCCGAACTCAGCGACCTGACGATCTACGTGATCGACGTGGCCGCGGGCGAGAAGATCCCTCGCAAGGGCGGCCCCGGCATCACGAAGAGCGACCTGTTCGTGATCAACAAGACCGACCTCGCGCCGTACGTCGGCGCGAACCTCGACGTGATGGCGGCCGACACGAAGCGCATGCGCGGCGCGCGGCCGTTCGTGATGAGCAACCTGAAGACGCACGACGGCCTGGCCGACGTGGTCAGATTCATCGAAACGAAGGGGATGTTGCGCGCTTAGGGATCAGGCCGCGAGCGGCTGTTCGCCGCCCAGCGCATCGATCAGATCGGGGATCAGCTGGCGCAGCTCGCCGGTGGCGATTGCCGCATCGGCATCGAAGGCTTCGTCCTTGCCCGGCTTGCTGCCCTCGAACACCCCGTCGAGAAACGCGATCTTCTTGACCTGCATCGTGTCGGTCAGCAGGAACGACACGCGCCCTTGCCAGGTCAGCGCGAGCTTGGTCGGCAGCTTCCCTTCGGCGACGTAGCGGCGCACCTCGTCGGTGTCGAGCGGGTGGCGTGCATAGCGCACGACCGACTTCATCTCGTCGGCCGACTTGAGCTCGCACTCGCGGTCGACCGTGAATGCGCGCGGCGGCTCGCCGGTCGCAAGCCAGCGCGTCATCGCGACCGCGGCGGATTCGA
>JBDTVC010000404.1:0-3694 GCA_040007475.1 Burkholderiales bacterium
CGATCGACTCAGCATGCGCTGATTAGTTCAACGAAGTTCTAACTCACGACACTAGGGGGTCTTTCATGCCTGAGAGTGCCGAAACAAGCCGTAGTTCGCTGCGGTATCTAAGGCATCAGAGTTCAGCGGCGCAGGCGCATCGCGGCGGCAATCTCTGGCGCAATGCCGCCGCGATATGGAAGGCCAGCGCCTCCCCGGCGTATGGACATCCTCGACGGTCATCGATGTTGTCGGAATGGGTCGCGCGCGTCGTTCAGAGTCGCGCAAATCTTCTGCCCGCAGTCGAGTTACTTGGTGCTGCCTGTTGCCTTGACCGGGCCTCTTGTCGCCGCTGCCGCCAAGGAACCAAGCGGTGCCGATGCGGTGGTCGCTTGAACCGCTGCCTTAGGGGCCCCCGCGATCATTTCCCCCACGAACGGACACCATACGGGCGTCAAACTCGGATCGGACAGTGGCAGACTCACGTTCTTGGCCACGACCGCCTTGAAAGTGGCCAAGGGGTCTGTAGCGGCTACCACTGAATTGATGTCGTCAAGCATGGCCTTGCCACTCAGGCGAGCCTTCGTGGCGACGGCCCAATTCGCGCGCCAAGTCCCGCCACTTGTCGGGCAATACCACCAGGCGATGCGGCCGGCTGTGTTGGAGCGCATGGTCGGAAAGCTGCCTGGACCGATCGGGGAGGGCGCGCAGTCAAATCCGCCTCGCGCGGCAGTCAAGTCTGCGTACGGCCACTTCGTGGCCGTTGATGGGGCATCGCAAACATTTCCGGGTGCCGCAGAAGCGGCGCAGGCCGAGCCGAGCAACAGGGCCGCAAGCAAGTAGTTCATTGCGTAGTCCTCTCAAACCTCGCTGTAGAACCGACTGGTCCAAGTGCGCGAATTGGAACTCTCCATGCACGCATTGTTTGGCGACGCGATGGCGGTTTCTGTAGGAGAGGGCCGCGTAGCTCTAAGGGAAATAACGCCACGCCCGCTTTGCCGAGACTGTTCGAGACCACCAAAGCTACTTCATGTTGCTCCGGGGAAGCCCAGAAGGCCCCAAGTCCTCAAGGACGTGGACCTCTGTTTGTAGACCTTTGTGCGCACGCAAGGTTCCGGCGAACGACCAATGGTTCCGATCGCGATCGGTCGGATCTTGTTCTCGACCCATACGCTGGCAATCGCCAGTTGGCTGTGTGGTGCTGCTGATCATCCTGATCATCACGGTCCCGATCCGGCAGCACTCGGTCGAGCTGAACATGCCGAGCCAGACGCGGACTTGCCTCAACGCGCCCATTGCATTGACCGGGAGCGCCCGGTGCCTGGGCGGCCTTGAATCCTTCCCCACGACCTCGCAACATCCCCGGCAGAACGGCGCCTCGAGCGCTGCAAGCGACCAGCACCGGAGACATCGCAGTGCCAGAACAGACTTTCGACTTTGTGGTGACCGGCGCCGGCTCGGCCGGCTGTGTTGTCGCCAACCGGCTCGTCAAGGCGGGTCACACGGTGCTGCTGCTCGAAGCCGGCCCGAAGGACGACACGCTGTACATCAAGATGCCGGCCACCTTCGTGCGCGTGATCGGCACCGAGCGCACCTGGATCTACGAGAGCGAGCCGCAGCCCCATGCGCAGGGTCGCAAGATGTTCGTGCCGCAGGGGCGCACGCTGGGCGGCAGCAGTTCGGTCAATGCGATGGTCTACGTCCGCGGCACGGCGCAAGACTATGACGACTGGGCTGCCGCCGGCTGCAGCGGATGGGGTTGGCAGCAGGTGCTGCCGGTGTTCAAGCGGGCCGAATGCAACCAGCGCCTCTCGGAGCCGCTGCACGGATCGGCCGGCCCGCTGAAGGTCAGCGACACGCGCTTCCGCCATCCTCTCAGCCTGGCCTTTCTGAAGGCCGCGCAGGAAGCCGGCCTGGCCTACAACGACGACTTCAACGGCGCACATCAGGCTGGCGTCGGTTTCTACCAGACCACAACGTTCGATGGCCAGCGCGGGAGCACCGCAGCCACCTACCTGGCCGCCGTGCGCGACGACCCGAAGCTCAGCATCGTGACCGGCGCGCATGTGCTGCGCCTGCTGACCGAAGGGCGCGCGGTCACCGGGCTCGTGTACCGCGGCGCCGGCGGCGCAGAGGTGACGGCGCGGGCGCGGCGCGAGGTCATCCTGGCGGCCGGGGCGCTGGCCACGCCGAAGATCCTGCAGCTCTCCGGCATCGGTGCCGGGTCGCAACTGCAGGCGCTGGGCATCCCGCTGGTGCACGACCTGCCCGGCGTCGGCGCGAACTTTCAGGACCACCTGGAGGTCTCGGCCTATGGCCGCACCCGCTTGCCGATCAGCCTGCTGGGCAGCGACAAGGGGCTGGCCGCGCTGATGCACGGGGTGCAGTGGATGGCGTTTCGCACCGGGCTGCTGACCTCCAACGTGGTCGAAAGCGGCGGTTTCGTGGACACGCTCGGCACGGGCCGCCCGGACCTGCAGTTCCATGTGCTGCCGACCCTGGTGGGCGACGTGGACCGCGCGCCGCTGCCTGGTCACGGCATCTCGGTGAACCCGTGCTTCCTACGGCCACGCTCGCGCGGCACGGTGCGGCTTCGCAGCGCCGACCCGATGGCGCCGGTGCTTTTCGATGGCGGCTACCTGAGCGAGCAGGCCGATGTGGACACGCTGGTGCGCGGCGTCAAGCTGGCGCGGCGCATCCTGCGTGCGCCTTCGTTGCAGGCCGTGGTCAGCGAAGAACTTGCGCCTGCGCGCGATGAGCAGCTCGACGACGCGGCCATCGAGGCCTACGTTCGCAAGCAGGCCAAGACGGTCTACCACCCAGCCGGCACCTGCCGCATGGGCGAGGGGGCGCAGGCCGTGGTGAACCCGCAGTTGCAGGTGCATGGCATCGATCGGCTGCGCGTGTGCGATGCCTCGGTGATGCCGAGCATCGTCAGCGGCAACACCAACGCGCCGACCGTCATGATCGCCGAGCGTTGCGCCGACTTCGTGCTGGCGCACGCGCGCTGAGCGCAGCAGCCGGGCTGGCGGCGACGGTCAATCCGCGCTGCGCGTTGGATCAAGCAAGGACGCACCGGGCGACCTAAATTCTCGATTCGCCAGGCGCCATCTCGCGCGCCGATACGGAACCCACATGACTTCATTTCAAGGCAAGGTCGCCTTCATCACCGGCGGTGGCACGGGCATCGGCGCCGCCGTGGCGCAGCACTTCACCGCGGCGGGCGGCAAGGTGGTGCTGATGGGCCGGCGCATCGAGCCGCTGCAAATCATCGCCGGCCCGCTGGGCGGGCTGGCGCTGGCAGGCGACGCCGCCGATGCGACCGATGTACGCCGCGCGCTGGCGCAGGCGCGCGAAGCCTTCGGGGGCATCGACGTGCTGGTGGCCAACGCTGGCGGCCACGGCATCGGCAGCACCATCGACACCGACGACGCGTCATGGGCCTTGTCGACCCGGCTCAATCTCGACACCGCGTTCGTCTGCCTGCGCGAGCTGCTGCCCGAGCTGATCGCGCGGCGTGGCAATGCCGTGGTGCTGTCTTCGCTGGCCGGCCACTTCGCGGGGCCGGAGGTGGTCGGCTACGTGACGATGAAGCATGCGCTGATCGGCCTCGTGCGGTCGGCGGCACGCGACTATGGCCGCCACGGCGTGCGCGTGAATGCCGTGTGCCCGGGCTGGGTGCGCACCGCGATGGCCGATGAGCAGATGCAGGTGC
>JBDTVC010000405.1:0-3683 GCA_040007475.1 Burkholderiales bacterium
CTTCGCCATCGACCTTGACGGTCTGGCCGCTGTACTTGCCGAACAGCACGCGGTCACCGACCTTGATGTTCAGAACGATGAAGTCGCCCTTGTCGCTGCGCTTGCCCGGGCCGACGGCCAGAACTTCACCCTGGTCGGGCTTTTCGGCAGCGTTGTCGGGGATGACGATGCCCGAGGCGGTCTTGGTTTCTTGTTCCAGGCGCTTGACGATCACGCGATCATGCAACGGACGAAGTTTCATAGCATCTCCTTGGGGACGGATTTATGAGGGACAAAAGCAAAGTGTGCGCTTAATCACTTACAGCGGGATCGGTGGCACGAGACTCTGGGATCGCCGTTAGCACTCAACATTCGCGAGTGCTAGCAAACGCATTATAGGGTGGAGCGCACCGCTTTCAAGTGCACCCGTCGCGCATCGAACCAACAAGGGCCGCATGCGCCTGTCGCGCGAAAGACAGGTTGCGCGAGATGCGCGGCGTATCTTCTGCCGCGCATTCACGAGGAACAGCACCATGCATTTCGAGTTCACGCCCAAGGTGATCGCACTGCGCGATCAGATGCTGAGGTTCATGGACGAGCACGTCTACCCGAACGAGCACCGTCGCGAAGAAGAACTCGCCGCGAACGCGAAGGCGGGGCGCCCCTATGGCGAACTGCCGATGATGGCAGGCCTGAAGGCCGAGGCGCGCAAGCAGGGGCTGTGGAACCTGTTCCTGCCGCCGCACCCGGGCGACCACCATGCGCCCACGGGTCTGACGAACCTCGAATACGCGCCGCTGTGCGAAATCATGGGCCGGCGCTACTGGTCCGCCGAGATCTTCAACTGCTCTGCGCCCGACACCGGCAACATGGAGGTGCTGGCGCGCTATGGCACCAAGGCCCAGCAGGAGCGCTGGCTCGTGCCGCTGCTGGCCGGCGAAATCCGCTCGTCGTTCGCGATGACCGAGCCGGAGGTCGCGTCC
Source organism: Burkholderiales bacterium (assembly GCA_040007475.1). GTDB lineage: Bacteria > Pseudomonadota > Gammaproteobacteria > Burkholderiales > Burkholderiaceae_C > LMDS01. Next base: position 963 of record JBDTVC010000405.1, read on the forward strand.
AGCGACGCGACCAACATCCAGTGCAGCATCCGCCGTGAGGGCGACGAGTACGTCATCAACGGCCGCAAGTGGTACATCACCGGCGCGATGAACGAGCGCTGCGAGATCTTCGTGCTGATGGGCAAGACCGATCCGGACAACGCTGGCCGCCACAGGCAGCAATCGATGATCCTCGTGCCCAAGAACACGCCGGGGGTCACGATCGTGCGCGACATGGCGCTGCTCGGCGTCTACGACCCGCCGTTCGGCCACCCCGAGATCGTGTTCGAGAACGTGCGCGTGCCGGCCGAGAACATCCTGCTCGGCGAGGGACGCGGCTTCGAGATCGCGCAGGGCCGGCTCGGGCCGGGCCGGATCCACCACTGCATGCGCGCGATCGGAATGGCCGAAGCGGCGCTCGAGATGATGTGCAAGCGCCTCGCGTCACGCACCGCGTTCCACAAGCTGCTGGCCGATCAGGGCGTGTGGCGCGAGCGGATCGCCGAGTCGCGCATGCTGATCGAGCAGTCGCGCTGGATGGTGCTGAACGCGGCCTACCGCATGGACACGGTGGGCAACAAGGTCGCCGCGAAAGAGATCGCGATGATCAAGGTGCTGACGCCGAACAACTGCGCCAAGGTGGTCGACACCGCGATGCAGGCCTTCGGCGCGATGGGCCTGAGCCAGGACACGCTGCTGACGAGCTTCTACGCCTACGAGCGCCACCTGCGAGTCGCCGACGGGCCCGACGAAGTGCACCGCAACGCGATCGCAAAGCAGGAACTGGCCGTTTATCTGTAGCGACTTTCGCCGCCGCGCGCGGCAGGCGCCGGGCCGTCCCAAGACGGCCGCGACCCGCCCGGCGGGTTGGGGCGGTATCACTCGTCGGCAGTGATGCGCTTGATTAGTGCGGACAGCGTCACGTCGGCCACGTCGTTGGCGATCTGGCAGGTGCCGGCGGCGAGGTGGCCGCCGCCGCCGTAGGTCAGCATCAGCTCGCCGACGTTGGTCTTGCTGCCGCGGTCCAGGATCGACTTGCCGCAGGCCAGCACGGTGTTCTGCTTTTGCATGCCCCACATCACGTGGATCGAGATGTTTGTCTGCGGGAACAGCGCGTAGATCATGAATCGATTGGTGGCGTAGATCGTCTCCTCGTCGCGCAGGTCGAGCACGACGAGGTTGCCGTGCACCGTGGCGCAGCGCAGGATCTGCTCGCGTGCCGGCGTGGAATGCGCGAAGTAGAGTTCGACCCGCTCGCGCACGTCCGGCAGCGCGAGGATCTCGTCGATCGTGTGGTCGCGGCAGTACTCGATCAGGTCCATCATCAGCGCGTAGTTGCTGATGCGGAAGTTGCGGAAGCGGCCTAGGCCGGTGCGCGCGTCCATCAGGTAGTTCAGCAGCACCCAGCCCTTGGGGTCGAGGATGTCGTCGCGGTGGTACTGCGCGGAGTCGGCCTTGTCGACCGCGTCCATCATCTGCTCGGTGATGCGCGGGAACGCGTCCTTCGCGCCGTAGTGGTTGTAGACCACGCGCGCGGCCGAGGGCGCGTCGACCTCGATGATGTGGTTGCGGTGCTTGCCGTTGCGGATCGTCTCCGACAGGTGGTGGTCGAACGCGAGGTACGCGCCCGGCACGTAGGGCAGGTTGGTCGTGATGTCGTTCGGGCCGACGTCGATCTTGCCGTCCTGCATGTCCTTCGGGTGGACGAACTTGATCTCGTCGATCAGCTCCATCTCGTTGAGCAGCACGGCGCAGACCAGGCCGTCGAAATCGCTGCGGGTGATGAGGCGGTATTTCTGTGGGCTCACGGGTCACGTCCTTCCAGAGTTTCGGGTCGCGGCACGGCTCAGCGCGCGCCGCGCGCACCCCTGGGACTACGGCATCCCGGCGCGCAACTGAAGGGGAAGGATGTGCGAGTTTGCCGGTCTACCCGACCCGGGTCGTCGGCAGGTAGCGTGGCGGCCGGCGCGCCTGCGTGGCCTGCTCGAACGCGTAGGCCAGACCGAGCAATTGCGCTTCGCTGCCGGCGCCGGCGAAGAAGCTCAGCCCCAGCGGCAGCCCGTGCACCATGCCCGCCGGGACGGTGAGGCTCGGCGTGCCGGCCACTGCCGCCGGCGTGGTGCTGCCGCCGACGATGTGGTCGCCGAGCGCCAGATCCGTCAGCCAGGCCGGGCCGCCGGTGGGCGCGATCAGCGCGTCGAGCCGGTGCGTCTGCAACTGCGCGCTGATGCCTTCGGTCGCGGCAACGCGCAGGCACTGCGCGCGTGCGTCCTGGTACTCGGCGTCCGTGAGCGGGCCCTTCGCCTGGGCCTTGATGAACAGCTCCTGCCCGAACCAGCGCAGTTCGCGCTCTGCGTGGCGCTCGTTGAACGCGATCACGTCGGCCAGGGTCTTGACCGGTGAATTCGGGCCGAGCCACGCGAGGTAGGCGTTCAGGTCGGCCTTCAGCTCGTACAGCAGCACCGTGAGTTCGGCGTCGCCGATCGTCTCGATGGCGGGCAGCGTCACCGGGTCGATGAGTACCGCGCCCGCGCGCTCGAGCTGCGCCAGCACGTCGGTGAACACGCGATCGGTCGGCTCATGGAAGCCGAAGTACTGGCGCACCACGCCCAGGCGCGCGCCCTTCAGCGCGTTTGTGTCCAGGGCGCTCGTGTAGTCGAACGCCTTCTCGGTCAGCGCCGCCAGCAGCAGCGCGCAGTCGCGCACGCTGCGCGCCATCGGGCCGGCGGTGTCCTGGCTGTG
>JBDTVC010000406.1:0-3666 GCA_040007475.1 Burkholderiales bacterium
GACCGCCGGCCGAGCGCGCGAAAGTCATGCGCCGGCTCGGCGAGCTGATCGCGGCGAACGTGCCCGAGATCGCGCGCACCGAAACGATGGACACCGGGCAGGTGATCGCGCAGACCGCCAAGCAGCTGGTGCCGCGCGCGGCCGACAACTTCCATTACTTCGCCGAGATGTGCACGCGCGTCGACGGCCACACCTACCCGACGCCGACGCACCTGAACTACACGCTCTTCCACCCGGTCGGCGTGTGCGCACTGATCTCGCCGTGGAACGTGCCCTTCATGACCGGCACCTGGAAGATCGCGCCGTGCCTGGCCTTCGGCAACACCGCAGTGCTGAAGATGAGCGAGCTGTCGCCGCTGAGCATCTCGCGCTTCGGCGAACTGGCCACCGAGGCCGGCCTGCCGCCGGGCGTGCTCAACATCGTGCACGGCTTCGGCAAGGAGACCGGCGAGCCGTTGTGCAGCCACCCCGACGTGCGCGCGATCTCGTTCACCGGGTCGACGGCCACCGGCCAGCGCATCGTGCAGAACGCCGGCCTGAAGAAGTTCAGCATGGAGCTCGGCGGCAAGAGCCCGTTCGTCGTCTTCGAAGACGCCGACCTCGACCGTGCGCTCGACGCCGCGATCTTCATGATCTTCTCGAACAACGGCGAGCGCTGCACCGCCGGCTCGCGCATCCTGATCCAGAAGTCGATCTACGCCGAGTTCTCGAAGCGCTTTGCCGAACGCGCCAAGCGCATCGTCGTCGGCGACCCGATGAATGACGCGACCATCGTCGGGCCGATGATCAGCCAGGCGCATCTGGCCAAGGTGCGCAGCTACATCGAGCTGGGCCCGAAGGAAGGCGCCACGCTGCTGTGCGGCGGACTGGCCGCGCCCGACCTGCCCGACGCGATGAAGAAGGGCAACTTCGTGAGGCCGACCGTGTTTTCTGACGTCGACAACCGCATGCGCATCGCCCAGGAAGAGATCTTCGGCCCGGTGGCTTGCCTGATCCCGTTCGACGACGAGGCTGACGCCATCCGTCTGGCCAACGACATCCAGTACGGCCTCTCCAGCTACGTGTGGACCGAGAACCTCGGCCGCGCCCACCGCGTGGCCGCCGCCATCGAGGCCGGCATGTGTTTCGTCAACAGCCAGAACGTACGCGACCTGCGCCAGCCCTTCGGCGGCACCAAGGCCAGTGGCACTGGCCGCGAGGGAGGCACCTGGAGCTACGAAGTTTTCCTCGAGCCGAAGAACGTGGCCGTGTCGATGGGCTCGCACCACATTCCCCATTGGGGTTCGGCCTGAAGGCCGAACCCGTTGGGGTGTCACGGTACCCCTCTCAGCCCTCCCCCGCGGGGAGGGCTCCAACTCAAGGAGACCAGTCATGGGAAAAGTAGCACTCGCCGCCAAGGTCACGCACGTGCCGTCGATGTACCTGAGCGAGCTCGAAGGCCCGCGCAAGGGCAGCCGCCAGGACGCCATCGACGGCCACGTCGAGATCGGCCGCCGCTGCCGCGAGCTCGGGGTCGACACGATCGTCGTGTTCGACACGCACTGGCTGGTCAACGCCAGCTACCACGTCAATTGCGCGCCGAAGTTCGAAGGCACCTACACCAGCAACGAGTTGCCGCACTTCATCAGCAACCTGGCGTACGCGTTCCCCGGCAACCCCGAACTGGGGCAGTTGCTGGCCCGTGTCTGCAACGAACATGGCGTGGAGGCCCTGGCGCACCCCGCCACCACGCTCGGCCCCGAGTACGGCACGCTGGTGCCGATGCGCTACATGAACGCCGACCAGCACTTCAAGGTGGTGTCGGTGTCGGCGCTGTGCACGGTGCACTACCTGAACGACAGCGCGCGCCTGGGCTGGGCGATGCGCCAGGCAGTCGAGGAGCACTACGACGGCACAGTGGCGTTCCTCGCCAGCGGCTCGCTGAGCCACCGCTTCGCGCAGAACGGGCTGGCGCCGGAATACGCGTTCAAGATCTGGAGCCCTTTCCTCGAGACGCTGGACCACAGCGTGGTGGAGATGTGGAAGCGCGGCGACTGGAAGACTTTCTGCGAGATGCTGCCCGAGTACGCCGCCAAGGGTCATGGCGAAGGCTTCATGCACGACACCGCCATGCTGCTGGGCGTGCTGGGCTGGTCGGCCTACGACGGCAAGGCCGAGGTGGTGACGCCGTATTTCGGCGCGTCGGGCACCGGGCAGATCAACGCCGTCTTCCCGGTCACGCCGCAGGACGGCCACGCGTTGCCGAAGGCCGTGGCCTCCTCGGCCGATGGCTTCTCGACGGTCGCGACCCGCCTCTAGGCCACGCGCCATGCCCCACCTCGTCATCCTCTACAGCGGCAACCTCGACGCGCGCACCGACATGTCGGCGCTGTGCCGCGGCCTCGCCGACACCATGCTGGCTCAGCGCGACGAAAACGGCAAGGCCGTGTTCCCGCCCGGCGGGACGCGCGTGCTCGCGTATCCCGCGCCGCACTTCGCGATCAGCGATGGGGGTGCGGCCGGTCTCGCCGCCGGCGGCAGCGGCGACTATGGCTTCGTCTACCTGAACCTGCGCATGGGCCGCGGCCGCAGCGAGGCCGCACATCAAGGCATCGGCCAGGCACTGTCGGCCGTGGCGAAGGCGCACTTCGCACCGCTGATGGCCACGCTGCATGTCGGCGTGACCTTGCAGATCGACGTCGGCACCGAAGTGTTCGACGCGAAGCACAGCACGCTGCACCCTCTTTTCAACAAACCAGGCTGACCCATGCTGTCTCAAGACACGATCGCCCAACTCGCTCGCGAGCTCTACGACGCGCGAAAGAACCGTACCCAGGTGCGGCATTTCTCCCAGCGCTTTCCCGACATGGACATCGACGACGGCTACGCGATCCAGCGCGCCTGGGTCGCGCTCGAAGTGGCCGACGGCCGCACGATCAAGGGCCGCAAGATCGGACTGACCTCGCGCGCGATGCAGCAGGCGAGCCAGATCAGCGAGCCCGACTTCGCGCCGCTGATGGACGATATGTTCTTCGATCAGGGCAGCGACATCGAGGCCAGTCGATTCATCGCACCGCGCATCGAGGTCGAGCTCGCGTTCATTCTCGGCAAGCCGCTGAAGGGCCCGGGCGCGACGCTGTTCGACGTGCTCTCGGCCACCGAACACGTCACGCCCGCGATCGAGATCATCGACTCGCGCATCGAGCAGTTCGACCGTGACACCAAGGTCATGCGCAAGGTCTACGACACCATCAGCGACTTCGCTGCCAATGCCGGCATCGTGCTCGGCGGCCGGCCGGTGCGGCCCAACGACGTCGACCTGCGCTGGGTCGGCGCGCTGCTCTACAAGAACGGCGTCATCGAGGAGACCGGCCTCGCCGCCGGCGTGCTGAACCACCCCGCGACGGGCGTGGCCTGGCTCGCGAACAAGATCGCACCCTACGACGAACAGCTCAACGCCGGCGATGTCGTGCTCGCGGGCTCCTTCACACGCCCGACCGCGGCGAAGGCCGGTGACAACTTCCACGTCGACTACGGCCCGCTCGGCTCGGTCGCGTTCCGACTGGTCTGAGGGCATGGCCATGAAGACGCCCATCAACCCGTTCAAGCAGGCGCTCCGCGACGGCCGAGTACAGATCGGCCTGTGGGTCGGCCTCGCCGATCCGTATGCCATCGAAGCGATGGCCG
>JBDTVC010000407.1:0-3656 GCA_040007475.1 Burkholderiales bacterium
GCCTGGCGATGAGCGGATGCCCCAATGGACCCTCAAATGGTGTTCTGGCCGAAGGGGCCGGCTTCTGCCCCTGAAAGGCGAACCCTCGACAACGAGACCCCGCCTGTCGTCGACTCGACGGCGATCGGCACGCGACCCGTCAAGCTCGGCTTTCGAATCAGTGCGGATCTCGCTGAGTTGCTCACGACACGTGCTCGTGAATGCGGGTTGTCGCAAACGGCCTATCTCGCGCGCTTGATCGCGGGCTCGCCGACGCCGTCGCTCGATGTCGTCGTGACGTTGGGGTCATCCGCGGATCGGCTCGCGACAGTTTCGGCGGACCTGAACGAATTGATCCGTGTCCTCCGGCGCGACGCGTCGTCCAGCGGTCCGTTGGTCGAGCAGCTTCTCAAGCCGCTAACACATGACGTGCGCGAGCATCTTCGCTTGGCGTCCCGCGTCGTCGCCGAGCTTCGGCCCGCGCGAGCCGTTCTGAATCCTCGAGTGGACGCGACGGCAAAGGAGCGTGATGGCGACTGACATCGACGGGATCCTGGTCCAGTGGGGCGATCGACTCTTCTACCCCCGCAACGTCCGGCGCGGCTCGACATCGGGTCCTCGACTGTCGGGCGCGCAGCGTCATCGGGCCGCCGAGATCCGGCAGCGCATCAACGCGACCGTCGTTCGTCGAGCGGCGCAAGTGATGGTCAAGGTCACCGGAGGCGGCAGGGGCATGGCGGCGATCGGCGCGCACCTGCGATACATCAGCCGACGCGGTGACCTCGAGTTCGAAGATGACCGTGGCGTGGTCCGCGAAGGCAAGGAGGCGCTGCACGACCTGGCCGAACAGTGGCGCTATGGAGGTTCGTTCATCGACGAGACGGGCCATCGCCGCGAGGCGTTCAACATCATGCTGTCGATGAAGAGTGGCACCGATCCTTTAATGGTTCAGCGCGCTGCGCGGGAGTTCGCCCAGGCCGAGCTTGCCGGCCACCGCTACGTGATGGTCTTGCATGACCATCAGGCGAACCCGCACGTGCACATCAGCGTTCGCGCGGAGTCACGAGAGGGCAGGCGTCTCAATCCGCGCAAGGCGGACTTGCAGCGCTGGCGGGAGACGTTCGCCGAGAAGCTTCGGGGCTGGGGGATCGATGCGGAAGCGACTCGGCAGCGGACCCGCGGAGAGTCCCGCAACTACGAGCCCATCTGGCGCATCAAGGCCGGGCTCGAGGGACGGCTGCGGAATCCGACAAGCCCGGAGAAGTCGAGCGTGGCAAGCAGCGAAGCGCGGGCCGATGCCGCCGAGGCTTGGGTCCGTATCGCGGAGGGGCTTTCCCGGTCCGACAGTGCCGAGGATCGCCAACTGGCTGAGCACGTTGACGGGTTCCTGTCTAGGACGTTTGGCGTCTCGCCGAGCCGCGCGCCTGCCTTGCGCCCAGAGCCTCAGGTCGACAGGTCGCACGAAAAATCTCGAACCCCGCAACAGGCCGCGCGCGAAATCGTCAAGAGCCCAGGCAAATCCGAGATCCAACGTTAGCGAGCCGGCATCGGATGCCGAGCGCTACGTGTGCCGCGTTGGTTCAGCGAGACTCGCTGCCGCCTGGGCGCTTGTCTCTCTGTCTTCGGCCGGCGGGCGGTGGCATCGGACTCGCCGTGGCCTCGGGCTCGGGGCTTTGCCGAGCCGACGGAGCCGCATCGAGCGACTCGGGCCGGCCGCTCGGGACGGACAGGTGGGCTGAAAGCAGGAACACCATTGCCACGCAGACGGCAGACAGCACGCCTGTGCCGGCGTGAGCCAGCCAATCTCTCCACGGGGCGTTCGCGCGATCCGCCTGCTTCTCAAGCGTGGCCGCCAGGTCACGCAGCTTCGGGCCGACTTCCTTTTCGACAAGGGACTGCGCCGTGTCGCTCATGGCCTTTGTCTGCCTTATGACCAGTTCGGCCACGAGCTGCTTGGTGTTGTCGCCGAGGTATCGGAGGGTGGCCTTCTTCGTGTCCTCGGCTTCGGCGAGGGCTTGGCGCTTGACCGTTTCACCCTCAGCCGCCATGCCGCGCGCGGTGATCACCAAAGCCTCGCGGGACTCCTCGAGCGCTTTGCGTGCCTCGTCGATCGCCGGCACCAGTTTGTCGGCGCGGTCCAGCAACTTGTGCAGATCGCCCAGCGCATCGGCGAGCAGGGCTTCGCGCAGGTTTGAGGGTCGGTCCATGGCAAGACCGACCGTCAGTGGAGCTCGAGAGCCGCGAAGCACGCATCCAGTTCGGGTACAACTCCAGTGGCCAGACGACGTGTCGCGAGCTTCTGGGCCAGCGCGATCTTTTCGACCGTGCCGCTCGCCTTGGCGATGAGCGCTTTGTAGTCCGTCTCGTCGCGGACCAGCTCCGCCAGGTCGATACCGCTGCCCTTCACACGCTCGTAGATTTCGTTCGCACCGAGCTTGCACAGCGTGCTGGCCGAAGCGAACTGGTGCTGCTCGATGAAGGCAATGAGGCTCGCGAACAGTTCGGAGATTCTGGCATCGTCCTCGACCTGGTTGAACACTAGCTTCATCTTGGATACCGGGATGCCGATCCGGGCCAGCTCGGCCAGGGTCGCGATGGTGTCCTGCTGCTGTTTGAGCGCCGGCACCGTCGGAATCACGAAGTAGTCGAAGTCCTCGTGGCTGCCGCGGTACTTGCGCATCAGGGCCAGCAGGTCCTCGACGTTGCTGGCGCCGATGTCGACGACCGCGTTCTCGACGGTCTGCAGGTACTCCTGCAACTCCCCGAACTGGGTGCCACGGACGGCCTGGGTTTGACCGTCGTCGGCATTGATGCTTTCGACGGCGATCAGTTCGGCGCCGGCGATCCGCGGGACCAGCAGGTGGCGCGCCACGGTGGTCTTGCCGACGTTGCCCGAGAAGTTGATGACTGCGACTTTCATGATTGATTGCTCCGATGTCGAACGAGGGGGTTGGTGATCTGCCTGGCCATGAACTCGGCCGCGATCTCCTTGGCGTGGCGTGGCGCAGTACCGAGCGCAGGAGGCGCGTTGGTCGGTGGGGCCGTCGGCGGCGCACGCTGAACGGGTCCGTGATGGACCGGACGAACGTCTGCGCCGAGAACGCGTCGCGCAGACCTCGCGGCCTCTCGCTGGACCGTACTCAGACTCACCTGTAAGCCGGTATCGGCAAGGGTCGAGCGGATCGCTTCGAACGTGTAGCCTTCGGTTCGAAGTCTTGCGATTTCGGCCGCATAGGCGCGTGCCTTGCGATTGCTCCGACCTGGTGGGTGCTTGGGGAAAAGGTGCACGCGCAGCTCCTGCTGGGGTGCGCCTGATCCTAGTGTCCCAGGACGTTTGGGCCGCTCAAATTCGACTTTAGATCGTGGTCAAGTCGAGTCAGACCTCGGTCACTTCTTGTTCCGAAGTTGTTCCGATCGAAGGCGGTATTGGTCGGCTCGAGATCAGCAATGGGGACAAGGCAAGAGAAAAGATTGAGTGCAGGATAGGCTGGGCGCCGGCAAATGGCTGCCCAGCAGCGGATCGAGCAATCTTGCAAGTAGTTGGTGCTACGTTCGCCTTCGTGCCCATGCCGAAAGAAAGTTCGCTCTTGTGCCTGGTACAACTGCGAGAACCGGGGGAGACACCCAAGTATGGCGAGACGCAAGAAGACAAGCCCCGCTGAGGACCTCATGGACCT
>JBDTVC010000408.1:0-3647 GCA_040007475.1 Burkholderiales bacterium
CTTGCGCAGCCCGATCTCGCGGGTGCGCTCGCTCACGACCATCAGCATGATGTTCATGATCACGATGCCGCCGACGACGAGCGACAGGCTGACCACGCCGATCAGGATCGCGAAAATCCACGCCGTCGTCTGGTTGTAGATCTGCAGCACGGTGTCGGACGACAACACGCCGAAATTGTCCGGCTGCTTCGGCCGGAGCCGCCGCTGGATCCGCAGCGCGACCGTGGCTTCATCCATTGCGGCCTGCACCAGCGACGAGTCCGTTGGTCTGACGATGAGCTGCAGCTGCGGCCGCACACCGAACATGTGGCGGAACGCCGTCAACGGAATGACCGCGAATTCGTCCTGCGATTGACCGAAAATCGAGCCCTTCTGGGCGCAGACGCCGACCACCTGGAATGGGACGCCGTCAATCTGGATGTCCTTGCCCAGCGGCTCGAGCGATCCGAACAGCCGATCGGCTGTGTCGAAACCGACCACGGTCACGTGGCGGCCCGCGTCGAATTCCGCCGGCGTGATGATGCGCCCGCGCTCGATATTCGTCGTGGGCAGGCTGTTGAATTCCTTGGTCACGCCTTGGATGCTGATGCTGTCGAGTGACTCGGCCCGGTACTTGACCTTCGTACTGGCGTTGGCTTGTGCCATGACCATCGCCACCGATGGGCTCAGCCGGCGGATTGATGCGGCATCGTCCAGCGTGACGCGCGGGTTACTCTGCACGCGCTCGGCCTGCTCGTCACTGAGGACGATGCCCGTGCGCTGCACGGTGAACGCGTCGGCGCCGACGCCGGACTGGATCGCCTCGGTCACGTTCGCGTTCAGCCCCTGCACCAGCGAGACCACCGCGATGATCGACGTGACCGCAACGACGTTGCCCAGCACGGTGAGCATCGCGCGGAGCTTGTTGGACCAGATCGCCTGGAGGGCGATGCTGGCGGCTTCGTAGTAGCGGTGCATCAGCTCTTCGGCGTCGCAGCCGCGGCGGCGGTCGTGATCTTCACGGCGTCACCGTCCTGCATGCCGCGAACGGACTGGAAGGGACCCGTCACGACCTGGTCACCCTCTTTCAGGCCTTCGAGGACCTCGAAGTACTTCTCGCCGGCGATTCCGGACTTGACGGGCACGAACAAGGAACGGCCGTCACGAATCACGAATACGCCCTCGATCTCCTTGCGCGTCTGGCCAGGTTTCAACTCGTCCGACGTCGCCGCCACGGACGGCTTGGCGCGTGACCCCGGCGGCGGCACAGGGACGGGCACGAGGCTGCCATCCGCATTGGCGATGCGTTCGCGCACGGTCATGGCCTGAATCGGGACGGACACGGCCTTCTCTCGCGTCGCGGTCGTGATGACGGCCGTGCACGTGAAACCCGGACGAACGTTCGGCACGCGACCGTCAATCGTCACCTTCACCTTGAAGTTCGTCGCGCGCGTCGTTGCGCCGGCTGTCGCGATCGGGCTGTTTCCGACCTCGGTCACCTTGCCGGTGAACGTCTGATCCTGGAGCGCGTCGATGGTGATTTTCGCCGACTGCCCGAGCTTGACGTAGGGGATGTCCGTCTCGTCCACTTCGAGTTCGGTCTCGATGACCGACAGGTCCGCGACGGTCAGCAGCACGGTGCCGGCGTTGTTCATGGTGCCGACGACGGCGGTTTCACCTTCCTCGACGTTCCTCGCGGTGACGAGGCCGTCAATCGGCGAGACAATCCGGACCTTGTTGAGGTCGTACTGGGCGCTCGCCAAGTTGGCCTCTTCCTGTTTGATCCGCTGCTCCTGCACCTGCACGGACTGGAGGCTGACCTGGAGGTTGGTGCGCTGCGTCTCGACGTCGGACTGGGCCCGCTCGAATTCCTGACGGGAGAGCAGGCCGGCCTTGAACTGCAGGTCTTGCCTCGCGAGGGTGTCTTCGGACGTCTTCAGCGCGACGCGCGAGTTGTTGACCTGGGCCTTCGTCTGCACGAGCGTGGACTTGGCGGTGTCCAGACTGGCCTGGCGCTGATTCAGCTGCGACTCGAGGTTCTTGGGATCGATCTCGAGCAGCGGCTGCCCCGCCTTCACGATGTCGCCCTGTTCCACCCGCAGGTGGACCACCTTGCCCATCGTCTCCGCGCTGATGTTGACCGACTTCTTGGGCTGGATCTTGCCGCTCGCCGACACGACGGCTTCGAGATCGCGGCGTTCAATCTTTTCCGCAGTCACCGAGATGTTGTCGGTGCGCTTGAACGCGAAGTTGGCGTACGCAATGGCGGCGAGGACGATTACGACAGCGCCAGCGATCAAAAGTTTCTTTCGTGTCATCGAGGATTTACCTGCCGAGGAGCTTGGCCATGCCAACAGTGAAGAGCGAAACGAGCAATACGTAGATGATGAGGAGCACGACCGAGATGGTGCCAGGCCGTCGCTTGTACAAGACGCCCAAGCCAACGGCGGTCACGATGATTTGCCAGATGGTGAAGACGCTGATGGCTCCGAGAATATCGGCCAGGATGGATCCTGACTCGAGCATCGGTGCCAGCGCCCCAAGATTGAATGGACCAGTCGCCGTCTGAGTACCCTGCATGAACTGAATGGGCGCCGACACGACGGCCCCCAGGGCTCCTATGACCTGCGAGTGCGTCATGATGCCCAGCACCTGTTTGAATGACGCTGTCCCGCCCAGGATGGCGTTGAATGCCACCCAGTAGAGCGCGGCGAAGAAGAGGCAGGCGACCGGCAGCACCACGAACATCGACCCGATGGTGATGTAGCCGGTGTACTTCGCGCGACCTTCCATCGCGGCGTATGCCTCAGGCGCCACCGGTTGGCCGGTGAACTTCTCGATCTGCTGGACCTGCATGTCGAGCGAGGCCTGCCGGCCACGTTCCGTGAATTGAGGCAGGCCGGTCGCGAACCCCATCACCAGGCACACCAGCAGCAGGATGCCCGCCGGCCGCGGGGAGCTCACGACATCCTGGAAGGTGGAACCCGGTGAGAAGACCATCCCGATGGCTCGGGACAACACACCTTTGGTGGGCACTGTGTCGATTTGCGCTGTAGCCATAGGTATAGGAAAGGACCGCGGCGTGTCGGATGCCTGGGTTGCCGATCTGTAATCTTATCGCTCCCTTCATTACGGAAGCGGAACCTTGCGAGTTCATCCGCCGGCCCTTGGGGGGGCATTGAACCCTGCGGAACGCCTCCCAGCCGGCCGCCAGCACCTGATAGGCTCCAAGACATGTCCCTAACGCGGCACCGATTGCACGGTTTCCTCTGGCTCGCGCTGGTGATCTTCCTGCTCTTGCCCGCTGCGGCAGACGCCCAGGTGGTCACGTTCGAGGCCGTCGGGGAGCGCGCGCTCGGCATGGCCGGGGCCTTCGTGGCGGTGGCAGACGATGCGACGGCCGTTGTGTGGAATCCGGCGGGTCTCGTGGCCGGCGGCCCGGCGGGAATGACAATTGGGTGGAATCAATTGCAGGTTGGTAATTCAACCGTGCCCGCCCAGTCCGGCGATCGGCGTCAACGCGCGACGCTCACGAGTTTGGGCACGTGGCCGATCGGGGTGTCTTACGGCACCGTGGACCTGACCGAAGTCTCGCGTTCCGGGGCTGAGCTGGGTGTCTTTCGCATGGGCCAGGCGGGCCTGACAGTTTTGCAGTCCGTGATGCCGGG
>JBDTVC010000409.1:0-3643 GCA_040007475.1 Burkholderiales bacterium
CAGTTCGCACCGCGCCTGTACACGATGAAGATCAACCCGGAGAAGATCCGCGACATCATCGGCAAGGGCGGCGCCACCATCCGCGCGCTGACCGAAGAGACCGGCTGCACGATCGACATCGGCGAAGACGGCACGATCACGATCGCCTCGACCGACGCCGACAAGGCCGAGCACGCCAAGAAGCGCATCGCCGAGATCACCGCCGAAGTCGAGATCGGCAAGATCTACGAAGGCCCGATCACGAAGATCCTGGACTTCGGTGCGCTCGTGAACCTGATGCCTGGCAAGGACGGCCTGCTGCACATCAGCCAGATCGCGCACCAGCGCGTCGAGAAGGTCACCGACTTCCTGAAGGAGGGCCAGATCGTCCGCGTCAAGGTGCTCGAGACCGACGAGAAGGGCCGCGTCAAGTTGTCGATGAAGGCGCTGCTCGACCGCGATCAGCAGCCCGCTCATCACGAGTGAGACGCGCTCGATGAAAGCCATCGAGATCACGAGCTACGGCAAGCCCGAGGTGCTGTGCCTCGCCGACCGGCCCGATCCGGTCGCGGGGGCCGGTGAGGTCCTGATCCGCGTCGCGGCGGCCGGGGTGAACCGGCCCGACGTGTTGCAGCGCAAGGGGCACTACCCGGTGCCGCCGGGTGCGTCCGATCTGCCAGGCCTCGAAGTGGCCGGCGTGATCGTCAGCGGCGATGCGGCGGCGATGGCCGCAGCCGGCTTCAAGGTCGGCGATCGCGTCTGTGCGCTCGTGGCCGGGGGTGGCTACGCGCAGCTGTGCACGGCGCCGGTCGGCCAGTGCCTGCCGGTACCGAAAGGTCTGAGCGATATCGAGGCCGCAAGCCTGCCCGAGACCTTCTTCACCGTCTGGTCGAACGTGTTCGACCGCGCGCGTCTGAAGGCGGGCGAGACGCTGCTGATCCAGGGCGGTACGAGCGGCATTGGCGTCACCGCGATCCAGATGGCGAAGGCTGCGGGTGCGACCGTGATCGCGACCGCGGGCAGCGACGACAAGTGCGCCGCGTGCATCAAGCTCGGCGCCGACCACGCGATCAATTACAAGACGCAGGACTTCGAGGCCGAGGTCAAGCGCATCACCGACAGCAAGGGCGTCGATGTGGTGCTCGACATGGTCGCTGGATCCTATGTGGCGCGTGAGATCAAGTGCATGGCCGAGGACGGTCGCATCGTGTTCATCGCCGTGCAGGGCGGGGTGGAAGCGCAGATCGATGCAGGCCTCGTGCTGCGTCGGCGTCTGACGATCACCGGGTCGACGCTGCGGCCGAGGCCGGTCGCGTTCAAGACGGCGATCGCGCAGAACCTGAAGGCGACGGCTTGGCCGTGGGTCGAATCGGGCCGCGTGAAGCCGGTGATCTTCAAGACCTTCCCGGCCGAGCAGGCCGTGCAGGCGCACACGTTGATGGAATCGAACGAACACATCGGCAAACTGGTGCTGACATGGTGACGAAAATCGCAGAGCCCACGACCTCGCGCCGCAAGCTCGTCGTCGGCAACTGGAAGATGAACGGCAGCCGCGCGGCAAATGCCGAGCTGCTGGCCGGGCTGAAGGCGGCGGGCCCGTGGGTCGCCGAGGTCGCGGTCTGCGCACCGATGCCTTACCTCGGCGACGTGGCGCTGTCGCTGCAAGGCGAGTCCATCGGCTGGGGCGCGCAGGATTGCTCGGCGGCCGATTCCGGCGCGTACACCGGCGAGGTTTCGGCCGCGATGCTGGCCGAGTTTGGCTGCAAGTACGTGCTGAACGGCCACTCCGAGCGCCGTGCGATGCACGGCGAAAGCGATCAGTTGGTGGCCGACAAGGCCAAGGCTGCGCTCGCGCATCGTTTGACGCCGATCGTCTGCGTCGGCGAGACGCTGGCCGAGCGCGAAGCCGGGCAGACCGACGCGGTGGTGAAGCGGCAGCTCTCGGCCGTGATCCACACGCTGGGTCACTGCATCTCGCAGATCGTCGTGGCGTACGAACCGGTCTGGGCGATCGGTACCGGCAAGACGGCGTCGCCCGAGCAGGCGCAGGCCGTGCACGCGTTGCTGCGTGCGCAACTGCATGCAGCGACAGAACACGCGGGCGACATGAAGATCCTATATGGCGGCAGCGTCAAGGCCGACAACGCCACCACGCTGTTCGCGCAAGCCGACATCGATGGTGGCCTGATCGGTGGCGCTTCATTGAAGGCGGCCGACTTTGCCGCCATCTGCCGCGCGGCGGGCTGAAACGAATTTCCGGAGTCATAAGAATGAACTTGGTATGGAACCTGGTGGTGGCGCTGCAGATCATTGCGGCGCTGGTGATGATCGGCCTCGTGCTGATCCAGCACGGCAAGGGCGCCGACATGGGTGCTTCGTTCGGCAGCGGCGCCTCGGGGAGCCTGTTCGGTGCCACCGGCAGCGCGAACTTCATGTCGCGTTCGACGGCGGTGTGTGCCGCGGTCTTCTTTGCCTGTACGCTCGCGCTCGCCTATTTTGCGAACGATCGCTCGCAACCGACTTCGGGCAGCGTGCTGGAACAGTCCAGCGTGATGGCACCGGCCGCCAGCGCAGCGCTTGCGCCGGCCTCGCAAGCAGCCGGGACTGCCAGCGGCGCGGCCGCCGCCGCACCTGCTTCGGCATCGGCGATTGCAGCATCTGGCGCGGGAGCCGTGCCGACCAAGTGAGGCGCGCGTTCGCCGGGCGTTCATGCGTTGCTGCAGTGCAGCGCATGCGCTGAAAGCGTGCATCTTTGGGGCTAGAATGTGTTGCTGTCCGGAGAGCTACTCCTCATGCCATCCGGGCGCATGTTTGCACAAGAAATTGAAGCTAGGCCGTCGTGGTGAAATTGGTAGACACGCTATCTTGAGGGGGTAGTGGCGAAAGCTGTGCGAGTTCGAGTCTCGCCGACGGCACCAGAAATTTTCAGGCCCCGCACTTGCTTGAGTGCGTGAGTCGATTGCTCCAGCCCCAGCAGGTTTCGCCGACCTGCACTTGACCATGAATCTGGAACCGTACCTGCCAGTCATCCTGTTCATCCTCATCGGTGCGGCAGTGGGTGTGGTGCCCCAGGTCATCGGCTTCATCTTCGGCCCCAATCGCCCCGACAAGGCCAAGAACTCCCCGTACGAATGCGGCTTCGAGGCCTTCGAAGACGCGCGCATGAAGTTCGACGTTCGCTACTACCTCGTGGCGATTCTGTTCATCCTGTTCGACCTCGAGATCGCATTCCTCTTCCCCTGGGCGGTGTCGCTCAAGGAGATCGGGCCGGCGGGCTTCTGGGCCATGATGCTGTTCCTCGGCATTCTCGTGGTCGGCTTCGCGTACGAATGGAAGAAGGGCGCTCTCGACTGGGAGTGACGAAGCACCATGGGCATTGAAGGCGTACTCAAAGAGGGCTTCGTCACGACCAGTGTCGATACCCTGATCAACTGGTCGAAGACCGGCTCGCTGTGGCCGATGACCTTCGGCCTCGCGTGCTGCGCGGTCGAGATGATGCACGCCGGTGCGGCGCGCTACGACATCGACCGGTTCGGCATGCTGTTCAGGCCGAGCCCGCGCCAGAGCGACCTGATGATCGTCGCCGGCACGCTCTGCAACAAGATGGCGCCGGCGCTGCGCAAGGTCTACGACCAGATGGCCGAGCCGCGCTGGGTGCTGAGCA
>JBDTVC010000410.1:0-3600 GCA_040007475.1 Burkholderiales bacterium
CGCAGGCCGGCGACCATCATGGCGTTCTGAACCATCTGGATGCCTTGCTGCACGGCAGCGCCACCGGTCAGTGCTGACGCGAGGCTCGGTGCTTGGAAGCAGATGATCGCCATCACGATCATGAGGACGCAGTAGCGTGTTGCTTCGCCCAGTGCGTTGAGAGTCGATCCAAGGAATCCGCCGCTGGCTTGGATGGCCGTGAACATCTGATCGCCGAGGAATGCGCTCAGTCCCAGTGCGAAGAACGCGAACCAGGTAAGCACCACCGCATTGAGGAGCATCGAAAGCCAGCTGTCGAAGAATCGCTGCGTCGGCTTCCATGCGAGGCAGAACACGAAGATCGGCCCGATGGCAATGATGAACGTCATGAACACCGTTGACAGGGTGACGACGAACAATGCGACGCACAGAAACGCGACCGAGCCGATGGAGAAAATCGCGGCTGCGAGGAAGAGGTCGAGTCGGGTAATTCCGGCGTCGGCCATGATGTCCGCGACCTGCTTGCTCGCGTTGTCGTTGAACTGATCCAGGAGCGCGTAGGGCGAGGTGATGGTCGAAGCGGGTGCGCTCGACGGAAGAAAGGTGGTGGCTACGCCTGTCGCGAGGGACGTTGCAGCGTCAGAAATGTTGGTCACGTAGAAGCTCGACTGAAGCGCGAAGGCAAGCACCAGTCCGATCTTGGTGACTTTCCATACGAAGCTCGGGACGGTCTCAGAAACCTCATTGCGGAGGACTGCCCAGCCGTAGAGGATCACCCAGAGGGTCATGGCGGTGAGCGCTATCGGTGCAATGGCCGCCATCAAGGCGGACACGACACCGAGCACGTACGTGCTCAGGATCGCAGTGAGTTTTGTGCCCAGCCAAGTAAACACGTCATGGTCTCCGATCGGCTACTGGACCGCGTCGTACGGCAGGTTCGCCGGCGGCTTGGCGAACATGTCGACGCACTTCTTGGAAAGGTCGGGGTACTGACACCACTTCCATGTCGGCCCTACCTTAACGATCCACAACCGCGGCAGCTTCTCAGCGCCATAGCTGGACGAACGACAAGCAGTGGCGCGCGCGTAGGGCTCGGTACATTCCAGCAGTCCATTGCTGGTTTCGACCATGTGCCAGGCACCTGCATGGCACTTGGCGTTGGCAGCGCAGACCTTTCCTGCGGACGCGGGCACGGGCGGGGTCTCGATGGACTTGCCGGCGGCAGTGGTCTTCACTGCCTCATTGCCCTTGACGTACTGGGCTTGCGCAGTGAGAGAGAGCAATGCGCTCGAAAGCGCGGCGACGATGACGAGGACTTTCATGGGACGCTCCTTTGAGGCTTGGACTTGCGCTCGCGAACAGCGTCCAGAAACAAAGGGAGCCAGGCCTTGGGGTCGTCACCCACGCGTTCCCGGATGCCGTCGAGCAATGCGACGTTATCTGTAGTCGCGGACAACACGGTAACGAAGTCCTCGAGGCCGGAGAGGTCCAGCTCGCAGATCGCGCTGCTGTTCCCCTGCTTGACCATGAATGTGCGACCGCCGCGGGCACTCAGTCCCTTGACGATCTCGTATTCGGCTTCGGTCAGTCCGAATCCGCCGACGTACTCGTCGTGCATCGCTTCCGGATTGGCCAGGAAGATTTTGGTCACGCTCTGCTCGACCATGGTCCGACCGATGGCGTGACGCAGCACGTCCGACGGGCTCTGCGTGTCGAAGATCCCCAGGCCGTTCTGCTTGCGGATCGTCTTCTGTTTCTGCTTGGCGAAGTCGCTGAAGATGTCGTTGTCGAGCGCCTTCCAGAACTCCGAGATCACGTAGATCAGACGTTCGCCGTTGACGAGGTCGCCCATCACGTCGAGCAGGTACAACATGATCGGCGTCCGGACCTCAGGCAGGTCGAGGAACTCCGTTGTGTCGAAGCCGATGGCCGTGGCGTCCATCAGGTCGCTGAGGCGATCGTCCGCCTCGTCGAAGACCCAGCCGAGCGCGCCCCCCTTGCACCAGCGACCGAGTCGCTCGTAGAGGCTGTTCTCGCCCGCCTTGGGCAGGTTCTGCCGAACGGTTGAGAAGCGGCGCAGGTGCTTTGGCATCATTGCGACCGATCGCACTGCATCGGCGATGGCTCGTTCGTCAGCCGGAAGAAGCGGCAACGTCGTTGTCTGGATGCAGGTGCGCACCAGCTGCTCCCAGAACTGGATGCGAGCCGGGGTTGGATCGCGCTGAAGAGGGTTGCAGCCCGTCGGCTTGCCGGCCTCCATCGTGAAGTAGCGACCGCCGAGTGCGCGCAACGCGATCTCGCTGCCGCGGTCCAGGTCGAACAGGACGAGACGTGGCGCCGGGTTCCACTTGCGGGTCAGGGCCAGGAGAAGCATCACGAGCGTCGTCTTGCCGACACCGGTGGAGCCGATGATCAAGGTGTTGCCTGGGTGCTTCTTGTCGGCGGAGTCTTCGTCGTCGGGGCTCTTGTGCAGGTTCAGGTAGAACGGCTGCCCGCTGGGCGTGCGAAGCAGGGCGAGCGATTCGCCCCATGGGTTGCCATCGCGCTTGCCGCGCGGAAAGTTGTGGCCGCTCGCAAGTGCCGCATAGGCGCGCGACGACAGCTTCGCTTCCCGAGGGCGCCACTGCCAATTGCCTGGCCACTGTGCGAACCATGCCGCGTCGGCGACCAGGTCTACCGGTCGCATCTGCAAGCTGCACGCCTCGCCAACAGCGCCGATGGCCTGCGCTGCGCGACGACCGGCATCGGCCACGTCGTCGCCGAACACCACGAGGGAATAGTGGTACTCGCCCATGCAGAACTGGCCGTCGCCGAGTTCGTTCAGCGCAACGTCCATCTCAGCAACCTGCGTCTCGACCACGTCGTCGCTGGCGATCAGCTGATCGCGCTGCAGTTCGAGTGCGCGCATCGCTTCGCGGCGCGGGAGGATGGAGAAGCTTTGGGTCTCGATGAACTCGCTGCGCTCATAGAGAAGCGAGTTCAGGACGCCCGGCTCGACGGAATCGGCGTACTCGTGGATGTCCACCAATGCGGCGAACCGCCGGCGCTCGCCGTTACGGATTTCGAGCTTGTCTGCTCCGAACGAAAGCCGGGACGTCGGGAGCGTGCGGTAGAGGGGGCCTGGATGCACGGGAACGGCTCGCCAGACACCGTTCACCAAGTAGCCGAGGAACTCGGCGAGCTCGGAGTAGGTGCGTTCTCCGCGGGTGACCGAGCCCAACAGCACCGGATCGAATCCACGCAGCACACGTTGCACGAGTGCGGTCTTCTCGTCCATGACCCGCATCGCATCGTCCTGTGCGCGGGCGATGTCCTGGCGGGTACGCCGCGTGGACTGGAACGCGCGGCTGACGGCGGACGTGCTCGGGCGATAGACCAGCGTGAGGTAGAGCTCGTTGCTCATCATCCGCTGCTTCTTCAGGAGATCGCCGTAGGCTTGAGCCATGTCTCGCGCGAAGCCGGCTTCCGTCGGCACGGCCATGTCGTCCTCGATCGCACGATGCAGGCGGTGCTCCCAGATAGCGAACTGGCCCCCGGCCAGGTTGCGCAGCAGGC
Source organism: Burkholderiales bacterium (assembly GCA_040007475.1). Lineage (GTDB taxonomy): Bacteria > Pseudomonadota > Gammaproteobacteria > Burkholderiales > Burkholderiaceae_C > LMDS01. The sequence goes on from JBDTVC010000410.1 coordinate 3,535, forward strand.
TGCATTTGGCTTCGTGGCGCTCAGCGATCGTGTGTTCGTCGGCGCACTCGAAGGCCACGCCGTCGA
>JBDTVC010000411.1:0-3582 GCA_040007475.1 Burkholderiales bacterium
GCCTCGTCAACACCGAGTCGCGCTTCGAGGTGCCGAAGATCGTCGAGGCCTTGCGTCGCAAGGGTTACGGCACGCTGTGCTTCTACGGCCCGCCGGGTACCGGCAAGACGGCGCTCGCCGAGCACATCGCGAAGGCGCTTGACCGGCCGCTGATGATCCGCCAGGCGAGCGACATCATGAGCAAGTATGTCGGCGAGACCGAGCAGAACATGGCCAAGATGTTCGAGGAAGCACAGACCGAAGGTGCCGTGCTGTTGCTCGACGAGGCCGACAGCTTCCTGCGCAGCCGCCGCCTCGCTGAAAGAAACTATGAAGTGAGCGAAGTCAACGAGATGCTGCAAGGCATGGAGCGCTTCGCAGACGTGTTCATCTGCACCACCAACCTGTTCCAGGAGCTGGATGAGGCGGCGCTGCGCCGCTTCACCTTCAAGGTCCAGTTCAAGCCGCTGACCGGGCCGCAGCGCGAGCGCATGTTCGTGGCCGAGGCGCTGGGCGGCGAGGCCGATCGTCTGACGGGTGAGCAGCGTGGGCGCCTGGCTCAACTCACCTCGCTCGCGCCCGGCGACTTCGCGGCCGTGAAGCGCCAGACCGACGTGCTCGGCGAGACCTTCGAGCCCGACGAGTTCCTGTCGCAGCTGGAGGCCGAGCACCGCGTCAAGCCCGACGTGCGGCAACAGCGCGGCATGGGCTTCATGCACTGACCGGTACGGGCTTCAGACGCCTTCCCGGAGGGTCTTGACACGTTTTCTACAATGCCCGGATGAACACCTTGCCCTACACCCGCGGCAGCCGGCTGCCCGAGATCCTCGCGCAACGCATCGTCATCCTCGACGGCGCGATGGGCACGATGATCCAGCGCCACAAGCTGAGCGAAGCCGATTTCCGCGGTGAGCGGTTCAAGGATCACCCCAAGGATCTGCGCGGCAACAACGACCTGCTGCAACTCACGCGGCCCGACGTGATCCGCGAGATCCACGAGCAGTACCTGGCCGCAGGCGCCGACATCGTCGAGACCAACACCTTCGGTGCGACCAGCGTGGCGCAGGACGACTACGGCCTCGGCGCGGTTGCGCGCGAACTCAACGTGGCCGCGGCGAGGCTCGCGCGCGAAGCCTGTGACTTGTTTCAAAGCGCCGACAAGCCCCGCTTCGTCGCTGGCGCGCTGGGCCCCACCCCCAAGACCGCCAGCATCAGCCCGGACGTCAACGACCCGGCCGCGCGCAACATCACCTTCGACCAACTCAAGGCCGCGTACTACGAGCAGGCCAGCGGTCTGCTCGAGGGTGGCTGCGACCTGTTCCTCGTCGAGACGGTCTTCGACACGCTCAATGCCAAGGCCGCGATCTTCGCGCTCGACGAGCTGATGGAAGACACCGGCGAGCGTCTGCCGGTGATCGTCTCGGGCACCGTGACCGACGCGTCCGGCCGCATCCTCTCGGGCCAGACCGTCAGTGCGTTCTGGCACAGCGTGCGCCACGCCAGGCCGCTCGCGATCGGGTTGAACTGCGCGCTCGGCGCGACGCTGATGCGGCCCTACATCGAGGAGCTCTCGCGCGTGGCCGGCGACACCTTCGTCAGCTGCTACCCGAACGCCGGGCTGCCCAACCCGATGAGCGAGACCGGTTTCGACGAGACGCCCGAGATCACCGGCAGCCTGCTCGAGGAGTTCGCCAAGGCGGGCTTCCTGAACATCGCCGGGGGCTGCTGCGGCACGACGCCCGACCACATCGCCGCGATCGCCACGAAGGTCGGGCGTTATCAGCCGCGTTGCTGCGGGCCGCTCGCGCTGGCGCGCGAACCCGAGACCGTCTGAGCGACGGCGCTGTCCGGTTCGCTCAGGTCAGCTTGAGCAGCCGGTCGAGGTTCAGGCGCACCTTGCACTCGTGTGCCGCCACGCCGGCGACGACCTCGTGCGCGCTCAGCGCGGTGTTGCGCAGCATCGGCTCGCCGATCGCCGTGTCCTTGGCGTTGACCACGGCGGCGACCACCGGCTCGGTCGGGCGCCCGCCCTGGCGCAGCACGATCGCGACCTCGCCACTGCGCAGCCGGACCAGGCAGCCCGGCGGGTGCAGGCCGATGGCCTTGATGATGGCCGAGCCGGCCTCGTCGGGCTTCTTGAACTCGTCGAGGTATACCGCCTTCGCGGCCGCCGTGGCCGACAGCGCCGGGCGCTTCCGGCGCGGGCTCAGGCGCGCTGCGAAGATGTCCGCGCGCTGGATCAGGCGCGCCAGCTGCTTCGTGGCCGACAGGTTGGCGAGCGGGCCCGGCGGCGTGTCATGGTGGTGCTCGACGGCACCGAGCCAGAGCTCGTCGGTCACGCCTGCTGCGCGCATCCGGGCAGCGCCCTTTTGGCCGTGCTTGTCGATCTGATCGAGCTGGAGCTGGGTCACCGGCGTCTCCTGCACGGCGAGCTGGTTCTGCAGCTGCGTCATCGCAATGTTCATCGTGAGTGCGGCGCAGCGCAGCGACGGCAGCGTCTCCTTGTTCCAGGCCGGGAGGTTGCGCGACGCGAGTTCGCACACCACCGCCACCAACATCGCGTGGCGCACGCTGTAGTCGCGGAACTCCTGGGTCGCGCCGTGCACGAGGATCAGCAGGGCCGTGTCGATGTCGTTGTTCAGCAGGTCGAGCAGGCCGGTCTGCACGCGCGTTAGGCGGCCTTCGAAGTCAGGCTGCGTCGGGTCGTGCAGCACCGCGCTGATGCGCAGCTGCTGGTTCGACCAGTCGCCCACCGGGTCCTCGCGGCGGCGGCCTGCACCTTTGGCCTGCGCGACGATGTCCATCGCATCGGGTCGGGCCTGCGCGATCGCGCCGAGCAGTGCGTTCTGGCGGACCATCGAGTCGAGCTTGCCGGCGATCGCACGCCGGAGCGCCTCGCCGTCCTGCTCGTCGACGTAGAGGTCGCGTGCCGCGAGCTGCTGCAGCTGGATTTCGGAAGACACCATCAGCCCGCGCGGGACGAGCAGGCAGCCGGTCTTGTCGCGCAGCGCGAACGGCGTGGGCTCGCCAACGCGAAGCACGTCGGGTGGGAGTTGGAAGACAGGCATCGGCTCGGGCGAAAGGCGTGTACGGGCAGCGTTTTCGGTAGAAATCGTGAACGTGATATCGCCCATCCCGGGCAAGACTTGAGCCGCAGAGCGAGGCCCGTACAATTCGGGTTCGCCCAAGGAGCGCTGCGACAGCCCCGGATTCAACCGTCCGGCTGCCAGGCTTGGGCCCGGTCCGGAGCCTCGTGCGCCGGGCCGTCGTCAACGGCGCTCACCCGACCCTGAACGGTCCGCGGTGAGCAGCGCGGGCCCGCCACCGAGCCGCCCGCCATGTCCGCCAGCCCCGCCCAAGCCCCTGTCACCGTCCCGCCGATGAAGCTCTCCGGCCTGGAGCCGGTGGCGATCGGCGAGGGCACGCTGTTCGTCAACGTCGGCGAGCGCACCAACGTGACCGGCTCGAAGGCCTTCGCGCAGATGATCCTGAACGGCGACTTCGAGCAGGCGCTCAGCGTGGCGCGCCAGCAGGTCGAGAACGGCGCCCAGGTCATCGACATCAACATGGACGAGGCCATGCTCGACAGCAAGGCCGCGATGG
>JBDTVC010000412.1:0-3564 GCA_040007475.1 Burkholderiales bacterium
CCCTGGGCATTCGCGAGGCCGCCCTGGCCGCGCCGATCGGTGGTGTCGTTGGCAAGCGCAACGTCGTGCCGGGCGAGAAGGTCAGCGCCGAGCAGGAACTGCTGACGGTCGTCGACCTGAAAGAGCTCGAACTGGCCGGCGTCGTGGGCACCCATCAGGTGTCGCTCCTGAAGCAGGGGCAGAAGCTGAGCGTCCGCGTCGAAGGGTCGGCCGTGCCGGTCGAGGGGCGCATCGACCGCATCGCGCCCTCGGCCGAAGCAGGCACGCGCGGCATCCGCGTCGTCGTGCTGCTGGCCAATCCGAACGAGGTGTTTCGCGCGGGCCAATATGCGAGCGCGGTCGTGCTGCTGGACGACGCCGCGCAGCGCCTGACGCTGCCGATCGCGGCGATCGGTCAGGCGTCCGGGCAGGACTTCGTCTGGGTGCTCGAGAAGGGCGCGCTGGTGCGCCGCATCGTCATCACCGGCCGGCGCGACGACACGCTCGGCCGCGTCGAGGTGACGAAGGGGCTGGATGCCGACGCGCAGGTGCTGGCGGCCCGCTTCGACACGCTGAAGGAGGGCGCGCAGGCGCGCATCAACGGCACGCCGGGCGTGCCCGCGGCCCGCGCCAGCGCGCCGCCGCCCAAAGCATCCTGAGGGGCGGCAACCATGTGGTTCACCCGCGTCTCCATCAACAACCCCGTCTTCGCGACGATGATCATGGTCGCGCTGTGCGTGCTCGGCCTGTTCTCGTATGCGCAGCTCGGCGTCGAGCGCATGCCCGACATCACGCCGCCGATCGTGTTCGTCAGCGTCGCCTATCCGGGCGCGTCGGCCGAGGCCGCCGAGACCGAGCTCACTCGCCCGATCGAGCTGGGCCTGAATGGCATCGCGGGCGTGAAGATGATCCGCTCGAACAGCCTCGAAGGACGCAGCGAGACGGTGGTCGAATTCCAGCTCAGCGCCGACATGAACCGCGCGGTGCAGGACGTGCGCGACAAGATCTCGCAGCTCCAACCCGGCTTCCCGCGCGACGCGAAGCCGCCGTTCATCTCGCGCTTCGACGGCGATAACTCGCAACCCACGGTCAACCTCTCGCTGATCGCGCCCGACCGCAGCGCGCGCGAGCGCTCGCTGATCGCGGATCAGGTCGTGCGCAAGCGGCTGGAGCGGGTCGGCGGCGTCGCCAAGGTCGATGTGGGTGGCCTCACGGTGCGCCAGGTGCGCATCGACCTCGACCCGCAGCGCCTGCGCGCCTACCGCCTGACGCCGGCCGACGTCTCGGCCGCGCTGCAGCGCGCGAACGCCGACGTGCCGGTCGGCCTGCTGACGAGCCCGAAGGAAGACGCGCTGGTGCGTGTCGAGGGCCGCGTGCGCGATGCGAAGGCGTTCAACGACGTGGTGGTCGCCACGCGCGGCAGCCTGGTGATCCGCCTGGGCGATCTGGGCACGCTGGTCGAGCGCGAACAGGAGCCCACGTCCTACGCACGGGTGGACGGCGTGCCAGCGATCTCGTTCCAGGTCTACAAGCAGCAGGACGCCAACATCGTCACCACCGGCGAGGGCATCAAGCAGGCCACCGAGGAGCTGCGCAAGTCGCTGCCGCCCGGCGTCGAACTGCGGCTCGTCTATGCCGACAGCGATTGGGTCAAGGACTCGCTGACCGGCGTGAAGCGCACGCTGATCGAGGGCGCGCTGCTGACGATCGCGATCGTGTTCCTGTTCCTGCACAGCTGGCGCAGCACCATCATCACCGGCCTCACGCTGCCGATCTCGGTGATCTCGGCCTTCATCGCGGTGTACGCGTTCGGCTTCACGCTGAACTTCATGACGATGATGGCGCTGAGCCTGTGCATCGGCCTGCTGATCGACGACGCGATCGTGGTGCGCGAGAACATCGTGCGCCATGTTCATCTGGGCAAGGACCACTTCACCGCCGCGCGCGAAGGCACCGAGGAGATCGGTCTCGCGGTGATGTCGACCACCTTCGCGATCTGCGCGGTGTTCGTGCCGGTGGCGTTCATGAAGGGCATCGTCGGCAAGTTCTTCTTCCCGTTCGGCATCACCGTCGCCGTCGCGGTGCTGGTGAGCCTGTTCGTCAGCTTCACGCTCGACCCGATGCTCTCCAGCATCTGGAAGGATCCGCCGGGCAGCAAGCTCATCAAGCTGCCCGTCATCGGCCACCTGATGCGTGCCACGGACCGCGCCCTCGACCTGATGCACGCGCTGTACGAGCAACTGATCCACTGGGTGTTCTCGGATCGTCGCTACCTGCGGTTCATTCGCCCGCGTGGCATCGTGCTGATGGTCGGCATCGGCAGCTTCGTCGGCGCGATCCTGCTCGCGCCGCTGGTCGGCACCGAGTTCATCCCGGACACCGACAACAGCTTCATCCAGATGAACGTGACGATGCCGGTCGGCACCAGCCTGACGCGCGGCAACGAGAAGATGCAGCAGGTCGAGACGCTGGTGCGCGCGCTCCCCGAGGTGCGCATGATCTCGAGCCAGACCGGCGATGTGGACGGCAACCGCAACGCCGGGCGCCTCGAGATCCAGCTGACCAAGCCGCACGAGCGCAAGCGCACGCAGAAGCAGGTCGAGGACGCGATCCGCGCCGCGATCGCGCCGATCCCGGGTGCCAACGTCGCGCTCGGCAATCGCCCGATCTTCGTCTCGCTGCTCGGCCCCGAGCCGGCCGTGCTCGATGCCGAAGTGCTGAAGCTCGCCGAGAAGATCAGCAAGATCCCCGGCATCACCGATCTCGAGACCTCGGTCAAGCCGGGCCTGCCGGCCTACGCGGTGCGCCTGAAGCCCGATGCGGTGCGCGAGCTCGGCCTCACGCCCACCGTGCTGGCCGCGAGCCTGCGCAGCTTCGTCAACGGCGATGTCGCGACCTACTGGACGTCGCCCGACGGCGAGCAGGTCGAGGTCGAGCTGCGGCTGCCGCAGGTGATGCGCGAGAACATCGCGCAGCTCGACGGGCTGCCGATCGCGTTCGCGGCCGACGGCACGCCGATCGCGCTCGGCCGTGTCGCCGACATCGTGCCGGTCGTCAACCCGCTCGTGATCAAGCGCCAGGACCTGCAACGGCGCCAGGCGGTCTACGCGGGCGTGAACGGCCGGCCCAGCGGTGACGTGGGCAACGACGTGAAGAAGATCGTCGACGCGACCCAGCTGCCGCCGGGCTACCGCTTCGACCAGGGGGGTCAGTCGCGCGACCAGGCGGAGGCCTTCACCGGCATCCTGCTCGCGTTGCTGGCGGCGGTGATCTTCATCTACATCGTGCTCGCGTCGCAGTTCGGCAGCTTCCTGCAGCCGTTCGCGATCATGACCTCGCTGCCGCTGGCCCTGATCGGCGTGATGCTCGCGCTGCTCATCACCGGCTCGACGCTGAACCTGTTTTCGATGATCGGGCTGGTGATGCTGATGGGCCTGGTGACGAAGAACGCGATCCTGCTGGTCGACTACGCGAACCACATGCGCAAGGCCGGGCTGGGCACGGCCGAGGCCTTGCTGCAGGCGGGCCTTGTGCGCATGCGGCCGATCATGATGACGACCGCCGCGATGGTCTTCGGCATGCTGC
>JBDTVC010000413.1:0-3527 GCA_040007475.1 Burkholderiales bacterium
GCCTGATCTTGTAGCCCGTGTGCAGCAATCGAAGGCACAGCCCGCACACCAGCGCCAGGCTCGTCAGGACGACTGCGAGGGCGAGCCAGGGTGATACGTCGCTCACGCCGAAGAAGCCGCGCCGGAAGCCATCGACGATGTAGAAGAACGGGTTCAGATGGCTCACGGCCTGCCACAGCGGGGGCAGTGAGCCGACCGAATAGAACACGCCGGATAGGAACGTCATCGGCACGACGACAAAGTTCTGGAAGGCGGCGATCTGGTCGAACTTGTCCGCCCAGAGCCCGGCGACGAGACCGAGCGCGCCCATGATCGCGGCGCCGGCGACGGCGAAGATGACGATCCACCACGGCTCGGCCGCGTGCAGCGGCGCGAACCACAGCGTGACGAACAGCACGCCCGCGCCGACCACCAGACCGCGCAGCGCCGACGCGCCGACGTAGGCGACAAACCACGCCCAGTGGCTGAGGGGAGTGACGAGCAACAGCACGAGGTTGCCGGTGATCTTGCTCTGGACGAGCGACGACGAGCTGTTGGCGAACGCGTTTTGCAGCACGCTCATCATCACGAGGCCGGGAACCAGGAAGCTCGTGTAGCCGAGGCTGCCGAACACCTTCACCCGGCCCTCGAGCACATGGCCGAAGATGAGCAGGTAGAGCATCGACGTGAGGATCGGCGCGGCGATGGTCTGGAAACCCACCTTCCAGAAGCGCAGTATTTCCTTGTGAAAGAGCGTGCCGGCGCCGGCGAGCGAGATCGCCATCAGGCAGTCGCCCAGTCCAGCGTCTCGGGCAGAGGCGGCGTGCCTTGCATGATTTCCAAGAACACGTCTTCCAGATCGGCGCGGCCGATCTCCAGGTCTTCAACCGGCACCTGCGCGGCGCGCAACTCGGCGAGCAACGTTTCGACCTCGGTTGCATCACGCGCCGTGAGCTGCACGATGCGCCCGGTGATGCGCGCCTGCGCGGCAAGAGCAGGCGGCAACGCCTTGTCGGTCTTGAAACGCAGCATCGTGCTTGCGGTGCCTGCGAGCAGCGCCGACGTGCGGTCGAGCGCGACGACGCGGCCCTGCTTCAACATCGCGATGCGCCCGCACAGCGCCTCGGCCTCCTCGAGGTAGTGCGTCGTCAGCAGCACCGTGCGGCCTTCGCGGTTCAGGCGCGCGATGAAGCCCCACAACGTCTGGCGCAACTCCACGTCGACACCCGCCGTCGGCTCGTCAAGGACGATCACCGCCGGCTTGTGGACGAGCGCCTGCGCGACGAGCACGCGCCGCTTCATTCCGCCCGACAACTGGCGCATGTTGGCGTCCGCCTTGTCCGAAAGCCCAAGGTGATGCAGCAGCTCGTCGATCCACGCGCCGTTGTTGCGCACGCCGAAATAGCCGCTTTGCAGCACGAGCGCCTCGTGCACCGAGAAGAAGGGGTCGAACACGAGCTCCTGCGGCACGATGCCGAGCTGTTTGCGCGCCGCGGCATAGTCATCGACCACGTCATACCCGTGCACGCGCACATTCCCACCGGTGGCGCGCGCGAGACCGGCGAGGATGCTGATCAGCGTCGTCTTGCCCGCGCCGTTCGGCCCGAGCAGGCCGAAGAACTCGCCGGGCTCGATGTCGAAGCTCACATCGTCGAGCGCCCGGGTGGCGCCGCGGGCGCCTGCGTAGGTCTTCGCGACGTTCTGGAATGAGATGGCTGGCATGTGGCCGGCGATTGTAGGCAGCGCGGCACTTTCGCGCTGTCTCGCGCCAAAGCATCGGGCCGATGCCGATTCGCCGCCCGAACGCTTGATGCTAGATTGCCCGCCGGGGACGAACAACGACACATGGCCACGCCAACCACCGACACGCGCAAGAAGCCACGCCGCACCGCCGAGCGCATTCTCGAAGTCACGCTGGCGCTGTTCAACCGCTTCGGCGAGCCGAACGTGTCGACCACGCTGATCTCGGCCGAGCTCGGCATCAGCCCCGGCAACCTGTACTACCACTACCCGGCGAAAGACGAGCTGATCAACAGCCTGTTCGACCGCTACGAACGCTCGCTGACCGAACTGCTGCGCGCCGCCGACGGAGTGAACAACGTCGAAGACGCGTGGCTGTTCTTTCACATGCTGTTCGAGCTGATCTGGCAGTACCGCTTCCTGTACCGCGACCTGAACGACCTGCTCTCGAAGAACCGGCGCCTGGAAACGCACTTCCAGTTCGTGCTGAAGAACAAGGGCAAGGCGGTGCAGTCGGTGCTCGACGGCCTGTCGCGCGGCAGCGCGATGAAGATCGAGCTGCGCGACATGGAGCCCGTGGCCACCGCGATGGTGGTCGTGTTGACCTACTGGCTGAGCTACGAGTACGTGCGCGACCCGCGCCGCGCGCTCGAGCCCGAAAGCGCCAGCGCCGCCCTGGTGCGCGGCGCCTTCCACGTGCTCAGCCTGCTGTTGCCTTATCTGCGAGCCGAAGAGCGCGAGCATCTGCACGCGCTGGTCGGAAACTACACACAAGGAGACTAGACCCATGGCCAAATGGACCACTTTCCCGCACGACGCTGCCGACTACAGCTTTGACGCCGCCGCCCTCAAGAAGAGCTGGGCTCGCCTGCACGCCGGTGACGCCGAACCGTTGCCAAGCGATGCGAAAGTGCTGGCTGCGTGGGCCCTGTTCCACGCCGGCGAATTCCAGAAGGCGGCCGAGGCCGGGCTGAAGGCCGGCGGCGCCGGCATCACGGTCGCGAACAAGGCGCAGGCCATCTACGCCAACTACCTGGAGAAGAGCGAAAAGACCAAGCTCGAACTCTTCATGGAAGTGGCCGAGCGCGCCGAAGCGCAGATCGCGGCCGAGCCGAAGAACGCCAACGCGTACTACTTCATGGCCTACGCGCTTGGCCGTTACAGCCAGGGCATCTCGATCGCGAAAGCGCTGGCGCAGGGCCTGGGCAGCAAGGTCAAGAGCGCGCTGGAGGCGGCGATCAAGCTCGCGCCGAAACACGCGGATGCGCACATCGCGCTCGGCGCCTTCCACGCCGAAGTGATCGACAAGGTCGGCTCGCTGCTCGGCCGCACGCAGGGCGCGAGCAAGGACGCCGGCCTGGCCATGTACAAGACCGCGCTGAAGCTGAACCCGAACTCGGCGATCGCGATGGTCGAGTACGCCAACGGCCTCGTGATGCTCGAAGGCGACAAGAAGATGAAGGAAGCGACCCAGCTCTACGAAGACGCCGCCGCCAGCACACCGATGGACGCGATGGAACGGCTCGATGTGGAGATGGCGAAAGCCGAGCTGGAGGACTGATCGTCAGTCAGTCCACGGCAACATCATCGTCACCAGCAGCAGCTTCTCGAACTCCGGCTCGAAGCGGTCGATGATCTGCTGCGGGTGCGGGCACAGCTTCTTGTCGGTGATCAGCCCGAACTGGACGCCGCCGCCGTAGGACAGGATCGACACGCCGACGCCGATGTCGCCGGATGCCGGCACCCAGAACATCGTCTGCCGCAACGTCGCGCCGCAGAACTTCAGCGGCACCGCAGGCCCCGGCACG
>JBDTVC010000414.1:0-3509 GCA_040007475.1 Burkholderiales bacterium
CGAAAGCCGCGGCCTGCACTACAGCCGCGACTTTCCGGAGGCGCTGCCGGTGAGCTTCCCGACGGTGCTGTCGCGGCCCGCGCGCAGTGGCTCGCTCCCCGAGGGTCAGGCGACGCGATCGAGCACGCGCATCGAATAGTCGACCGCGCGCACGTCCTTCGTGAGTTTGCCGATCGAGATGCGGTCGACGCCGGTCGCGGCAATGCCGCGCAGCTGATCGAGCTCGACGCCCCCGGAGACTTCGAGCAGCGCACGCCCACCGCTGATCGCCACCGCGTCGCGCATCATCGGTTCGCTGAAGTTGTCGAGCAGCACGCTGACGGCGCCGGCGGCCAGCGCCTCGCGCAGCTGGTCGAGCGTCTCGACCTCGATCTGGATCTCGACCCCGGCGTGCAGCGCCGCCGCGTTCGCCAGCACGGCCGACACACCCCCGGCCGCAGCGATGTGGTTCTCCTTGATCAGGATGCCGTGCCACAGCGCGAGCCGCTGGTTGTGACCGCCACCGACGCGCACTGCGTACTTCTGGGCCTGGCGCAGCCCGGGCAGCGTCTTGCGCGTGTCGAGCACGACGCAGCCACGCGGGTTGGTCGAGGCGCCCTCGATGGCGCGCACATGCGCGCGCGTCGTGGTGGCGGTGGCCGACAGCAGCTGCAGAAAGTTCAGCGCCGGGCGCTCGGCCGAGAGCAGCGCGCGCGCATCGGCGCCGATCTCGCAAACCGGCGTGTCGGGCGCCATGTCGGCGCCTTCCTCGCAGTGCCAAGCGATGCGGGCCTCGGGATCGAGGGCCTGCACGCAGCCATCGAACCAGTCGCGGCCCGCGAGCACCGCGGCCTCCCGCACGATGACCCGCGCGCGCACGCGGCGGTCGGCAGGCACGAGCTGCGCCGTCCAGTCGCCGCGGCCGATGTCCTCGCGCAGCGCGTCGACGATATTGCGCGCGCGCGCTTGCTCCAGCGTCTCGTTGAACTCGAACATGGCGCCCACCGTCAGACCGCGCCGATGTGCGGGACGAAGCCCTGCACCGACTTCGTGGACGCCGCCGGTTGCGCGGCCACGAAGTCGAGCATGCGTTCGATGCAGCCGAGCGCCTGGGTGCGCGTCGGCTCGGGCACGTGGATCTCGCCGCGCCCGTGGTCGAGGCAGTCGAGCACGCCCTGCAGGCCGTTCATCGCCATCCACGGGCAGTGCGCGCAACTCTTGCAGGTGGCGCTGTTGCCAGCGGTCGGCGCCTCGATCAGCGTCTTGCCCGGCGCGAGCTGGCGCATGCGGTGCAGGATGCCGTTGTCGGTCGCGACGATGTACTCGCGCGCGCTGCCGTCGATGACGGCCTTCAGCAGCGCTGTCGTCGAGCCCACCACGTCGGCCAGCACGATCACGCCTTCGGGCGACTCGGGGTGCACCAGCACCTGCGCGTCCGGATGCGCCTCGCGCAGCAGCGCGAGCTCGACCGCCTTGAACTCGTCGTGCACGATGCAGGCGCCGTCCCACAGCAGCATGTCGGCACCGGTCTGCTGCTGGATGTAGCGGCCCAGGTGCCGGTCGGGCGCCCACAGCACCTTCTGGCCTTGCGCTTTCAGGTGCGCCACGATGGGCAGCGCGCAGGCGCTTGTCACCATCCAGTCGGCGCGCGCCTTGACGGCCGCGCTGGTGTTGGCATAGACGACGACCGTGCGGTCCGGGTGCGCGTCACAGAACGCGGCGAACGGCTCCGGCGGGCAGCCCAGGTCGAGCGAACAGGTGGCATCGAGGTCGGGCATCAACACACGCTTGCCGGGCGAGAGGATCTTCGCGGTCTCGCCCATGAAGCGCACGCCGGCGACGATCAGCGTCTGAGCCGCGTGCTCGCGCCCGAAGCGCGCCATCTCGAGCGAATCGGCGACACAGCCACCGGTGGCGAGCGCCAGATCCTGCAGGTCGCTCCGCCGATGCGGGGGAGCGGGAACTCGATGATCGAATGGGTCATGCGCAGAGCAGGCTGTCGAAGGCGCCGCGGGCGAGCGCCAAGGGGACAGGATGCTAGCGGATCCGGGCGCCCTGCAGCGCTGCGGGCGGCATGGCTCTAGCGCTTCGGCGGCATGAAGCCCGGCATGCCGGGGAACAGCGCCCCCGCCTGCTTGGCCATCTGCTCCTGCATCTGCGCGAACATCTTGCGCGACTGTTCCACGTAGTTGCCCATCAGCCCCTGCACCGCCGGTGCCTGACCGTTGAGGAACTGCGTCCAGAGTTCAGGCGACTGCGCGACCGGCAGGCCCTGCTCGGCCAGACGCGACTGGATGTCGGTGAAGGTCTGCAGGTTCTTCTCGAGGTACGAACCCATCATGCCTTGCATCGCGTGGCCATAGAAGCGGATCAGTTGCGACAGCATCGGCGCGGAGAAGATCGGCACGCCACCGGTCTCTTCCTCGAGAATGATCTGCAGCAGGATGCTGCGCGTCAGGTCTTCGCCGGTCTTCGCGTCGCGCACCTCGAAGTGCTCGGCCGAGAGCACCATCGCCTTCACATCGGCCAACGTGATGTAGCTGCTGAGTTGCGTGTCGTAGAGGCGCCGGTTGGGGTACTTCTTCAGGATTCGCAGGCCGCCGGCCACAGGGGCGGCCGGTTCGGCGCTCGCTGCGGGTTCGGCTTGGGCCTTCGCGGCGCGGCGGGTGACAGCCATTCGGCAACTCCTCTATGTGCAACTGCACAATGATTCTAGAAGTGCGCGATTCACCGCCCGGAAGGGGTTTTCCCGCGCGCACTTGCATGGCGGCCCGAAAGACCTCAGGGCTGGTACTTCCAGGCGCCGTTCTCGACCTTCACCATCACGCGCGCGCGCTGGTCGAGCCCGAGGTGATCGGTGGCCGACATGTTGAAGATGCCGTGCGCGCCATGGACTTCCTTCGTGTTCTCGAGCGCGTCACGCAGCGCGACGCGGAACTCGAGCGTGCCCGGCTTCGCCTTCTTCAGCGCGTTGGCGACCGCGACCTGCATCAGCATGCCGGTATCCCACGCATGGGCACCGAAGGTCGAGACCGAACCCTTGCCGTACATCGCCTCGTACTTGGTCACGTAGTCCATCGCCGACTTCTTCACCGGGTGGTTGGCGGGCAGTTGCGCGGCCACCAGCACCGGGCCCGAAGGCAGCAGCGTGCCGTCGACGTCCTTGCCGCCGACGCGCAGGAAGTCGTTGTTCGCGACACCGTGCGTCTGGTAGTACTTGCCGGTGTAGCCACGCTCCTTCAGCGTACGCTGCGGCAGCACGGCCGGCGTACCCGAGCCCGCGACGAGCACCGCGTCGGGCTTGGCGGCGACCAACTTGAGCACCTGCCCGGTGACCGACGTGTCGGCACGTGCATAGCGTTCGTTGGCGACGATCGTCAGGCCCTTCAGCGCGGCGGCCTTGGCGAACTCCTGATACCAGCCCTCGCCGTACGCGTCGGCGAAGCCGATGAAGCCGACGGTCTTGACGCCGGCATCGGCCATGCTGGTGGCGATCGCGAGCGACATCATGATGTCGTTCTGCGGCGTCT
>JBDTVC010000415.1:0-3491 GCA_040007475.1 Burkholderiales bacterium
TCTTCGTCACCAACGGCACCAGCACCAGCAACAAGATGGTGTGGCACCACGCCGTCGCGCCCGGCGACGTGGTGGTGGTGGACCGCAACTGCCACAAGTCGATCCTGCACGCGATCATCATGACGGGCGCGGTGCCGGTGTTCCTGCGCCCGACGCGCAACCACTACGGGATCATCGGGCCGATCCCCGAGAGTGAATTCGCGCCGGCCACGATCAAGAAGAAGATCGCTGCGAACCCGCTGCTCAAGGACGTCGACGCGAAGACCGTGAAGCCGCGCATCCTGACGTTGACGCAGAGCACCTACGACGGTGTGCTCTACAACACCGAGACCATCAAGCACTCGCTCGACGGCTACATCGACACTTTGCACTTCGACGAGGCGTGGTTGCCGCATGCGGCCTTCCACAAGTTCTACGGCAGCTTCCACGCGATGGGCAAGAACCGCAAGCGGCCCAAGGACCAGCTCGTCTTCGCGACCCAGTCGACGCACAAGCTGCTCGCCGGCATCAGCCAGGCCTCGCAGGTGCTGGTGCAGGACTCGCAGCAACGCAAGCTCGACCGCCACCTCTTCAACGAGGCCTACCTGATGCACAGCTCGACGAGTCCGCAGTACGCGATCATCGCGAGCTGCGACGTGGCCGCGGCGATGATGGAGGCGCCGGGCGGGCCGGCACTGGTGGAGGAGAGCATCGCCGAATCGATGGACTTCCGCCGCGCGATGCGCAAGGTCGAGAAGGACTACGGCAAGAAGGACTGGTGGTTCAAGGTCTGGGGCCCGGACAAGATCGCCGCCAACGGCATCGGCGACAGCGCCGACTGGGTGCTGAAGGCCGGCGCCAAGTGGCACGGCTTCGGCGACCTGGCCGAGGGCTTCAACCTGCTCGACCCGATCAAGTGCACGATCATCACGCCGGGCATGGACATGTCGGGCAAGTTCGCCGGCACGGGCATTCCTGCAGCGATCGTCACGAAGTTCCTCGCCGAGCACGGCGTGATCGTCGAGAAGACGGGCCTGTACTCGTTCTTCATCATGTTCACGATCGGCATCACCAAGGGCCGCTGGAACACGCTGCTGACCGCGCTGCAGCAGTTCAAGGACGACTACGACCGCAACCAGCCGCTGTGGCGCATCCTGCCCGAGTTCTGCGCCCAGCACCCGCGCTACGAGCGCATGGGGTTGCGCGACTTGAGCCAGAGCATCCACGAGATGTACGCGATGGGCGACATCGCGCGGCTCACGACCGAGATGTACCTGTCGGATCTGCAGCCAGCGATGAAGCCGAGCGACGCCTATGCGTACATCGCCCACCGCCGGACCGAGCGGGTGCCGATCGACGATCTCGAGGGCCGCATCACGACCTCGCTGCTGACGCCGTACCCGCCGGGCATCCCGCTGCTGATCCCGGGCGAGCGCTTCAACAAGAAGATCGTCGACTACCTGAAGTTCACGCGCCAGTTCAACGCTGCGTTCCCGGGTTTCGACACCGACGTGCACGGCCTCGTCGAATCCCACGACGACGACGGCAAGACGCGCTACTTCGTCGACTGCGTGCGCAACGACTAGAGCGCGCGAGCGGCGCCGAGCAGCGCCGGCGACACGGGGGTGTGGATCACGAAGACCGGGATCGCCTCGAGGTACGAGCAAAAGCGTCCCTTGTCTTCGAAGCATGCCCGAAATCGCGAGCGCGCGAACGCATCGCCCAGCCGCGGCACGATGCCGCCGCCGATGTAGACGCCGCCGCGCGCACCGAGCGTCAGCGCGAGGTTGCCGGCGACGTTGCCCAGGAAGGCGCAGAACAGGTCGAGCGCTTCGACGCACTGTGCGTCGCTGGCCGCGAGGCCGCGCTGGCTCACCTCGGCCGCCGGCAGCGGCGCGAAGCCGGCGACGCCGTCGAGCTTGCAGACCGCCGAGTACAGGGCTTCGAGCCCCTGGCCAGAGACGGCACGTTCGGCCGACACATGGCCATGCTCGTCGCGAAGCACCTGCAGCACGGTGGCCTCGCGCAGATTCGATGCAGCGAGCGTGACATGCCCGCCTTCGCCCTGCAGCGCCATCCAACGACCGGGCGTGTCCCCGGCGATCAGGCCCGACACCCCCAGGCCCGTGCCGGGCCCGATCAGCCCGATCGGCGCGCCGGGCTCGGCGGCAGCGCCACCGAGCTGGCGCAACTCGCTTGCGGGCAGATCAGGGAGCGCGAGCGCGAGGGCGGTGAAGTCGTTGATGACCACGAGGCGCTCGAGGCCCAGTGCCTCCCGCATCGCACTGATCGAGAACGCCCAGTGGCAGTTCGTCATCCGGATCTGATCGCCGGTGATCGGGTTGGCGATGCCGATCGCGCACCACGGCGGCGCCGCGCGGCCGATGCCCTTGAGATAGGCCGTGATCGCGTCGGCCAGCGTCGCGTGGTCGGCCGTCGGCAATGAAGCGATGTCGCGCAGCGGAGCGCCTTCCGCGTCCTGCCAGGCGAAGCGCGCGTTCGTGCCGCCGACGTCGCCGAGAAGGCGGGCGGTCGCGTGCTCGGCCATGGCGCTAGGCCTCTGACATGCCGGCCAATCCGGACTGGCTGAAGCCGCCGTCGACGTAGGTGATCTCCGAGGTGATGCCCGCGGCCAGATCCGACAGCAGAAACGCAGCGGCGTTGCCGACATCGTCGATCGTGACGTTGCGCCCGAGCGGCGAGGCGGCGGACATCTGGAGCATCTTGCTGAAGTCCTTGATGCCGGACGCGGCCAGCGTCTTGATCGGCCCGGCCGAGATGCCGTTCACGCGCACGCCCATCGGGCCCATCGCCGCGGCGAGGTAGCGCACGCTGGCCTCGAGAGAGGCCTTGGCCAGGCCCATCGTGTTGTAGTTCGGCAGGCTGCGCAGCGCGCCGAGGTAGGTCAGTGTCAACAGCGCGCTGCCGCGTCGCAGACGTGGCGCGGCGGCCTTGGCCAGTGCGGGGAAGCTGTAGCTGGAGATGTCGTGCGCGATGCGGAACGATTCGCGTGACAGGCCGTCGAGAAAGTTGCCGGCGATCGACTCTTTCGGGGCGAAGCCGATCGAGTGCACCAGGCCGTCGAACTCGGGCCAGACCTCGCCGAGCTGAGCGAAGAGCGCGTCGATCTGCTCGTCGCTCGCCACGTCGCAGTCGAAGACCAGCTTCGAGCCGAACTCGGCGGCGAACTCGATAGCCCGCTCCTTGAAACGCTCGCCCTGGTAGCTCAGCGCCAGTTCGGCGCCCTCGCGGTGGCACGCGCGGGCGATGCCGTAGGCGATCGATCGGTTCGAGAGCACGCCTGTGATCAGAAAGCGTTTGCCGGCAAGGAATCCCATGGTCGCACCTGTCGTTGTGTCGGCAGGATTCTGGCATGCAGCGGGCGCAGGGCAGGCCCACTTGACAGTCTCTGTGCTTGCCTGCTATTGCCCGGCGGAGTACAATCCGTGTTTTGCTAGAAAGCTGCTAGGTGCGCATCACGTCACGGAAACGGGACGAGAGGTACATCAAAA
>JBDTVC010000416.1:0-3483 GCA_040007475.1 Burkholderiales bacterium
GCGGCACCGCCGAGGGCTTGCAGCTCGCGCCGAGCTTGAACGCGTCGGTGTCGCCGTTGGCCACGCACAGGCCGCCCATCACCGCCACCAGCGAGATGTCGACCACGTCGTCATTCGGGCGCCGGCCGTTCGGGTAGCCCGCCAGGTCCTGCGGCGCCGGGCCCAGCAGGCCGCCGAGCAGCCCGAGCCGGTTCTGGCTCGCGTACGGCGTCGCGGCAATCGCAGTGTTCAGGCGCAGCATCTCCGAGCCGACCACGTTCGCGGGCTGGTTGACGCCCTTGATGCCGGTCAGAAAGGCCGTGACGAGGTCGGTGCGCGGGAAGTTCGTCGGTGCCACGCCCGGCGCGCCGAGTGCGATCTCGACCAGCGCTGGCAGCGTCGGGTTGGTCACGTAAGTCGCGAACTGCCCGTCGTCCTTGGGCTTGGAGGCGTTGAACTTGTCCTTGTCGGGCAGCCCGATCACGACCTCGTTGACCAGCGGCATGCCCAGGCGCGAGACCTGCGTCCAGGCACCACCGGTCAGCGCCGCCGTCTGGTAGCCCGACTTCGGCGCGGCGCTGAGCAGGCTGCCCTGGCGCAGGCTGGCGGTCGTCCAGCCACCGATCACCGGATCGGTCGAGCCGGAGGCCAGCAGGCAGCTCGTCGGCACTTCGAGCGCGAGCGAGGTGACGTTCTTGTCGTTCAGCTTGTCCTCGCCCGCGTCCTTGTTCGCCGGGTCCAGGATGAACGCAGCACTCGGCACGTTGATGAGGTCGAAGATCACGCCGAGGTTCACGGCGAACGGGTCCTTGCGCTGACCGACGAAGACCTTGCCCGGCGCCGAGCAGCCCGGAATGTTGACGTTGTAGACGAACTGCGCCGCGTAGGCCGCGTAGTTCGGGATCGTCTTGCTGCCGATGTTGTCCGAGGGCTTCGCGAAGGTCGCGCTGCCGCCGGTCACGTTGGTGAGCGAGCCGCGCGAGCCGGTACGCCGATCACCGCGCACCACGTCGACCGTGAAGCTCTCGGTCACGTTGAGCGCAGCGCCGGCGGGATCGCTCACGCCGCCGAACTGCGTCAGCGGGATCGCGACATCCTTGCCGCCGATGTTCAGCGTCTTGCCCTTCAGCGTGTTCTTGAACTTGAACTGGAAGGTGAGGTGCTCCTTCGCATCGCCGACGTTGTCGATGTGGATCTCGTACAGCGCATTCGGGTCGAGCTTGAAGTAGTTCGGGCCACCGTACGCGTCCTGCAGCGGCAGGTAGTTGGCGACCAGCGTCACGAAGCCGCTGCGGCCCGGCTCGTAGCTGTTGAACATGTAGAAGTCGGTCGCGTCGACCTTGGGTGTCGTCGCGATCGACGGGGCCTCGCGGTGGCTGGAGGCCAGCGCGGCCGTCGAGGGTCCGAACAGCGCGGCCGCGGCCGCGCACAGCGGCAGCAGCCGCCTTGATGCGTATCGTGTCATGTCGTCATCCTTGTTCGAGCTGTGGGGTTGGACGTCTCCGCGGCCGGATGGCCGCAGGTCACGTCTGTAGGGGGCTTACGCACGCCCTTCACAGCCGGATGCACTGCTTGACAAGATTCTTCGTCGCGCGGGCTCAGGCCAGCGCCGCGCCGCTCCCAAGCGGCCTGAGCACCCGCTCGGCAGGTGGCGGCGGTAACCCGCCGCCGGGTGAGCCATCAGGTCGCAGAACGCATCTGCTTCATGCGCTGCGCGACCTCCTGGCGCAGTTCGCGCCGCATGCGCGCAGCCGCATCGCGGCGGCGCTGGTCGTCGGTGACGAGCACCAGCGACGGCACCGCCGCGGCTTGGCGGTGCTCGTCCATCGCGACCATCGTGAAGAAGCAGCTGTTCGCGTGGCGCGTCGACTGCGTCTGGATGTTCTCGGTCATCACCTTGATGCCGACCTCCATCGAGGTTGTGCCGGTGTAGTTCACGCTCGCCAGGAAGCTGACGAGCTCGCCGACATGGATCGGCTCACGGAACGTCACCTGATCCACCGACAGCGTCACGACATAGCGGCCGGCGTACCGGCTCGCGCACGCATATGCGACCTGATCGAGCAGCTTAAGCACGGTGCCGCCGTGCACGTTGCCGCTGAAGTTCGCCATGTCGGGCGTCATCAGCACGGTCATCGTCAGCTCGTGTTTGGGCAGATTCATCTCGGGCTCCAGGTCAGACCAGCGGCTTCACATCGATGTGCATGCGGCCATCGACCCACGCCGCGAACTCGTCGCGCAGTTGCTCGCTTTGCGTGATCGCGCGCGACCACGCGGCGACACGACCGGCCACGTCGTCGCCGAAGAACTTGAAGTCGGCACGATCCGGCAGCTTGGCCATGGGCAGCGTCGCGATCCATGCCGGGTTCGGCGACAGCACGACGACGTTCGACAGCGCCGCGGTCGCGCGGTGCCGGTGCTTGAAAAACTTGTCGAGCCAGCCAGGGATCACCGACTGCTGGAAGTGCGGGTACAGCACCAGCGCCGGCTGGTCGCCATCGGCCATCGACGCGTAGTTCAGGTGCAGGTGGTAGTCGGTGATGCCGCCATCCCAGTAGGCGCCCTTCGGGCCGCCGGGGATGTTGTGCACCGGGTCCAGCCAGTACGGTATGGAGCAGCTCGCGAGGATGCTCTGCGGCAGGTTCTGCGCGCTCAGCGCCGCGGTGTGCGTGCGGTAGTCGTGCAGATGGATCGGCAACGGCTCACGCGGGTCGGAGAAGATCACCCGCTCCCACCACCCGCTCATCGCGCGCCGGCTGATCGCATTGGTCGCGAACGAGCCCGCATAGCTCAGCGGCGTGCTGATGGCGGACAACGCGCGCCCGTGGCGGCGCAGCAGATGGCGGCCGCGGCTGGTGAACACGTGCAGACGAAAGCGCGGGTTGCTCAACAGCTCCTGAGCGCGCCCGCCGAAGCGTGCGACCAGGTTCGCACCGAACACCTCGCTGACGTGGCGCGGCGTCGGTGGCTTGCCCGGAGCGTGCTCGTAGTCCTGGTGCAGATAGTCGTGCGCCATCTGCGCCAGCGCCTGCGCCGGGTCGTTCAGGCAGGCCGCCGCCATGCGCCACGCGCCGATCGACGCGCCGAGCAGGTGCACCGGCGCCGACGCTCGGTCAAGCCACTCGCCGAAAATGAACTGGTCGAGCGCATTCAGCACCAGGCCCTTGGGCCCGCCAGCCGCCGCGGGGATCGCGCGCACGTGCTCCGGTCGCAGGCCGTGTACCCGCAGCGCGTCGAGCGCGCGCGGGCCGGCGTGGATGTTCAGGGCGTGCATGCCCTCACTGTATAGGCTGGATCAGCGCTTGCCCTGCAGCCGCGCGAACGCATCGGCCATCGCCGAGCCACCGCCCTGCGGCGCGGCGGCCCGGCCCGGTGCAACACGCTCGCCGCGTGCCGGCGCGCGGTACGCGTTGCCGGCGTTGCGATCGGCCGCGCTGACCGGCTTCGCATCGAGCTTCATCGTCAGCGAGATGCGCTTGCGCGCGAGGTCGACCTCGAGCACCT
>JBDTVC010000417.1:0-3463 GCA_040007475.1 Burkholderiales bacterium
TCCGACTCGGTCGTGAACATGTTGTCGCGGTAGTTCTCCCAGTGGCCGGTCTTCTCCCACAGGCTCTTGTCGAGGATCTGCGGGCCCTTGACCTCCTGGTAGCCGCAGTCGCGGTAGACCTGCCGCATGTACTGCTCGACGTTCTGCCACAGCGCCCAGCCCTTCGGGTGCCAGAACACCAGCCCCGGCGCGAACTCGTCGATGTGGAACAGGTCGAGCTCGCGACCGAGCTTGCGATGGTCGCGCTTCTCGGCCTCTTCGAGCATGTGCAGGTGCTGCTGCAGCTCGTCCTTGGTCGCCCAGGCCGTGCCGTAGATGCGCTGCAGCATCTCGTTGCGATGATCGCCGCGCCAGTACGCGCCGGCGACCTTCATCAGCTTGAAGTGCTTGAGCTTGCCCGTGCTCGGCACGTGCGGGCCGCGGCACAGGTCCTCGAACTTCCCTTCGCGGTACAGCGACACGTCCTCGCCGGCCGGGATGCTCGAGATGATCTCGGCCTTGTAGTGCTCACCTAGGCTCTTGAAGTACGCGACAGCCTCGTCACGCGGCAGCACGCGGCGCTCGACCTTCTCGTCCTTCCTGGCGAGCTCGGTCATCTTCGCTTCGATCGCGACCAGATCCTCGGGCGTGAACGGGCGCTTGTACGAGAAGTCGTAGAAGAAGCCGTTCTCGATCACCGGGCCGATCGTCACCTGCGCCTCGGGGAACAGCTCCTTCACCGCATAGGCCAGCAAATGAGCTGTCGAGTGGCGGATGACCTCGAGCCCCGCCGCGTCCTTGTCGGTGACGATCGCGAGAGGCGTGTCGGCCTCGATCACGAAGCTGGTGTCGACGACACGCGCCGATGCGCCCTGCCCCACGCGGCCGGCCAGTGCGGCCTTGGCCAGGCCGGTGCCGATCGACGCGGCCACATCGGCCACCGTCAACGGGCCGGGATACTCACGCTTCGAACCATCGGGCAACTGAATCGAGATCATCGGAGGAGCTCCAAAAACAAAAAGGCGCGGACTGAGCCGCGCCTTGAGTCGAACGAGAAGGGAAGGATCAAGCGTGGTCGAGGCGCGCGGCCAACCATGCCTTCGTACGGAAGGTGGTAGTTCGCGGTGTCATAACCTGCATTGCCTTTCTCGCCCTTGTAGTCACTGAGGGCGCGATTCTACATCGGCAGGATCGACACATTGGCCGTGCGCTCGATGAGCCACAGCACGCCGACCGCCATCGCCGCATACGAGCCGCCGCGGATCACCAGCGCCCGGTAGCGCCGCCGCTGTCGCATCAGGAACAGCAGCGCCGTGACGCTGATGACGATCAGCAACTGCCCCAGCTCCAGCCCCACGTTGAACTGCAGCAGCGCCAGCGCGAACGCCGAGGTCGGCAGGTTCAGTTCGGCCAGTACGGCGGCAAAGCCGAAGCCGTGGATCAAGCCGAAGCAGAAGGTGACGACGACGCGCCGCACAGGGAAGATCGGCCAGACGTTGTCCAGCGCCGCCAGGATGATGGTCACGGCGATCGCCGGTTCGATGAACGCGGGCGACAGCGACACCACCTTGGTCGCCGCCAGTGCCAGCGTGATCGAGTGCGCGACGGTGAATGCCGAGACGATGCCGACGACCGGCCATACCGCCTGCGCCAGCTTCTCCACCGGCCGCCAACCCTCGGCCGTGCGCCGCATCACCGACGGCAACAGCAGGCAGAGCAGGAACAGCACGTGGTCGTAGCCGCCGAGGATGTGCAGCATGCCCTCGAGCACGAAGCCCGGCGATTCACGAGCGCCCCCCGACGCTGACGCAACGGGCTGCGACGGGTCGAGCATCGTCAACACCAGCGGCTGGCCCGTCCGCTGCACCTTGGCGATGCCGCGGTGCGTGGGATCGACCTCGCGCAACAGCGAGTACGTGATGACAGGCGCGGTCGCGAGCGTGCAGTCGCTGGCCAGGAACATCACGGCATACGCGCCGTCGTTGCGGCTCTCCAGTGCCGTCGAACTCACGCGCAACGGGCATCCTCCGATCGCGAGGCGCGGCAACGCATAGGCCTCGATGCGCGGCCACGCCGCCTTCACTTCGCCCCAGGTCAGCCGACCGTCGTCGTCGGCATCGAGACCGATCGCCACATCGAGATCGCGCAGCGCGATGTCCCAGCGCACGGCCAGCGTCTGCTCACCGGCGTCGATCTGCAGGTACGAGTCGCTCGCCTTGTGCGCCTGCGCCCCGGCGGCGAACACCAAGAGCGCGAGCGTCGCCAGCACACGGCGGATCACAGCAGCACCTCGATGCGCCGGTCGCGCAGACCGATCTCTGCCACGACGCGCCTGGCCTCCTGCAGCGCAGCGGCGTCGCCGCTGGCGCGTGCGGCCTGCACGAGCACGAGCACATCCACGGCCTCGCGCTGATGCGCGGCGTTGCCGCGCGCCAGCGTCCACGCGCGCGTCGCATCGTGATCGATCATCAACGCGAACATCGCCTGCTCGCGACCATGGAAGACCTTCGCGTCCGGCCGCTCGTTGGCCAACGCGATGCGCTCGCGCATCTCGGCCGCGTCCGCTGTTGCCGACGCGGCGCTGGACTGCGCGCCGGCGATCGCCAGCCGCAGCAGCACCGCGTCGCTGCGTGCCTGGCCCTCGAGCAAGGTCATCGCCTGCGCAGGGCGCTTCTGCTCGATCAGGAAGTCGGCATAGGCCAGCGTCGCGTAATCATCAGGCTCGAGCTTCAATGCCGCCTGGTAGGCGGCATCGGCAGCCGCGGCGTTGCCGGCACGCTGCTCCATCTCGGCGACGCTCGTGAGCAGCCACGCCTGTGTCGCTGCGGGCTGGCGACGATCGGCGAGCAGGCCGTTGAACGCGGCGCGGGCCCGCGCGACGTCGCCGCGCAGCGCAGCGTTCTCGGCCACGCACGCGTTGCCGTGCACGGTCGCGCCACCGCGTGCGACCTGCTTGCACGCCGCATCGGACTCCGCGTAGCGGCCTTGCACGCGGCGCACCGTCGCCAGCGTCAACCACGCCTGCGGCCGCGGCTCGCCGGGGCGCGCCAGCAGCCGCTGCAGGTTGGCGGCCGAGGCGTCGAACTCATGCAGGTACTGCTGCAGCGTGGCGCGCATCATCAGCACGGGGTCTGGCATCGAAGACTCGTCCTTCCAGCCTTCGAGCGCTGCCATGGCCATGCCGGCGAAGCGCGGGTCGCCGAGTGCGTGGGCTTGTTCGAGATACTTTCGGGCCGTCGCCAGCGCGAGGGCCATGTCGGTGGGCTGCTGAGCCAGTTGCTGGCGCGCCTTGCGCTCGTCGGCACGACTGCCGCTGATGGCCGGCAACAACTCGATCACTTCGTCGTCACGCGTCGGATTCAGCGGCACGGCTGAAACGGGCAACGCGATCATCAACATCGCGCAAACCAGCGCACCGGCCAGCATGCCGGCGAACAGCGAATCGGGTGATTGAAGCTTCATGTGCGTTCGTGCGGGCGGTCCA
>JBDTVC010000418.1:0-3434 GCA_040007475.1 Burkholderiales bacterium
GGCTCTGGCCGTCGGCGCGTGACTCCATCCACAGCAAACGCGAACAGAGCCAAAGCAAAACGGGCCGCCAGGGCCCGTATTGACTTGTTCTCTGGCGGAGCCGGAGGGATTCGAACCCTCGATGCAGGTTTTGCCCGCATACTCCCTTAGCAGGGGAGCACCTTCGGCCACTCGGTCACAGCTCCGTACCAATCTCATTCTAACCCGCGAAGCGGGCCCGGATTCAGCTCGCTGCCTGCTCCAGGTCGAAGGCCTTGTGCAGCGCGCGCACGGCGAGCTCCATGTACTTCTCGTCGATCACGACACTGGTCTTGATCTCGCTCGTCGTGATCATCTGGATATTGATGCCCTCGTCACTCAGCACGCTGAACATGCGGCTGGCCACGCCGACATGCGAGCGCATGCCGATGCCGACGATGCTGACCTTGCAGATCTTCGCGTCGCCGACCAGTTCGCTCGCGCCGGTCACCGGCAGCACCTTGGCCTTCAGCAGATCGAGCGTTCGCTGGTAGTCACCGCGCGGCACGGTGAACGAGAAGTCGGTGCGGCCGTCGTGCGAGACGTTCTGGATGATCACGTCCACGTCGATGTTGGCCTCGGCCACCGGGCCGAGGATCATGAAGGCAATGCCGGGCTTGTCGGTCACGCCCAGCAGGCTGATCTTGGCTTCGTCGCGATTGAAGGCGATGCCCGAGACAACGGCTTGTTCCATTTTTTCGTCTTCCTCAAAGGTGATCAGGGTGCCCGACTTCGCCTCTTCGTCGATGTCGATGTCCCACGGCGTGAAGCTCGAGAGCACGCGCAACGGCACGCGGTACTTGCCTGCAAACTCCACCGAACGGATCTGGAGCACCTTGGAGCCCAGGCTCGCCATCTCAAGCATCTCCTCGAAGCTGACGGTGGTGAGACGACGCGCCTCGGCGACGATGCGCGGGTCGGTCGTGTAAACGCCGTCCACGTCCGTGTAGATCAGGCACTCGTCGGCCTTCATCGCCGCCGCCACGGCCACGGCCGACGTGTCGGAGCCGCCGCGGCCCAGTGTCGTGATGTGGCCGTCGGGGTCGATGCCCTGGAAGCCCGTGATGATCACGACCTTGCCGGCCGCAAGGTCGGCGCGCACGCGCTGGTCGTCGATGTTCAGGATGCGGGCCTTCGTGAAGGCCGAATCGGTCTTGATCGGCACCTGCCAACCGGCGTAGCTGACGGCCGGCATGCCCTCGGCCTGCAACGCAATCGCAAGCAGGCCGACCGAGACCTGTTCGCCGGTCGAGGCGATCATGTCGAGTTCACGTTGCAGTTCGGGCGTCGTGCTGGTCGGCGACAGCTCCTTCGCCAGGCCGAGCAGGCGATTGGTCTCGCCGCTCATCGCCGAGGGCACGACCACCATCTGGTGGCCGGCGCGGGCCCATTTGGCAACGCGCTTGGCGACGCTGCGGATGCGTTCCGGCGAGCCCATCGAGGTGCCGCCGTACTTGTGGACTATGAGTGCCATGAGGTGAATCAGCTGTCGAACGAAATCAAAGGACTCGCCTCCAGGCGAGCCTGCGATTCTAGCCCGCGCTTGTCGGCGTTCAGCCGGGCACCCAGCGCAGCGACACGAGCGGCTGGCCCGGCAGGCCGATGACGCGCGCATCCAGCCCGAGGCCCGGCACGAACACGAGTTGCCCGCCGCTGTAGACGAGCGGGCCATCGCGCTCCCAGACGGGCATCGCCGCCCCCTGAAACTGCTTCTTCAGACTGCGCGGCGGGCGGCCGAGGCCGGCCTGGAACCGCTCGCCACCGGCACGCTCGCGCAGCTCGACATGCGCCAGCCAGGCGAGCGGTACGCCCATCTCGGCCACCGGTTCGACGCGCAGCGCGCCCGACCAGCCGGGCAATGCGAGCACGCCGGCCCGTTGAATGCTCAGATTCGTTTCGCGTTCGGGCAGCGGCGCCTCGGCGACGGGCCGGCTCCGGAGCACACCGCGATAGACGCGCAGTTCCGCCGACGCAACCGGCCAGCGGGCGTTGCGGCGGATCGGCAGTTCGTCGAGCAGCCGCGTCACCAGGCTGGCCGGCGCGCTGGCGCCATGCGCGCGATGCAGCCAGGCACGCAGCGCGTTGCTGCGCCGCGCCGGAGACAACGCGAGCCACGCGTCAACTTGCAGGCCCTCGTCGGTCGCGGTCCGGGCCAGATCCAGGTGCGCGAGCTCCGCCAGTGCGGCATCGGCCTGCTGGGTCCATTGGGCTGCCGTGGCCAGTGCCGCGTCGGCGCCCGGGAACGCAGTGAGCAATGCGGGCCACACCTGCAGGCGCAGCCGATTGCGCGCGAAGCGCGGATCGGCGTTGCTGTCGTCCTCGATGTGCTTGAGCCGGTGCCGCCGCACGTAGGCATCGATCGCGTCGCGCGAGTGGGCCAGCCAGGGCCGCTGCCACTCGATGCCGTCGCGCATCACGCTGCGCGGCATGCCCGATAGACCCGCCGTGCCGGCGCCTCGCAAGGCCTGCAGCAGCAACGTTTCGGCCTGATCGCGCTGGTGATGCGCGAGCAACACGACGGTGACGCCATGTTCGTCGGCCATCGCGCGCAGCGCGTGGTAACGCGCCTGGCGCGCCCACGCCTCGACGCTGTCGCCGGCCGGGGGAGTTGTCGTGAGTCGATGCCAGGTGAATTCGATCGGCAGCCCCTGGCGCGACCAGCGCCGAGCCTGTGCCTCGCAATGGGCGAGCCATGCGTCTGCCTGCGCACTCAACCCGTGATGAACATGCAGCGCGATCACGCGCACGCCC
Source organism: Burkholderiales bacterium (assembly GCA_040007475.1). Taxonomy (GTDB): domain Bacteria; phylum Pseudomonadota; class Gammaproteobacteria; order Burkholderiales; family Burkholderiaceae_C; genus LMDS01. The sequence goes on from JBDTVC010000418.1 coordinate 2,770, forward strand.
TGGTCGCGGGCTTCGATCAGTGTGGCGTGCAGCAGCGCTGTCGAGTCGCGTCCGCCGCTCCAGGCCACGGCGACCAAGCGCGCGGCCACTGTGAATCAGCGCTCTTTGGTGTCGGTGAAGCGGCCGTAGGACTGCAGCCGCTCGTAGCGCCGTTGCAGCAGTTCTTTCGGCTTCAGGTCGCTGACCTGGCGGAAGGCATCGTTCAGCGCACGCTTCAGGAACGCGGCCATCTGCTTGATGTCGCGATGTGCGCCGCCGACCGGCTCGTTGACGATCTTGTCGATCAGGCCCAGCGCTTTCAGGCGATGCGCGGTGATGCCCAGCGCGTCGGCCGCATCGGACGCACGCTCCGAGGTCTTCCACAGGATCGACGCGCAGCCTTCGGGCGAGATCACCGAATAGATCGAGTACTGCAGCATCAGCAGCTGGTCACCGACGCTGATCGCGAGCGCGCCGCCTGACCCCCCCTCGCCGATGATCGTGACGATGATCGGCACCTCGAGCTGCGCCATCTCGTAGATGTTGCGGCCGATGGCTTCCGACTGGCCGCGCTCCTCGGCACCGATGCCGGGATACGCGCCCGGCGTGTCGACGAACGTGAACACGGGCAGGCCGAACTTCTCGGCCAGCTTCATCAGCCGCAGCGCCTTGCGATAGCCCTCGGG
>JBDTVC010000419.1:0-3430 GCA_040007475.1 Burkholderiales bacterium
CGCGCGTGCCGCGCGGCATCTGCATCATGCGTGCGAGCCTGATGCGCAACCCGTTCCTCGGCGCCGGCGCACGGCTGGCGCGCTACATCCGCAACGAGCCGACGCGCGGCATGATCCGCGGCGCGGTCGACAACCTGAAGGCCGGCGGGCAGCTCGTGCTGTTCCCCGAGGGCACGCGCACCATCGAGCCGCCGATCAACCCGTTCCGCCCCGGCGTGACGCTGATCGCGCACATGGCGCAGGTGCCGATCCAGACGGTGTTCATCGAGACCCCGTCGCCCTACCTCGGCAAGGGCTGGCCGATCTGGCGCACGCCGCAGTTCCCGGTCGTGTTCAACGTTCGCCTGGGCCGGCGCTTCGAGCCCGAGGCCGATCACCAGGGGTTGCTCAAGCGGCTCGAGACGTATTTCGCCGATGAGTTGCGCCCATGAACGCGTCGCGCACGCATCTGCTGCTGATCCCGAGCTACAACACCGGGCCGACCGTGTACGACACCGTGCGCGCCGCACGCGCGCACTGGAACCCGGTCTGGGTCGTGACCGACGGCAGCACCGATGGCACGCCCGACGGCTTGCGCGCGATGGCGGCCGCGGATCCCGGCATCACGCTGATCGCGCTGCCGGTGAACGGCGGCAAGGGCGCGGCCGTGCTGCATGGCCTGAACGCCGCGCGTGCGGTCGGCTTCACGCATGCGCTGACGATGGACTCCGACGGCCAGCACCCGGCGGAACTGATCCCGGCGTTCATGCAGGCCTCGATCGAGCGCCCCGACACGATGGTGCTCGGCCGCCCGGTCTTCGATGCCTCGGCGCCGCTGCTGCGTGTGCGGGGAAGGCGCGTGTCCAACTGGTGGACCAATCTCGAGACCCTGGGCGCAGGCATCGACGATTCGCTCTACGGCTTTCGCGTCTACCCGATCGCCGACCTGATCGCGGTCATGCGCCGCCAGCCCTGGATGCGCCGTTTCGACTTCGACACCGAAGCCGTCGTGCGCCTCGCGTGGCGCGGCGTGAAGCCGCTGAACCTGCCCGCGCCGGTGAAGTACCTGACGGCCGAGGAGGGCGGTGTCTCGCACTTCCGCTATGGGCGCGACAACGTGTTGTTGACGTGGATGCACCTGCGCCTGATGCTGGAGTTCGCGCTGCGCTTGCCGATTCTGCTGTGGCGGCGCGCGGCGCGGCGGCCGCCGTTCCAGCGCTGAGCGCGCCTGCGCAGCGTCAGCGCGCGAGCACGCGCCCGAACAGGCTGAACAGCCGCTCCCAGTGCCGCTCGGCCGCGGGCTTGTTGTAGATCGCGCCGCGCTGCGGGAACGCGAAACCGTGCTCCGCACCGGGGTACCACTCGATGCGGTGCGGCGTGCCCGCGGCCTGCAGCGCGGCACGCAACTGCTCGATGTCGGCGGGTGACGCCCACCTGTCGATCTCGGCACACGCGAAGTAGCTCTCGCAGCGAACCTTGCCCGCGATGCGGTGCGGTGAATCGGATTGGTCGGTGACCAGGTTCGCGCCGTAGATCGACGCGATGCAGCGCAGCCGCTCGGGAAACGCCGCCGCGGCCCACATCACGAACGGCCCGCTCATGCAGTAGCCGACCGCGCCGATGCGCGTGGCATCGGCCTGCGGCAGCGCGTCGACGAACTGCAGCATCGCGCGCGTGTCGCACTCGGTCGTCGCGGCGCTGAGCGAGTGCATCAGCGCGAACATCTCGGCCATCGCCGCCTCGGTGCGCTCCTTCAGCCAGTACTCGCGCGTCTTGCGGTAGTACAGGTTGGGCAGCACCACGCAATAGCCCACCGTGGCCAGGCGCCGCGCCATGTCGTGCAGCTCCTCGCGCTTGCCCGGCGCGTCCATGTAGAACAGCACGACCGGGAACGGGCCGCCCTCTTCGGGATGCACGACGAAGGTGTTCATCGCGCCATCGGTGGTCGGGATGTCGAGGTGTTGTTCGATCATGGGCGCTTGTCTCCTGTGGGGCAGGAGTTTAGAGCCCCCGCGCGCGTCATGCGCCGCGCAGCGCCTCGGTCGGTCGCACGCTGAGGTAGATCGGCACCGGCGAGGTCGCGCCGCGGATCAGCTTCAGCGCGCAGTCGCGATTGACACGGCTCGCGTCGAGCGCCTGGTGCAGCGCGTCGACGCTGTCGATCACCAGGCCGTCGAGCCCGACGATCAGGTCGTGCGTGCGCACACCGGACAGCGCGGCCGGGCTGCTGGGCTCGACCGACGAGACCCGCACGCCGCTGGCCTGCGGCAGTTCGTAGGCCAGCGCCACACGGCGGTGCAGCGTCTGCGTCTGCCCGGCCACGCCGAGGTAGCCACGCCGCACGCGGCCGTGCTGCAGCAGTTGCGGGATCACCCACGAGGCGATGTCCACCGCCACCGCGAAGCAGATCGACTGCGCGCCGCGGATGATCGCGGTGTTGATGCCGATGACCTCGCCGCGTGAGTCCAGCAGCGGGCCGCCCGAGTTGCCGGGGTTCAGCGCCGCGTCGGTCTGGATCACGTCGGGGATCAGGCGCCCGGTGCTCGCGCGCATGCTGCGGCCCAGTGCGCTGACGATGCCGGCCGTCACCGTGTGCTCGAAGCCGAGCGGGTTGCCGATCGCGATCGCGATCTGGCCGCGCTTCAGGTCGGCCGAGCGGCCCAGTGCCGCGTGGCTGAGCATGCCGCGCGACAGGCCGTCGATGCTGAGCACTGCGAGGTCGGTGTCGGGGTCGTCGCCGACCCAGCGCGCGGCGAACTCGCGGCCGTCGGCGAGCGACACCCGGTGTTGAACATCGGGCCGGGCCGCGACGGGTGGCTTGCCGGCGCGCACCACGTGCGAGTTCGTCAGCAGGTAGCCGTCGGGCGTGAACAGGAAGCCCGAGCCGCCGCCGAGCGCCGCGTCGCCGCTGCCGTGCAACTGAACGGCCGCCACGCTCGGGCCCAGCCGTTCGACCACGTCACTGACGGTCTGCGAGTAGGCATCGTGAAGAAAGGCGTCGTTCGCACCCAAGATAGCTCTCCTTGAGGTGCCAAGGTGAGTGCGGAACGGGGCGTTTCAAGTCGCCCGGAGGCAGGGCCTACAGCATCCCGCCGTTGATCGAGATCACCTGCCCGCTGATGTAGCCCGCGTCATCCGACGCGAGGAACGAGACCAGCGCCGCGACCTCGTCGGCGCGGCCGGTGCGTTTCATCGGCACGAGCCGCTCGATCGTCGCCTTGTCGAACGTGCCCTCGGCCATGCCCGAGTCGATGATGCCGGGCGCAACCGCGTTGACCGTGATGCCGCGGCTCGCCAGCTCGAGCGCGAGCGACTTGGTGGCGCTGTTCAGCGCGCCCTTCGCCGCCGCATAGTTCACCTGGCCGCGGTTGCCGGCCAGCGAAGCCACCGACGAGATGTTGACGATGCGGCCCCAGCGCGTGCGGATCATCGGCATCGTCAGCGGCTGCGT
>JBDTVC010000420.1:0-3415 GCA_040007475.1 Burkholderiales bacterium
GCCCGCGCCGACGTTGCCTTCGGCGACCGGCGCGGTCGACGCCGCCTCGCAGGCCGCGTAGCCTGCCGCGGCATCCGGCCGGATCGAGGCGTCGCCGACCCACAGGTCGAACAGGATCGCGGCCGGCACGATGGGAACCCGTGCCGGGCCGACGGGCACGCCGATGCCGCGCTCGTCGAGCCAGCGCATCACGCCGCTCGCGGCATCGAGCCCGAACGCACTGCCACCGGCGAGCATGACCGCGTGCACCTTCTCGATCGCGTTGAGCGGCGAGAGCAGCTCGGTCTCGCGCGTGCCTGGAGCGGCACCGCGCACGTCGACGCCGGCGACGGCGCCCTCGGTGGCAAGGATCACGGTACAACCGGTCGGCCGGCGCGTCTCGGTGAAGTGGCCGACGCGCAGGCCGCGCACGTCGGTGAGGGTGCCGTTCGGATTCATCGGCGGCTGGCGGCGAAATCGTTTCGCGCTTTCACGGCCAGGTCGCTGTAGTTGCTGAACAGACCGTCCAGGCCCATCTCGAGGAAGGTCTGATACTCGACGGCCGCCGCGGCGGGGTCGGGTTTGGCAAAGGTCCAGCCATGCACCACGAGTCCGGCGGCGTGGGCCTGGTCGACGAAGTCCTTCGTCAGCGGGTAGCGCGCGTTCGCGATCGCCACGCCGACGCCTTCGGCGAACGACGCGACGTCGTCGAGCGTCAGCTCCGCCCCGCCGCCGACGCGCAAACGTGCGCTGCCGTCGGGCCGGATGACGGCGCTGCCCAAGGCGATCAGCGGAATCTCGAGTCCGAGCGCACGCTGTTTTGCATCGAGGCTGCGCAGCGTGGCGTCGCTGAACGATTGCAGGAACACCCGCTCGGGCGCGTCGCCATAGCCGTTTCGCTTCAGCGTCGCGAGGATCTGGTCCTCCATCACGGGGTCGGCCTGCTTGGCCTCGGGGTAGATTCCGACGCTGCGGCCCTGCGACTTCGCGAGGTCGATCACCTGCTGAAACGTGGGAACGCGCAACTCGACATGGCTCGGCGTGAAGCCCGGGTAAGACGTGCTGCCGGTGCCGGTCGGCTTCACCGTCAACGTTGCGATTTCGGCGAGCGAGAAATCGGCGACCTTGTAGGTGCCATTCCGGGCGGGGAAGACCTCGGCCACGTTGGTCGTGCGATCGATTGTCTCGTCGTGCATCGCGACCAGCACGCCATCACGCGTGAGCTGCAGGTCGGGTTCGATGAAGTTCGCCCCCATCTTCACCGCGAGCTCGTAGCCGGCGAGCGTGTGCTCGGGCAGGTAGCCGCTCGCGCCGCGATGTGCGATCACCAGCGGCTCGGCCGCCTGTGCCGGCAGGCCCGTCAGCAGCGCGGCCAGCAGCAGGGCCGCGAAGCGCATCAGGCGCCGACCTGCGGCAGATGTTTCATGCGAAGACACCCGCCGTATTCTGCATGCGCGCCGAGACCTCGCCGAGCTGGTGCAGCGTGTCGCCGTAGCTCATCTCCATCACGGTCAGGCGCTTGAAGTAGTGGCTGGCGATGTACTCGTCGGTCACGCCGATGCCGCCGTGCAGCTGGATGCACTGCTGGCCGACGAAACGCATCGACTGCCCCAGTTGCAGCTTGGCCTGCGCGAGTGCGCGGCGGCGCGCCGGGGCCGGTTCGTTCAGCTTCAGGCTGGCGAAGTAGCTCATCGAGCGCGCGAGTTCGAGCTGCATCTTCACGTCGGCGATGCGGTGGCGCAGCGCCTGGAAGGTGCCGATCGCCACACCGAACTGCTTGCGCGTGCTCATGTACTCGACCGTCACCGCGACGAGCTTGTCCATCGCTCCGACGGCCTCGGCGCACAGCGCCGCGATGCCGATGTCGATCGCGTGTTCGAGCACGCCGAAGGCTTCGCCCGCGGGCAGCAACTCGATCGCGTCGGCATCGGTCAGCGTCAGGTCGGCAGCGCAGGCGCCGTCTTGCGTCGGGTAGCCGCGGACCTTGACACCGCTCTCGCCGCGCGAGACGAGGAACAGGGCCACGCCAGCGGCGTCGCCGACCGCGCCGCTGACGCGCGCCGGCACGATGAAGGCGCCGGCATGCGCACCCGCCGGAACGAGCGTCTTCGTGCCGGTCAGCTGCCAGTTGCCGTGCGTGTTCTTCGCGGTGGTCTCGACATGCGCCAGCCGGTAGCGCGAGCCGCGCTCCTGGTGAGCGAGCGCCACGAGTTCCTTGCCTTCGGCGATCCCCTGCAGCCAGAGCTCTGACGACGGCGCGTCGCCGGCCGTCAGCAGGCTCGCGGCGACCAGCGACACGGCCGCGTAGGGCTCGACCACGATGCCGCGGCCGAGCTCTTCCATCACGACCATCGCGTCGATCGGGCCGAATCCCATGCCACCCTGTGCCTCGGGCACGTACAGGCCCGTGAGACCGAGTTCGGCGAGCTCTTTCCACGCGTCCTTCGAGAAGCCGCCCGCCTTGACGATCTCGCGGCGGCGCTCGAAGGTGTAGCCCTTGTCGACCCACTTGCGAACGCTGTCGCGCAGCATTTCCTGGTCGTCTGAAAAGTCGAAGTCCATGTCGATTCCTTGTCGCGGTTGCGGGCGGCTCAGCCGAGCACGGTCTGCGCGACGATGTTGCGCTGGACCTCGTTCGAGCCACCGTAGATCGTCGTCTTGCGCATGTTGAAGTAGGTGCCGGCGAGCGGCGCGACGAAGGTGGCGCCTGCCTGGTCGCCTTGCCAGCCGGCTTCCATCGCTTCCTTGATGAAGGGCACGGCGGCGGGGCCGGCGGCGAGCATCATCAGCTCGCTGTAGCGCTGCTGGATCTCGCTGCCGCGGATCTTCAGGAGGCCCGCCACATCCAGCGCCGCCTTGCCGCTCTTCTCGGCGGAGAGCACGCGCAGCACCATCATCTCGAGCGCGACCACATCGACCTCGAGCCTGGCGATCTCGTCGCGGAAGCGCATGTCGTCATAAACGCCTTCGGCCTTGGCGATGCGCTTCAGGCGCTCGAGTTCGCGCTTGGCGCGGTTCACGTCGGCGATGTTGGTGCGCTCGTGGGCCAGCAGGTGCTTCGCGTAGGTCCAGCCCTTGTTCTCTTCGCCGATGAGCTGGTCGGCCGGCACCTCGACGTTGTCGAACCAGACCTCGTTGACCTCGTGCTCGCCGTCCATCGTGATGATCGGTCGCACGCTCACCCCCGGGCTCTTCATGTCGATCAGCAGGAAGCTGATGCCGATTTGCGGCTTGCCTTCGTTGCTGGTGCGCACCAGGCAGAAGATCCAGTCGCCGTACTGGCCGAGCGTGGTCCAGGTCTTCTGGCCGTTGACGACGTAGTAGTCGCCCTTGCGCTCGGCCTTGGTCTTTACCGACGCGAGGTCGGAGCCCGAGCCCGGCTCGCTGTAGCCCTGGCTCCACCAGACCTTGCCGCTCATGATGTCGGGCAGGAAGC
>JBDTVC010000421.1:0-3406 GCA_040007475.1 Burkholderiales bacterium
CCTCGCCCATCAGCGCAAATCCCACCAGGATCAGGAAGGACAGCGCCAGCATCTTTACCGTGGGATGGCGGTCCACGAACTCGGAAATCGCGCCCGAAACCACCATCATCATCAGCACGGCAACGACAATTGCGGCCACCATCACCGGCACCTGGTGTGGCTCGGCCAGCCCCACGGCCGTGAAGACAGAATCCAGAGAGAAAATGATGTCGATGACCGCGATCTGCACGACGATTGCGGCGAAGTTTGCAAAGACGCGGGTCTTGCGCGTGTCACTGGCACCTTCCAGCGTCTCGTGGATTTCGAGCACGCTCTTGGCGAGCAGGAACAGGCCGCCGAAGAAGAGGATGAGATCGCGGCCGGAGACCGGGTGATCGAAGATCTCGAACCAGGGCTTGGTGAGCCGCGTCAGCCAGACGATGGAAAAGAGCAGTGCGATGCGGGTGAACATCGCGAGGCCAAGGCCCACCACCCGGGCCCTGGCGCGGCGCGCCTCCGGCAGACGACCGACCAGGATCGAGATGAAAATGATGTTGTCGATGCCGAGAACTATTTCGAGCGCCGACAGCGTGGCGAACGCCACCCAGGTCGATGGGTCGGACAACAAATCAAGCATCAGCCAGCAGCTCCTCGTGCACTACGCGCGAGCTTACGGCAGATCGTCGACCGCCTTCTTGTTGACCGACGGGAACACGTGCTCGGCACGCAGCCCGAGGTCCAGGGCGACCGACGCCGAAATATAGATCGACGAGTAGGTGCCGGCGAGGATACCGATCAACAGTGCCTCGGAGAAGCCGCGCAGTACCGGGCCGCCCAGGAACAGCAGTGCGACCACCACGACCAGCGTGACCAGCTTGGTCATGATCGTCCGCGACAATGTCTGGTTGATCGATTGGTCCAGCGCAACCGCCGGCGCGAGGCGCCGGTTGGCCTCGAAGCGCTCGCGGATCCGGTCGAACACGATGATCGTGTCGTTGAGCGAGTAGCCGACGACGGCGAGAATGGCCGCCACCACAGCGAGGTCGAACGTGGTCTGCGTGAACGAGAACACGCCGAGCACGAGGATCGGGTCGTGCATGACGGCGAGGATGGCGCCGATCGACAGTCGCCACGTGTGAAAACGGAAGGCGATATAGAGGAACACCAGCACCAGCGTGATTGACAGCGCCCAGATTGCGCTATTGGTGAGTTCCTTGCCGACCTGCGGCCCGACAACCGATAGCTTTACGCTGTCGGACTCGACACCCTGCAGCACGCCGTCGACCTTGGTACGGATCTCTGCCGTTGAAAGCGTGGGATCAGGCGGCAACCGGATGGCCACATCGCGCGACGAGCCGAAATTCTGGACCAGCGGCTCGTTGAAGCCGGCTTTGACGAGCGACTCTCGGATGCCTTCGATGTCGGCGGTGCCGGGATAGCGTGCCTCGATGTTGACGCCGCCCGTGAAGTCGATCGCGAGATTGAGGCCCTTGAAGTAGAACGATGCGAAACTCGCGATCACCATGAGGATGGACAAGCTGTACCACAGCTTGCGCGTCGCCATGAAAGGGAAGTTTGTCGGCTTGTGGAAGAATTCCATGTCAGCGCCCCTAGATCAGCAGGCGGCTGGGACGCCGCTTGCCGCCATACATCAGTGTGATCAGCGCGCGGCTGCCCATCAGCGCGGTGAACATGGAAGTCGCGATGCCGAGCGTCAGCACAACGGCGAAGCCGCGGATCGCGCCGGTGCCGAACACCCACAACACGAGGCCGGCGATCATCGTCGTGACGTTCGAATCGGCAATGGCCGAAAACGCCTTCTCGAAGCCGGCACGGATCGCCGCCTGCGGCGTCACGCGATTGCGCAGCTCTTCCCGGATGCGCTCGTAGATCAGCACGTTCGCGTCCACGGCCATGCCGACGGTAAGCAGGATGCCGGCGATGCCCGGCAGCGTGAGCCCGTAGTGGAAGATCGACAGCAGCGCGGTCAGCAACAGCACGTTGGCGACCAGCACGACGGAGGCCACGACGCCGAAAACGCGGTAGTAGATGATCATGAACGCGAACACGCCAGCCATGCCGATCAGCAGCGCGTTGATACCGCGCTTGATGCTGGCCTGTCCCAGGCTCGGGCCGATGGCGCGTTCCTCGACCTGGAACAGCGGTGCGGCAAGCTGGCCGGAACGCATGAGCAGCGCCGTTTCGCGCGCCTCGATCTGCGACAGGCCGGTGATCTGGAACGGCGAGCCGAACACGCCGCGGATCGTGGCCTCGCTGATCACCTCGGACTTGGTGACGTCACGGTCGACCTTCTGGCCGTTGACGATCGTGGTCTCGCGGGTCTTTTCGATCAGCACGACGGCCATCGGCTTGCCGATGTTGGCGCGGGTGACCTTCAACATCTCTTCGGCGGCGCGGCCGTCGAGGCGCACCGATACGCCGGGGCCGTCCTGCGTCGCGGTGGTCGTCGCGTCGACGAGCTGATCGCCGGTGGCGATGACCTCACGCTTGAGCAGCGTGGGACGCTTGTTGCGGTCGTAGTAGATCTTCGAGCCCAGCGGCGCCCTGCCCCGGGCCACTGCCTCGGAGATGTTGTTCTGCGTATCCGTCAGCCGGAACTCGAGCGTCGCCACCTTGCCGAGGATGTCCTTGACCTCCGCGGAATTCTGCACGCCCGGCAGCTCCACCTGGACGCGGTCCAAGCCCTGGCGACGCACGGTGGGCTCGGACACGCCGAGCTCGTTGATTCGGTTGCGCAGCGTGACGATATTCTGCGAGATCGCGTCGTCCTGGCGCTTGCGCAACTGCGCGTCGGTCAGGGACGCGTCGACGTAGCGCGAGCCGCCGACGTCGACGACGTTGTACGTCATGTCCGTTACAACCTTGGCCAGCGCCGATCGCGCCGCCCCCACGTCCGCAGCCGGCGGGAACGACACGCGCAGTGTGTTGACGATTTCGCCGCCGACGGCCATCGGTGTTATGTCGGCGAACGGCAGCTTCTGGCTCGTCATCGCGCGGCGGAAGTCCTGTTCGTAGCTCTCGAGCAGCTGTGTCACGGCACCCTTCACATCGACCTCGTACAGCAGGTACAGGCCGCCGCGCAGGTCCAGGCCGAGCGGCATCGGCCGCAAGCCGATGGTGCGGAAGAGCTTTGGCGCGCGCGGTGCGCTGGTCAGCGCGGAAACGTAGGTCGTGGCGAGCCCTTCAGTGACGACATCGCGCGCCTTCAGCTGACCGGCGACGTCGCCGAACGTCAGCATCAGGCGGCCGTCGTCCACGAAGGCCCGCTCGTAGGTCACCTGCTTTGCCTTCAGGAAATCCTCGACGGACTTCGCGCCCGTCGCATCGATCGCCGTACGATCCTTGCGGGCCACCTGCAGCGCGAGGTCCTCGCCAAAGAAGTTGGGCGCTGCAAGGACCAGCGCCA
>JBDTVC010000422.1:0-3393 GCA_040007475.1 Burkholderiales bacterium
TCGCACTTCGTCGCGATCGTCACGCCGGCGATCAAGCACCTGCGCAAGGAGATCGCGCGGCTGAGTGCACCGGTGATGCCCGCATGAGCGCCGTGGTCGTTGCGCTTGTTTGGCGCCAGTTCATCTGCAAGGCCTGTGGGCTGATCTACGACGAGGCCAAGGGCGACGCCGACAGCGGCCTCGCGCCGGGCACGCGCTTCGACGACATCCCCGAAGACTGGGCCTGCCCGTTGTGCGGCGTGACCAAGGCCGACTTCGAGCCGTACGACGCGCAACCGGTGTCGCGTCGTGCGGCCCGATCCGTTCAAGCAGGCACGCGGAGTCGTGACCCCGGCATCGTTATCGTCGGCGCCGGCCGGGCCGGCTGGCAGATGGCGCAAGCGCTGCGAGATCTGGATGCCGAGGTGCCGATCACCATCGTCAGCGCGTGCGCAGGCGATGTCTATGACAAGCCAACGCTGTCGGTCGCCTGCGCGCGCGGCGTCGCGCCCGGGTCGCTGGCGCGTGAGATCGCGGCGCAGGCCGCACAACGCCTGCGCGTGCGCCTGAGGCCCGACACCCATGCCATCGGCATCTGCGCCCTCGCGCGCCAGCTGCGAACGACGCGCGGCACGCTGCGCTACCGACAGCTCGTGCTCGCGCATGGCGCCGCGCCGCGTCCGGCCGCCACACTGCCGCCCGAGCTGTGCTGGCGGATCAACGATCTCAACGCGTATCAACGGCTGCGGCGCGCGCTGGGTGACCAGCGTCGGCATGTGTTGATCGTCGGCGCCGGTCTCGTCGGCAGCGAGCTGGCCAACGACCTGGCGCTGGGGGGCCACGGCATCACGCTGCTTGATGTCCAATCGCGGCCGCTCGCGGCGCAATTGCCGGCGATCGCATCGCAACGCCTGCTCGAAGCCTGGCAAGGCCTTTCGCTGCGCTTCGTCGGCAACGTCCAGGTCGCCCGTGTCGAGCGTTGTGACGGGATGATTTGCGTGACAACCACCTGCGGCCAGACCTTCGAGGCCGATCAGGTCATCGCCGCGACAGGCTTGCAGACGCCCTCCCGCCTGGCGCACAGCGCGAATCTCGCCTTCGATGCCGGTGGCATCGCGGTCGACAGCGCGACGCTGCGCAGCAGCGACCCGCACATCCACGCACTGGGCGACTGCGCGAGCATCGATGGCCGCGCACAGCGCTACATCGAGCCGATCGCACGGCAGGCGCACGCGGTAGCCGGTTCCATCCTCGGCAACGACCAGTCTCGCTTCACGTCGAGCGCCGTGCCGTTGCGCGTGAAGACGAGTTCGATGCCTTTCACGCTGAATGGCACGCCCCTCGCCGATGTGCCGTGGACCGTCGAGATCGACCGCGACGGCGAGCTGGACATGACGCAGCGCATCGGCGAGGCGACGCCGGTGCGCCTGCAAGGCAAGCGCCGCCACGCCATGGGGCCGCAGCCTCGACTCGCCGCCTGAGCTCGACCACAATCCGGGCTTCGACGGCCGGTGGGTGGCCGTCGCCACCGGAGGCGGATCGACATGGCATCGGTACGGGCAGGCAACACAGGCGTTCTGGTCGTCGTCGACGTGCAGGTCGGCGTGGTGCGCGAGGCCTGGGACGCGCCGCGCATCGTCGGCAACGTCGCCCGTGCGGTCGAGCGGGCTCGGGCGCAAGGCGTGCCGGTGATCTGGGTGCAGCACTCGGGTGACGATCTGCCCCGCGGCAGCGCCGACTGGCAATGGGTGCCCGAGCTGGTGCCGTGCCCCGGCGAACCGATCATCCACAAGCGCTTCGAGTCGTCGTTCGAGCAGACGCCGCTGGAGGACGAGCTGGCCTGGTGCGGCGCGAGTCACATCACGCTGGCCGGTGCTGCGACCAACTGGTGCATCCGCGCCACCGCGTACGCCGCGCTCGACCGCGGCTACGACCTGACGCTGGTGCAGGACGCGCACACCACCAGCTCGATGGCATTCGACGACGGCACGACCGTCGCCGCCGCGGACATCGTGCGCGACCTGAACACGACGATGACATGGCTCACCTACCCCGGCCGCAAGCCCCGCACGGCGACAACCGAAGAGGTCGACTTCGCAGGCCCGTGAGCCCGCCCCGCCGAGTTGAGCGGCACCGCAGGTGACCGCTCGAACGAGGCGACACTGACGCTGCACGCGCGAGCGTGTCAGGGTCAGTAGGTCTTGTAGGGCAGGAACTTGCCGGACATCACGATGTTCACTCGGTCGCCGTTCGGGTTCGCTTCGCGCTTCATGTCCATCTTGAAGTCGATCGCGCTCATGATGCCGTCGCCGAATTCTTCGTGGATCAGCGCCTTGAACGTCGTGCCGTACACGCTGATCAACTCATAGAAGCGGTAGATCAGCGGATCGGTCGGCACGGCCGTCGGCAACGAGCCCTTGTACGGCACCTCCTGCAGCCACTTCTCGGCCTCGGGCGGCAGCCCGAAGGTCTTCGCGATGATCTTGGCCTGCTTGGCGTCGAACGTCATCTGGCCCAGGCAGCCGGCGGTCACCCACTCCTTGCTCAGGCCTACCTTCTTGGCCACGCTTTCCCAGGTGATGCCCTTCTTCACCTTGGCCTCGATGATCATCTCGGTCACGTCGTTGCGGTTCACGTTGTTGCTCCTGGTTGTCGGTTGGTTGAACTCAGCTTCTCGCCCAGCGGAACTGGCGATCCGCCTCGTTGATGCCCACGTCGTTGATGCTCGCCTCGCGCCGGCGGCATCGTGCCATTCGTACTCGAAGCGCACCGAGATCCGGTTGCCGGTGAAGGCCCACAGCTCCCTGCGCAGCCGGTAGTCGAGCTCCTTCTCCCACTTGCGCTGCAGGAACGCGCGGATCGCCTCGCGGCCGCTGAAGAAGTCGCTGCGGTTGCGCCACACCGAATCCTCGGTGTAGGCCGCAGCGCAGCGATCGGGGTCGCGGCTGTTCCAGGCGTCCTCGGCCTTCTGGACCTTGAGGGTCGCCGTCTCGAGCGTGAACGGTGGCAGCGGCGGGCGCGCGGCGGGGTCGATGATGCTCATGCCGAACGCCCCTTCATCGGGATGACGTTGCTCGGTGCGGGCTCCGGATCGAGCCCCGGCTCGACGACCGGTGGCTGCGCCGGCGCCCGGCCGTGCGACAGGTCCTTGGACCTCGCGACCAGAAAATCCACCAGGTGGTTGCGGATCCGGTAGTACTGCGGATCGTGGTGCAGCGACGCGCGCTGCCGATCGCGCGACATCGTGTTGCGGACGACCTCGGCCACGCGGGCCTGCGGGCCGTTGCTCATCAGCAGGATCTTGTCGGCGAGCAGGATGGCCTCGTCCACGTCGTGCGTGATCATGAAGACCGTCTGGTGCGTCTCGGCGCAGATGCGCAGCAGCTCGTCCTGGATCGTGCCGCGCGTCAGCGC
>JBDTVC010000423.1:0-3390 GCA_040007475.1 Burkholderiales bacterium
CGCGCCTGTTCTGCCTCGAGATCATCCAGGGCGCGCCGCTGCTGCGCGACGAGCTCGACCGCGAACTGCGCGAACTGGTCACGACCAAGTCCGCCGTGATCCAGGCCTGGGTCGATGCCGGCCGGCTCGCGCCGGTCGATCCGCAGCACCTGCTGTTCATGCTGTGGGCCACGACGCAACACTATGCCGACTTCGCGGTGCAGGTGCAGGCGCTGACCGGGCAGACGCTGGCGGACCCCGCGTTCTTCGAGCGCACGGTGGCGAGTGTGCAGGCGGTGGTGCTGTGCGGTGTCGCCCCGCGTAAGCCCTCGCGTTGACGTTGCTGTCGATTCCACGACGCGCTGATCGTCGTAAAGTCAGAGGGCCGTCCTCTACTTCCAGACCTGACCATGGCAACCAGCACGGTGCGACTCCACCGCGTCATCCGGGCGACTCCGGAGCGGATCTACCGGGCGTTCCTCAACGCCGATGCCATGGCCAAGTGGCTCCCGCCGTACGGCTTCACCTGTAAGGTGCACCACATGGAGGCCCAGGTCGGCGGCACCTTCAAGATGTCGTTCACCAACTTCACGACGGGCAACGGCCACGCGTTTGGTGGCGAGTATCGCGAGCTGGTCCCGAACGAGCGCATTCGCTACTCCGACAAGTTCGACGACCCGAACCTGCCGGGCGAGATGGAGACGACGGTCTCGTTGGCTCCGGTGTCGTGCGGCACGGAGCTGAGCATCGTGCAGGACGGGATTCCGGCGGTCATCCCCGTCGAGATGTGCTACCTCGGCTGGCAAGAGTCACTCGCGCAACTGGCAACGCTGGTCGAACCGGTGATCCCCGACTGAGAACGTGCCGCGGCAACGCCCGGTGGGGCGCTCAGCAAACCGGCGCCACTTCCGCCAGCACGCCCGCGCACACCGCCTCGACCATGTCGAGCACGTCCTCGAATGCCGCCGCATCCTCGTAGTACGGATCGGGCACGCCGCTCGCCGGCACGCGGCCGCTGAACTCTGCCGAATGCCGCAGCCGGTGCCGCAGCGCGGGCGGGCACAGGCGGCCCAGGTGCGCGTGGTGGCCGGCGTCCATCGCGATCACGCAATCGAACTGCTCGAAGTCGCGCGGTGCGAAGTGGCGCGCCCGCTGCGCCGAGAGATCGACGCCGCGCCGCAGCGCGTGCTCCTGGCTGCGCGAATCGGGCGGCGCGCCCGCGTGCCAGCCCTCGAGGCCGGCGGACGCCACCTCGATGTGTTCGGCGAGACCTTGCGCCGCCGCCATCTGCCGCAGCACGCCCTCGGCGGTGGGGCTGCGGCAGATGTTGCCGGTGCAGACGAAGAGGATGCGCTGTGCCACGGGGCGTGCTCGCAAGCGCGTCGGGTCAGAACGTCAGTTCAAGGAACGTGATGTCGTTGCCCGCCGTCGGCCAGGCGCGGCCGACGATGCGCTCGCCGTTGAACTGGCCGACCACCATGCGGCCGGCCGCATCGGTGACACGCACCTTCGAGGCGGAGACGCCGGCCGTGCCCGGCGGGACACCAGGCGCCGGGTTTTGGCCATCCAGCGTGACGAGGTCGCGCGGCACACCGAAGTAGCCGCGCGGGCGGCTCAGCGTGACGACGGCGAGGGCGGTCTTGTCTGCATCCGCGAGACGCTCGGCCCGCAGGTTGACGACGGCCGACGAGCGCGGGAACGCCGAGCGGTACAGGTGCGTGGTCGCGTAGCCCGGCGCGGCGATGACGAATTCGCAGGCCGTCTGCGCGTCCACCGTGATCGGGCCCCAGAGACCGTCGGCCCCGATCGTCTTGCGCTGCAAGGCCGCGCCGCGTCGCTCGCCGGTCGCGGCGTCGACCGCGTAGACCTCGACGACGGCGCCCGCCAGCGGGAGGTTGCTCGGTGCCGTGCCGGCCGCGTTGTTGACGCCGTAGCCGCTGACCTTGCCGTCGAGCGTGACGCGCGACTCGGGCGTGATCGTCGGCGTCGCGGGCGCCTTGCCGGTGATGAAGCGGAACATCGCGACGAAGGCCTTGTCGCTGAACGACGTCTCGCGGTGATCGATGCCGGCGATCACGACGTTCTCGGCACCCTTCAGGGCCGGCCCCTCGAAGGTGACGTTGGTGGGCGTGCCCTTCAGCCCGATCCACACACCATCGGGCTGCGCGTACTTGTCGTTGTTGTCGGAGCGGATCGTCAGCCATTTCGGGCCCGGCGTGACCTCGTCGCCGTTCGGCCCCTTGGGTGCGTTCAGCCCCATCAGAAACGGGCCCGCGCCGTTGAACTCGTTGCCGGTGCGCGCCTTGGGGTCGGCCCACACGCCGTGGTTGGGCGTGCCGCCGAGGATCGCGTGCGAGACCTTGGCCGCACCGCCGCCGTTCTCGATGTAGTTGCGCACCGCAAAGCCACCGCGCGAGTTGGCGATCAGCACGACGCGGCTCGCGCCGGTTGCGCGCAGCACTTTGTCCACCTCGCCGCTCAGGTACTGCATGCTCTCGGTCGTGCTGCTGCGGCCCTCCTGCAGCGTGGCGTCGACATCGCGCGATTGCGGGTAGGGCATGTCGACTGCATGCAGGCGCGCGCGCGGCCAGCCGTTGGACTCGAAGCGCCACAGCGTCGTGATCCACAGCGCGGCGGTGTCGCCATTGCCGTGCACGAAGACGATGGGCGGCAGCGTGTCGTCGGGAGGAGTCGTCGCGCAGGCGGCAAGCATGGTCGTGGCGGCAGCACCGAGCACGAGGCTGCGGCGGGTGAGGTGAGTGGTCATCGAGCGTCTCCGATCGGTTGTCGGCGATTGTGGGTCAGCGCCCCGCGAGGTCGCTCGCGCAGGGCAGATCGGGCAGGCCCGGGCCGTGCAGCGCCGTGGCCGCGCGCACCGCACGCACGACGGCCGTGGCCATCACCGAGGCCCCGAGCGCGCCGATCAGCGTGATGTTCGCGGTCTGCTCAGCTGCACCGGTGGCGAGCGCGAAGATCGTGTCGCCGTCGGTCATCGTGTGGACCGGGTCGATGCTGCGCGCGAAGCCGTCGTGCGCCATCTGCGCGACCTTGTTGGCCTGCGCCTTGGTCAGCACCGCGTCGGTCGCGATCACGCCGAGCGTGGTCGCGCCGCCGGGCTGCATTGGCGCAAGCAAGTCGCCGCGAAGCATCGAGCGCATCGTGCCTTGCAGACGCTGGCCGTCCTCGCTGCGCGCGCCGGCGATCGGCTCGCCGGTGGCCGGGTCGATCACGTCGCCGATCGCGTTGACGGCGACGAGTGCGGCCACGGTGATGCCGCCGACCGTGACCGACGCGCTGCCGATGCCGCCGCGCATCGCACGCTGAATGCCGAACAGCTTGCCGACCGATGCGCCGGTGCCCGCGCCGACGTTGCCTTCGGCGACCGGCGCGGTCGACGCCGCCTCGCAGGCC
>JBDTVC010000424.1:0-3354 GCA_040007475.1 Burkholderiales bacterium
CGTGATAGAAGTCGTTGCCCTCGCGGGTGCGCTCGCCGACGCCGGCGAACACCGACAGGCCGCTGTGCGCCTTCGCGATGTTGTTGATCAGCTCCATCATGTTCACGGTCTTGCCGACGCCGGCGCCGCCGAACAGGCCGACCTTGCCGCCCTTGGCGAACGGGCACACGAGGTCGATCACCTTGATGCCGGTTTCGAGCAGGTCTTGCGACGGGCTCAGCTCGTCGTACGACGGCGGCTTGCGGTGGATCGACATCGTCAGTTCTTGGTCGACCGGGCCGCGCTCGTCGATCGGGCGACCGAGCACGTCCATGATGCGGCCGAGCGTCGCGCGGCCGACCGGCACCGAGATCGGCTTGCCGGAGTTGGTGACGGTCAGGCCGCGGCGCAGGCCGTCGGATGAGCCCAGGGCAATCGTGCGCACCACGCCGTCGCCGAGCTGCTGCTGGACTTCGAGCGTGAGCTCGCCGCCTGCCATCGTCAGTGCGTCGTAGACCTTGGGCATCTGATCGCGGGGGAACTCGACGTCCACCACCGCGCCGATGCACTGGACAATTTTGCCGTCAGCCATGATTTTTCCTTTTGCCTTGATTCGTGTTCTTCAAACCGTGGAATGAAGCTGCCGACTAGACGGCAGCGGCACCGGCCACGATTTCGGAGAGTTCTTTGGTGATCGCCGCCTGCCGCGTGCGGTTGTAGATCAGCTTCAGTTCGCCGATCAGGTTGCCCGCGTTGTCGGTCGCCGCCTTCATCGCGACCATGCGCGCCGAGTGCTCGGAAGCCATGTTCTCGGCCAGCGCCTGGTAGACCAGCGCTTCGGTGTAGCGCACCAGCAGCTCGTTGATCACGCTCGGCGCGTCGGGCTCGTAGAGATAGTCCCAGCCGTGCTGCGTGCCGTCCTGCGCGGCCTCTGCGCTCATCGTCTCGGCCGACAGCGGCAGCAGCTGGTGCACCACCGGCTCCTGCTTGATCGTGTTGATGAAACGCGTGTAGCACAGATACACGGCCGCGAGCTTGCCTTCGGCATACGCATCGAGCAGCACCTTGACCGGGCCGATCAGCTTGTCGAGCGTGGGCTTGTCGCCCAGGTGCGTGGCGTGCGACACCACCTGCGCGCCGATGCGGTTCAGGAAGCCGTAGCCCTTGTTGCCGATCGCCACCGCCTGGCTCTTCTTGCCCTGCGCTTCGACTTCCTTCAGCTTGGTGGTGACGGCACGCAACACGTTGGTGTTGAGCCCGCCGCACAAACCCTTGTCGGTCGTGACGAGGATGAAGCCCACGGTCTTCGCATCGTCATGTTTGACCATGAACGGATGTTTGTACTCGGGCGTGGCCTGCGACAGGTTCGCCGCCAGGCTGCGAATCTTCTCGGCGTACGGGCGTGCGGCGCGCATGCGCTCCTGCGCCTTGCGCATCTTCGCGACCGAGACCATTTCCATGGCCTTGGTGATCTTCTTCGTGTTCTCGAAGCTCTTGATCTTGCCGCGTATCTCTTTACCAGCTGCCATGACGAGGCTCCTTGTGTGCGGTCGTCAGGCGATCAGGCGAAAGATTTCTTGAACGCGGTGATCGCGCCAGACAGCTCGGTCTCGCCGTCCTTGTCGAGGGCCTTGGTGTCCTCGATCTTCTTCAGCATGCCGGCGTGGCTGGTCTTCAGGTGCGTGTGCAGGCCGTGTTCGAAGGCGAGGATCTTCTTCACGTCGATGTCGTCCATGAAGCCCTTGTTCACGGCGAACAGCGTCGCGCCCATCAGGCTGATCGATTGCGGCGAGTACTGGTTCTGCTTCAGCAGTTCGGTGACGCGGGCGCCGCGGTCGAGCTGCTTGCGGGTCGCTTCATCGAGGTCCGACGCAAACTGCGCGAACGCGGCCAGCTCACGGTACTGCGCCAGGTCGGTACGGATACCGCCGGACTGGCCCTTGATGATCTTGGTCTGCGCCGACGAGCCGACGCGCGACACCGAGATACCGGCGTTGATCGCGGGGCGGATGCCGGCGTTGAACAGCGAGGTCTCCAGGAAGATCTGGCCGTCGGTGATCGAGATCACGTTGGTCGGCACGAACGCGGACACGTCGCCGGCCTGCGTCTCGATGATCGGCAGCGCGGTCAGCGAACCGGTCTTGCCCTTGACTTCACCCTTGGTGAAGGCTTCGACGTAGTCGGCGTTCACGCGCGCGGCACGCTCGAGCAGACGCGAGTGGAGATAGAACACGTCGCCCGGATACGCTTCGCGGCCCGGCGGGCGGCGCAGCAGCAGCGAGACCTGGCGATACGCCACGGCTTGCTTGGACAGGTCGTCGTACACGATCAGCGCGTCTTCGCCGCGGTCGCGGAAGTACTCGCCCATCGTGCAGCCGGAGTAGGCCGATACGTACTGCATCGCGGCCGATTCGGCAGCGGTGGCGGCCACGACGATGGTGTATTCCATCGCGCCGTTGGCTTCGAGTGCCCGCACCACGTTCTTGACCGAGCTCGCCTTCTGGCCGATCGCGACGTAGATGCAGGTCATGTTCTGACCCTTCTGGTTGATGATCGCGTCGATCGCCACCGCGGTCTTGCCGGTCTGGCGGTCGCCGATGATCAGCTCGCGCTGGCCACGGCCGATCGGCACCATCGAGTCGATCGACTTCAGGCCGGTCTGCATCGGCTGGTCGACCGACTTGCGGGCGATCACGCCCGGCGCGATCTTCTCGATCGGCATCTGCAGCTTGGCGTTGACAGGGCCCTTGCCATCGATCGGCTGGCCGAGCGCGTTGACGACGCGGCCTTTCAGCTCGGGGCCGACCGGCACTTCGAGAATGCGGCCGGTGCACTTGACCGTGTCGCCTTCGGAGATGTGCTCGTACTCGCCCAGGATCACCGAGCCGACCGAGTCACGCTCGAGGTTCAGCGCCAGGCCATAGGTCGGCGTGCCGTCCGGGGTCGCCGGGAACTCGAGCATTTCGCCCTGCATCGCGTCGGACAGGCCGTGGATGCGGCAGATGCCGTCGGTCACCGACACGACGGTGCCCTGGTTGCGGATGTCGGTCGACGCTCCCAGGCCTTCGATGCGGCTCTTGATGAGTTCGGAAATTTCTGCGGGATTCAGGTTCACTGACTAGTCTCCAATCAAAGGAGGTTTCCGATGGGCGAGCGCGGCATCAAGCCGTGAGCGCGACCTTCATTTGTTCGAGGCGTGCCTTCACCGAGGTGTCGAGCACTTCGTCGCCGACGACCACGCGGATGCCGCCGATCAGTTCGGGCTGCACCTGCACCGTGGCGTTGAGCTTGCGCTTGAAACGCTTTTCGAGCGTGGCCGTCACGTCGGCCAGCTGCGCCGGCTCGATCGGGAAGGCGCTGTAGACGATCGCGTCC
>JBDTVC010000425.1:0-3348 GCA_040007475.1 Burkholderiales bacterium
GGCCTGGTGCATCGGTGAAACGCTGATGAAGGGCAAGGCCTCGATGCTCGGTGCTGCGTCCGGCGCAGTGGCGGGCCTGGTGGCGATCACCCCGGCCTGCGGCAATGTCGGCCTGATGGGCGCGATCGTGATCGGCTTCGTCGCGGGCTTCGCGTGCCTGTGGGGTGTGACCGGCCTGAAGAAGATGTTGGGCGCGGACGACTCGCTGGACGTGTTCGGTGTGCACGGGGTCGGCGGTATCGTCGGCGCGCTGCTGACCGGCGTGTTCAACACGCAGTCGCTCGGCGGCCCTGGGCTGGTCGGCGACTGGGTCACGGCTGCGGTCACGTCCAACGGCATCGGTGCGCAAGTCTGGATCCAGCTCAAGGCGGTGATCCTGACGATCGTCTGGTCCGGTGTGGTCTCCGTCGTCGCATACTTCATCGTCGACAAGGTCATCGGCCTGCGTGTGACGGAAGAAGACGAACGCGAAGGTCTGGACATTAGCTCCCATGGCGAAACCGCGTATCACAACTGAGGCCTGTTAAGCTCAGTCGAGGGGCCGCCGCGAGGCGGCCCTTTGCATTCCGGCGTGCGAACCCCACATGCCTAGAATTCAGCCTTCAACGCCTTCGGCCCCGCCATGGTTCCCCACCTCCTCACCGCACTCACCGGCCCGATCAACGAGCTGGAGCAGCGCATCCTCGAGTCGCTGCCGGCCATCGAGCGCTGGTTCCGCCTCGAGTGGATGGAGCACACGCCGCCGTTCTACACCTCGGTCGACGTGCGCAACGCCGGCTTCAAGCTGGCGCCGGTGGACACCAACCTCTTCCCGAGCGGCTTCAACAACCTGACGCAGGAGATGCTGCCGCTGTCGGTGCAGGCCGCGATGGCGGCGATCGAGAAGATCTGCCCCGAGGCCAAGAACCTGCTGCTGATCCCCGAGCGCGACACGCGCAACACGTTCTACCTCGCGAACGTGCAGCGTCTGACGCAGATCTTTCACATGGCCGGGCTGAACGTACGCCTGGGCTCGCTGGACGCCGACATCGCGAAGCCGACCGAGATCGCGCTGCCCGACGGCAGCTCACTCACGCTCGAACCCCTGCTGCGCACGCGCGGCCGGCTGGGGCTGAAGGACTTCGACCCCTGCACGATCCTGCTCAACAACGACCTCTCCGCCGGCGTGCCCAAGGTGCTGCAGAACCTGCACGAGCAGTACCTGCTGCCCCCGCTGCATGCGGGCTGGACGATGCGACGCAAGAGCAACCACTTCCGTGCCTACGAAGAGGTGGCGAAGAAATTTGCCAAGCTGCTCGGGATGGACCCGTGGCTGATCAACCCGATGATCACGCGTGTCGGCGAGGTTGATTTGAGCGCCGATGGCGGACGCGACAAGCTGATGGGCGACGCCGAGGCCCTGCTCGGCAAGGTGCGCCGCAAGTACAAGGAATACGGCATTCAGGAGAAGCCCTTCATCATCGTCAAGCCCGACGCGGGCCCCGCCGGGGTCGGGCTGATGACGGTGCGCGACCCGCGCGATCTGGTCGACCTGAGCCGCTGCACGCGCGGGCTGAAGGAAGGTCAGCACACGACTGAACTGATCCTGCAGGAAGGTGTGCCGACCTTCGAACGTGTCAACGATGCGGTGGCCGAGCCGGTGGTCACGATGATCGACCGCTATGTGGTCGGTGGCTACTACCGCGTGAATGCACGGCGCGGCATCGACGAGAACCTCGACTCGCCCGGCGCGAGCTACGTGCCGCTCGCGTTCGCCGAGTCCAACCAGCTGCCGCGCCCGGGCGTCAAGCCCGGGGCGAGCGCGCCGAACCGCTTCTACATGTACGGCGTGATCGCACGGCTCGCGATGGTGGCGGCCAGCTATGAGCTGGAGGCGACCGATCCGGACGCCGAGGTCTACGAGTAGGCCGATTCAGCCGCCCGCGCAACCGCGACTCAATCGCGGTTGCTGCGCCGCAACATAGTCGGATCCAGGGCTTGCCACGGCCCGGGGGCCCGGGCGCAGAATTCCGGCCTTCCCCTCGACGCCCCGCGCTCACCCGCGGGGCAATTTCTTGTGAGCAGCAAATCCGGCACTTCCGGCCTGGGCGCCCTGACGCTGGGCGCACTGGGCGTCGTCTACGGCGACATCGGCACCAGCCCGCTGTACGCCTTGCGCGAAGTCTTCGCGACCAAGCACGCCACGCTGTCGGAGGCCGACATCCTCGGCGTACTGTCGCTCGTGTTCTGGACGCTCACCGTGATCGTCTCGCTGAAGTACGTCACGCTCATCGTGCGGGCCAACAACAACGGCGAGGGCGGCACGATGGCGCTGATGGCCTTGTCGTCGCATGCCACCACCGACCGGCCGCGTCTGCGCAACGCGCTGATCGTGATGGGCATCCTCGGCGCGGCGCTGTTCTACGGCGATGGCGTGATCACGCCGGCGATCTCGGTGCTCTCGGCCGTCGAAGGCCTGGAAGTCGCGACGCCCGCGTTCAAGCCCTACGTCGTGCCGATCACGCTCGCCGTGATCACGCTGCTGTACGCGGTGCAGAGGTTCGGCACCGGCGCGATGGGGCGCTGGTTCGGGCCGTTCACGATCGTCTGGTTCCTCGTCATCGGCTTCTGGGGCGTGGTGTGGATCGTGCGCGCGCCGCAGGTGCTGGCCGCGCTGAACCCGTGGCACGCGCTGAGCTTCGGCTTCGAGCATGGCCACGCCACGCTGCTCGTGCTCGGCGCGGTGTTTCTCGCCGTCACCGGCGCCGAAGCGCTGTACGCCGACATGGGTCACTTCGGCCGCAAGCCGATCCAGCTCGCGTGGTTCGCGCTCGTGTTCCCGGCGCTGGTGCTGAACTACTTCGGCCAGGGCGCGCTGATGCTGCTCGAGCCGGCCAAGGCCGACAACCCGTTCTTCAACATGGTGCCGCACTGGTTCCTGATCCCGATGGTGGTGTTGGCCACGCTGGCCACCGTGATCGCGTCGCAGGCGACGATCTCGGGCACCTTCTCGATCACCAAGCAGGCGATCCAGCTCGGCTATCTGCCGCGCCTGCGTGTGCTGCACACCTCGGTGCGAGACACCGGGCAGATCTACATCCCGGGCGTGAACTGGTTGCAGTACGCGGCCATCGTCGTCGCGGTGCTGTACTTCGGCTCGTCGAGCGCGCTGGCCACCGCCTACGGCATCGCGGTGACCGCGACCATGGTGCTGACCACCGTGATGACCTTCTTCGTGATCCGCTACCGCTGGCACTACCCGTGGTGGCTGTGCATCGGTGCGACCGGGTTCTTCCTCGCGATCGAGCTGGTGTTCTTCTCGTCGAACATTCTCAAGGTGCTGTCGGGTGGCTGGTTCACGCTGCTGAT
>JBDTVC010000426.1:0-3343 GCA_040007475.1 Burkholderiales bacterium
TGATGCTGTTCGGCGAGAAGTACGGCGACGAGGTGCGCGTGCTCGACATCGGCACGAGCCGCGAGCTGTGCGGCGGCACGCATGTGCAGCGCACCGGCGACATCGGCCTGTTCAAGGTCGTGGCCGAAGGCGGCGTCGCCGCGGGCGTGCGCCGCATCGAAGCGATCACCGGCGACAACGCGCTGGCGTATCTGCAATCGCTCGAAGGCACCGTCGCGCAACTCGCCGGCACGCTGAAGTCGGCACCGGCCGAAGTACCGGCGCGCCTGCACCAGGTGCTCGACCATGTGCGTGCGCTCGAGAAGGAACTTGCGTCATTGAAGGGCAGGCTCGCCTCGTCGCAGGGCGACGAATTGATGGCATCGGCCGTCGACGTGAAGGGCATCAAGGTGCTCGCCGCGATGCTCGACGGCGCCGACGCGAAGACCCTGCGCGACACGATGGACAAGCTCAAGGACAAGCTCAAGACCGCGGCCATCGTGCTCGCCACCGTCGAAGGCGGCAAGGTCCAGATCGCGGCCGGCGTCACGAACGACAGCATTGGCAAGGTCAAGGCTGGCGAGCTGGTCAACTTCGTTGCGCAGCAGGTCGGCGGCAAGGGCGGCGGCAAGGCCGACATGGCGATGGCCGGCGGCACCGAGCCGGGCAAGCTCGCGCAGGCACTGGAGTCGGTGCAGGGCTGGGTCGCCGAGCGGGTGTGACGACGTGAGCGCGACCCTGCTCATCCGTCGCGCCAGCGTGAAGGATGCGCCGGCGATGGCGCGCTACATGAGCGATCCGGTGATCTTCGGTGCGCTGCTGCAGATGCCGTACCCGAGCGAGGAGACGTGGCAGGCGCGGCTGGCCGACGGCAACGCGCCGGGCAAGACCGATCTCGCGCTGGTCGCCGAGCGCGACGGCGACCTCGTCGGTTCGGCGGGCCTGTTCAACGCCGGGCCTGCGGTGCGTCGCCGGCATGCGATGGGCCTGGGGATTTCGGTCGCCAGCGTCGCGCAGGGGCAGGGCGTGGGCACCGCGCTGATGACCGCGCTGTGCGACTACGCCGACAACTGGCAAGGCTGCCTGCGCATCGAGCTCACGGTCTACACCGACAACCTGATCGCGCAGCGGCTGTACCGCAACTTCGGCTTCGAGATCGAGGGGACGTTTCGCGCGTATGCGTTGCGCGACGGGGTGTACGTGGACGCGCACTCGATGGCGCGCCTGCACCCGAACCCGCCGTCGATCCGCGCCGCGGTGGTGGATGCCTAGGCTGCGTGCGCTGGGCCTGCTCGCGGCGCTGCTGCTGGGCTCCGCCGCCGCGAGCGCGCAGGAGCGCGTCACGCTGCCCAGCCTCGATCGCAGTGCAGGCCAGGCGATCGAGTTGATCGGCTTCTGGTTCGCCGCGCCCGATGCGAAGCCAGCCCCTGCCGTCGTGTTGCTGCACGGCTGCGGCGGCACCTACGGCCGCAAGGGGCAGCTCAGTGAACGTACGCTCGAGTACGCGCACCTCCTCAACGAGAACGGCATGCACGCGCTCGTGGTGGATTCGCTGACGCCGCGCGGCGAGAAGGAGTTGTGCACGCAGCGCGTCGGCACGCGCCGCGTGACGCAGGCAAACCGCCGGCTCGACGCGCTCGGCGCGGTCGACTGGTTGGCGCACCGCGCGGGTGTCGATGCGCAGCGCATCGGGCTGATGGGGTGGTCCAACGGCGGCAGCACACTGCTGGCGGCGATCAACAGGCGCCATGACGATGTGTCGAAGGCCGCGATCAACCCGGCGTTCGCGGTGGCCTTCTATCCGGGCTGCGAGTACGACCTGAAGCGGGGCTTCGAGACGCGCACCCGCCTGCTGATGCTGGTCGGCGAGGCCGACGACTGGACGGCCGCCGCACCGTGCCACGAGCTGGCGCATGCCACACGCGGGACCGCGCCCGAGATCGAGGGCTACGGCGGTGCGTACCACGGCTTCGACTCGACAGCGCCGGTGCGCTTGCGCGCCGATGTGCCCAACGGCGTGAACCCGGGTCAGGGCGTGCACGTGGGCGGCAATGCCGCAGCGCTTGCCGCATCACGCCAACGGCTGCTGCGCTTCCTGGCGCAGCAGTAGATCGTTCAGCCGGCCGGCGCCCAGAACACGGCGAACCAGCCGTTCGGGTCGGTCCAGTGCATCGGTGCGTCAAAGCCGGCCTGCTGCAGCAGTGCCGCGAACCCCTCGATGCTGTACTTGCACGAGTTCTCGGTGTGCAGCCGCTCGCCGGCCGCGAACGAGCGCGCGCCTTCGGGCCAGCGCACGATGAGGTCCTCGCGCGCCTGCAGGTGCATCTCGACGCGCGACTGCCCGGCGTTGTAGAGCCCGACGTGCTGCCATTGCCGCGGCTCGAAGTCGCTGCCGATCAGCCGGTTGATCTGCCGCAGGATGTTGAGGTTGAACGCGCCCGTGACGCCGAGCGCGTCGGCATACGCTGCTTCCAGCAGCGGCGCGGGCTTGACCAGGTCGACCCCGATCAGCAGCCCGCCGCCGGCCGCTCGCGCGTGCACGCGTTGAAGGAACGCCAGCGCATCGTCGGGTGCGAAGTTGCCGATGCTGGAGCCGGGGTAGAAGAACACGTTGCGGCCGTCGAGCACATCCGGCGGAACGTCGAGCGTGGCGGAGAAATCCTGCCCGAGTCCGACCACGTCGAGCGCAGGGTACTCGCGCTGCACGCGGCGCAGCGCGTCGTGCAGGAAGTCGACCGAGATGTCGATCGCCACGTAGCGCCCGGGTTCGAGCAGCGGGAACAGGCGCACCGCCTTTGCGCAGTTGCCGGCGCCGAGGTCGACCAGCGTCGCGCCTGCGCCGATGTGCCGGGCCATTGCTGCGCCGTGGGCCGCGAAGATGGCCGCCTCGGTGCGCGTCGGGTAGTACTCGGGCAATTCGGTGATCGCCTCGAAAAGGTGCGAGCCGAGGCGGTCGTAGAAGTACTTGGGCGCGGCCTGCGCCGGGTGGCGCAGCAGCCCGTCGACGATCTCGCGGCGCTCGGCCGCTGCATCGCTCACGTGACGTTGAATGAATCGGGGCGTGCGGTTCGGGTTCATGCGGCGGGCACTTTCTTTGCCCGACTGGGCCAAAGGGTGTCGAGGGTCACGCGCCGACCTTACACCGGCTTCGCGCAGAATGCAGCGCATGGACCACGATCCCCCTGGTAGGACAACCCGCCGTCGAGCGCTGGGCTGGTCGTTGGCCGCGACGGCCGCGCTCGCGTTGCCGGGCGTCGCGCGGGCCGCGCATGTGGTGCGCCCCTGGCCCGCCGGCCGGCCGACGCCGGCGCTGGCGCTGAACGATCTCGACGGCAAGGCCTGGTCGCTCGCCGCGCTGAAGGGC
>JBDTVC010000427.1:0-3331 GCA_040007475.1 Burkholderiales bacterium
ACGCCAGCATCGGGCTGCACACCGCGTTCCAGGACAGCACGCCGATGATCCTGTTAATCGGCCAGGTTGCGAGCGACCAGCGCGACCGCGAGGCGTTCCAGGAGGTCGACTACCGGCAGATGCTCGGCCCGGGCACGCTGGGCTTCGCCAAGTGGGTCGGCGAAGTGCACGACCCGGCGCGGCTCCCGGAATACGTGGCGCGGGCCTTCCACACCGCGATGCAGGGCCGCCCTGGCCCGGTGGTCCTGGTGCTGCCCGAGGACATGCTCAGCAGCGTCACCGACGCGCCGGTGCTGCCGCGCGTCGAGCCGGCCCTGGCCTGGCCCGCGCCGGGCGCATTGCGCGAGTTGCGGACGATGCTGCTCGCGGCGAAGCAGCCGTTCGTGATCGTCGGTGGCAGCGGCTGGGATGCCGCCGCGGTCGATGCGATGCAGCGCTTTGCCGAGTCGTGGAACCTGCCGGTCGGCTGCGCCTTCCGATTCCAGGACCTGTTCGACAACCGACACCCGAACTACGCCGGCGATGTCGGCATCGGGATCAATCCGAGGCTCGCCGCACGTGTGGCCGAGGCCGATCTGGTGATCGCCGTGGGCCCGCGCCTGGGCGAGATGACGACCGGCGGTTACACGCTGCTGAGGGCACCGCGGCCGGCACAGAAGCTGATCCACATCCATGCGGGCCCTGAGGAACTCGGCCGCGTCTATGCCGCCGACCTGATGCTGCAGTCGGCGATGGCCTGCGCCGCCAAGGCGCTCGATGGCCTGTCGCCGCCGCCCGAACTGCCGTGGGCCGCGTGGACCGCGCAGGCGCATGCCGACTACGAGGCGAACCACGTGCCGGTGCCGGTCGAACCACTCGACATGGCCGAACTGGTGAAGACGATCCAGCGCCTTGCACCGGCCGACAGCGTGCTCACGAACGGCGCCGGCAACTACAGCGGCTGGCTGCACCGCTACTACCGCTATCCCGGGCTGCAGCACGGCGGTCGCACGCAACTCGCGCCCACGTCCGGCGCGATGGGCTACGGTGTGCCGGCGGCCGTGGCGGCGGCCATCCTCTACCCCCAACGCACCGCGATCAACATCGCCGGCGATGGCGACTTTCTGATGACCGGCCAGGAGCTGGCCACCGCGACCGGCTACCGAGCCGGCACGGGCATCGGCAAGTTGATCGTGATCGTCGTCGACAACGGCACCTACGGCACGATCCGCATGCACCAGGAGCGCGAGTACCCGGGCCGCGTCAGCGGCAGCGACCTGTTCAACCCCGACTTCGCGGCGCTGGCCGTGGCCTACGGTTGGCGCGCGGCGCGCGTCAGCGCGACGGCGGAGTTCGAGCCCGCGTTCGCGGCCGCGCTCGGCGCCGACCGGCCGACGCTGATCCACGTGAAGCTCGACGCCGACATCAGCACCTCGCGCACGACGCTGACCGCGATCCGCACCGTGGCGAGGAGCCGCCGCTGATCAGCGCGCGCGCCGCCACAGCAGCAGGAGCACGCCGGCGAGCACGACGGCCGCGGCGGTCCACTCGAAGCCGGTGACCGTCTCGCCGGCGATTGCGACGCCGAGCAGCATCGCGATCACCGGGTTCACGAAGCTGTAGCTCGACGCCAGCGCCGCCGGCGCACGGGCCAGCAGCAGCATGTAGGCGTTGAACGCGACCAGCGAGCCGAACACGACGAGGTAGAGCCACGCGGCGACGGCGACTGGTTGCGGTGGCCACACGGGCGCCTCGCCGCCGAGCGCCGACATCCCCATCAGCACCGCGCCGCCGCACAGCATCTCGCTCGCGAACCCGGTCGCGCCGGGCGCGAGCGGCAGGCTGCGCTGGCTCAGCACGCTGCCCAGCGCCCAGCCGCCGCACGCCAGCGTCTGCGCGATCATGCCGGCGCGCGACGCCTGGAAGCCCGCGCCCTGCGTCAGCATCAGCACGCCGACCAGGCCGACGACGATGCCGACGGCTTCGAGCGCACGCGGCCGCACGCCCCACAGCAGATTCAGCGCGGCGATCATCAGCGGCATCACCGCGATGAAGGCGACGACGAGCCCGGAGCCGATCGTCATCTCGGCATACGCGGTGCCGCCCATGCCGCCGCCCAGCATCAGCGCGCCGATCACGACCGCGTTGCGCCACTGCGTGCGATCGGGCCACGGCGCGCCGCGCCAGCGCATACAGGCCATCAGCAACGCGCCGGCGACGAGGAAGCGCGTGCCCATCTGGAAGAACGGCGGGAAGCTGACCAACGCGAACTTGATCGCGAGGTAGGTCGAGCCCCAGACCAGCCAGGTCGCGGCCAGGCACAGCACGATCAGGGGCGGGAGGCCGCGCACGGTGACCGGCCGCGGAGTGGTGGACGTGAGCGTGTTCATGCCGCCATCGTATGAACGCGCCGCGCGATTCGCCATGGTCATCTGAAGCTTGTGCGCGCACAATGCCGTGGATTCCAAGGAGATTCATGGCTTCGACCTTGACCGTCGATCTCGACGCGCACGACACGCGCATCCTTGCCGAACTCCAGGCCGATGCGCGCCTGACGATGGCGGAGCTCGGCCGCCGGGTGCACCTGAGCCAGCCGGCCGTCACCGAACGCGTGCGCAAGCTCGAGGCCGCCGGCGTGATCAGCGGTTACCGCGCGACGGTGAACCTCACGAAGCTGGGCTACGGCATCCGCGCGATCATGCGCGTGGGCCGTGCCGACTACGCGCGCATCGTCAAGCTGATCCAGCAGACGCCGGAGTGCATCAACGCCTACAACGTGACCGGCGAAGACAGCTGGATCCTCGAGATCGCCGTGATCGACGTGAGCCATCTGGACGCGGTCTGTTCCAAATTCTGCCTGCTGACGGAGACCGCGACCTACATCATCCTGAACCCGGCGCGTGAGCACCAGCCGATGCTGCCCGCGCTGCGCGCGGACGTGAAACATCCCATCAAGAAAGTGACCAACGCATGAGAATGCAGGGCCGCCCCAAATTCGATACCGCAGCGCGCAGCGCGGAGGTTTTCCCATGAGCAGCCCCATCCTCGTCACCGGTGATCTCTGTGACCTGCACAAAAGCGACCACGACGGCAGCTTCCGCGTGCTGCCGCCGTCGTTCCAGAACTACGGCAAACGCATGCGCTTCGCAGGTGTCGTCAGCACCGTCAAGTGCTTCGAGGACAACTCGTTCGTGAAGGCCGCGCTCGAAGAGCCGGGCCACGGCCGCGTGCTCGTCGTCGACGGCGGCAGCTCGTTCCGCCGCGCGCTGGTCGGCGGCAACATCGCGGCGGGTGCCGCGAAGAACGGCTGGGCCGGCATCGTCGTCGACGGCTGCGTGCGCGACAGCGCCGA
>JBDTVC010000428.1:0-3309 GCA_040007475.1 Burkholderiales bacterium
GAGCTGGCTGCTCGATCAGAACAACGTGCCGCGCGCGGCGATATCCCAGAATGGCAAGACAAGAACAGAGACCTTCTGGTTTCGCGACGGCGCTGCGACGCCTTGGCGCAAGATCAGCTCGGCGCAAGGCGAAGCTCCGCGCATCATTCCGGCTGGTTTCGACGCTGACGGCTCCCTGCTGGTCTATGCCAATCTTGGCTCCGACAAGTTCAAGCTGTACGAGTTCGATCCGGTGGCGGGCAAGCCGACGACGTTGGTGCTCGAGCACCCGCTGGTAGATCTCGACACCGGCACTCTCCTCACGCGGCTCTCGGACCACCGCATCGTCGGGATGCGGATCGAGGCCGACAAGCCCGAGGTGGCCTGGTTCGACCAGACCTACGCTGGGCTGCAGAAGTTGCTCGATGCCAGCCTGCCGTCAGGCAACTTCAACCAGGTCCGGCTTCTTGACGACGGCAAGGTGTCCATCTTCTCGAGTGGGGACCGTGACCCCGGGCAGTACTACCTGTTCGACCCCAAGATCAAGCGGCTCGAGGAAGTGCTGAGGCCGCAGGATTGGATAAAGCCCGAGCTGATGGCGGCCACCCAGGTCGTGCGCTACAAGGCGCGTGACGGCATGGAGATCCCCGGCTACTTGACGCTGCCTCAGGGCCGGCCGGCTTCGAAGCTGCCCCTGGTGGCCTTGATCCACGGCGGGCCGTGGGTACGGGATCACTGGGGCTTCGACCCCGACGTGCAGTTTCTCGCGAATCGCGGCTATGCGGTGTTCCAGCCGAACTACCGGGGCTCGACCGGGTTCGGCAGTAGGCACTATTCATCGTCCTTCAAGCAGTTCGGGCAGAGCATGCAGGACGACATCACCGATGGCGTGCGCCACCTGATCGACAAGGGCATCGTCGACAGGGATCGCATGTGCATCTCGGGCGGCAGCTACGGCGGCTACGCGACGATGATGGGGCTGGTCAAGGAGCCCGATCTCTTCAAGTGCGGCATCGACGAGGCAGGCGTCGTCGACCTGATCTGGTTGCAGGAGCTCGGCTACACCGACTACAACCAGGGCGACCCGGACGCGGCGGAAGCCTTCCAGAAGGTCGCGGTGGGCGATGTGAAGGCCGACCGCGCGATGCTCGAGAAGTACTCGCCAAGACTGCACGCGGACCAGATCAAGGCACCGGTGCTGATCGTCCATGCCGTGCGCGACCAGCGCGTGCCGATCGCCCACGCCGAAGCCATGCGCGACGCGCTGAAGGCAGCGGGCAAGACGTACGAGTGGGTCGTCTACGCGGACGAAGCGCATGGTTTCACCAGGATTGAGAATCGCATCGACCGATACAGCAAGATCGAGGCGTTCCTGCGAAAGCATCTCGGGCCTTAGCGGCGGCGCGCTCTCGCCAGATCCTGGGGACTGCGTTCTGCATAGTGCATCGCAGTTGCTGCCTCGGCGGCAAGTATCAGCCGTTGGGTCATGTTGCGATCCCCCAACGCCTGGCGCGCGGCGGCTTAGGGAAATGCCCGAAGGCGTGTGCTGGGAGCGAAGTCTCGAAAGCGGTGCGGGCCGGCCAGATCATCGCCCGTGAGCCGCATGAACAAAGGCTTTGCGCGTTGAGCGGGCGGATACGAATCGACGGCTGCGGCACGAGCTTTTCGGAGATGGATGATTTCCCTAGGTCGAGTTCATCAGGCGTTGTCTGTGACAATCCATTTACACGTCTTAGCAGACTCGCCACGACCCGTTCACAAAGCTGGTACGTGACTTGCTGCAGGGCTTGAGTCTCAGATCACTCTGATTTGCACCTTCTAATCTAAGGAGTTTCCATGTTCAGAAAGTCGCTTGTGGTGAGGGCTTTGGCGATCGCGTTTGGAGCGGCTGCCGCGTCATTGGCGGTTAGCCCTTTGGCGTACGCTCAATCGAACGCAACCGGAACGGTCTACGGCACCGTGCCTGCAGGCGCTGGCGACACCATTGCCTTTGAGAGCTTGGCAACGAACGCGAAGCGCTCGACCACCCCTGATGGGAACGGCAAGTTTCAAGTAACGTCTCTCCCGCCGGGCCGCTACAAGGTGCAATTGATGAAGGGCGCAACGGTGGTCTCAACCACCGAGGTCGAGGTCCTGCTGGGCCAAGGCGTCGAGGCAACGTTCGCTCTGGCTGCTGCTGGCACCCAGGTCCTTCAGTCGGTCCAGGTGGTTGGATCGCGCACGGTGATCGACGTTACTTCGACCAATGGCGGCTCGACATTCACCGCCAAGGAACTCTCCGTCCTGCCGGTCGCGCAGAACATCACGGCGATCATGCAACTGGCCCCCGATGTCGTGAAGGCCGACCCGAGGTACGCGGGCGGTGCGAGCGTCGGCGGCGGCGCACCGTCGGAGAACTCGTACTACATCAACGGCTTTCCGGTCACGAACCCACTGACGCAGCTTGGTTCGATGGAACTGCCCTATGGGGCCATCCAGCAGGCGCAAATCCTGACCGGCGGGTTCGGCGCAGAGTTTGGCCGCTCGACCGGCGGCGTGGTCAACATCACGACCAAGAGCGGGTCGAACGAATTCCATGGCGGCGTCAGCTACAGCATCGCGCCCAATTCGCTGCGCTCGCGCGACAAGAACATCTACTACGAATCAGGGGCAAACCCCGCTACAGACGGGACGATCTACAAGTTCAACCACGACAATTCCTCGACCGAGACAACGCTCGGTGCCTATATCGGCGGCCCGATCATCAAGGACAAGCTGTTCTTCTTCTTTGCCGGTGATCAGGCGACCACGAAGACCTCGGGGAATTCGTCGGACCCGAATGACCTGCTCGGGAACATCGAATCCGCGACCAAAGGCTCGAATGGCTGGACCGACTCGAAGGATGTCAACCAGCGCTACCTCGCCAAGATTGACTGGAACATCACCGACAACCATCGCCTCGAATACACGGGGATCGGCGACAACTGGAAGACCGACGCGTCGTACTACGGCTTCGACTACACGACGCTCCAGCGTTTCGGCGGTCCTGTCTACACGGCACACTATGAGAATCAGGGCGGCCTGACGCCACGGGTTGGCGGTACGGCCAACATGCTCAAGTACACGGGCAACCTGACGAACGACCTGACTCTGACTGCGCTCTACGGAGAGATGTCGTCGAAGCACGCGCAGACCTACAACCCTGACTTGGGCGGCTCCATTCCTGGGGCCATCTTCCTGTCCGGCGACACCTCCAAGGCACCGGGCGTGAACTACGGTACATCGCAGCCGCTGTCCGGCCAAAACCTGAATTCAGCAGGTGGAAAGGACAAGACGAAGTCCTACCGACTG
>JBDTVC010000429.1:0-3306 GCA_040007475.1 Burkholderiales bacterium
CGCCGAGTCGGCCTACGACCTGTCGACGCAGCGCTACAAGGCCGGCCTCGGCACCTACCTCACGGTGCTGAATGCCGAGGCGACGGTGCTGAACCAGCGCCGCCAGGCTGCCGACCTGAAGGCCCGCGCGATCGACACGCAGATCGCACTGATCCGCGCGCTCGGCGGTGGCTACGCCGGCGACGCCACGCTGGTGGCCGGCGCGCACTGACCGCTGCAGCCACCCGAACACGAACACGAACACGAACACGAACACGAACACGAACCCGAATTCCGGAGAAGCCCCATGTCCACCCCCGAAGCCACCACTCCCGCTCCTCGACAAGGCAACCCCGCGCGCAAGAAGGCACTCGCCGGTGTGGCCGCTGCCGTCGTGGTCGGCGGCATCGCCTACGGCGCCTACTGGGCGCTCGTGCTGAACCATTTCGAGTCGACCGACAACGCCTACGTTCAGGGCAACGTCGTGCAGCTCACACCGCAGATCGGCGGCACGGTCGTCGCGATCAACGCCGACGACACCGACCACGTGAAGGCTGGCCAGCTGCTCGTCAAGCTCGACCCGGCGGACGCGCAGGTCGCACTCGACCAGGCCGAAGCGCAGCTCGCGCAGACCGTGCGCGAGGTGCGCACGCTGTACGCGAACAACAGCACCTTCACGGCGCAGATCGCGCTGCGCCAGGCCGATCTGGCACGTGCGCAGAGCGAGGTGGCGCGCGCGCAGGACGACGTGTCGCGCCGCGCGCCGCTCGTTGCCACCGGCGCGGTCGGCAAGGAAGAGTTCAACCACTCGACCTCGCAGCTCGCCGCGGCGAAGAGCAGCATGGCGGCGGCCCAATCGGCCGTGGTCGCCGCGCGTGAGCAGCTCGGCTCGAACCAGACGCTGACCGATGGCGTCAAGGTCGACCAGCACCCGAACGTGCTGCGCGCCGCGGCGCGCGTGCGCGAGGCCTACCTCGCGCTGCGCCGCGCCGACCTGCTCGCGCCCGTCGACGGCTTCGTCGCCAAGCGCAGCGTGCAACTGGGCCAGCGCGTGCAGGCCGGTGCACCGCTGATGTCGGTGATCGCACTGAACCAGCTCTGGATCGAGGCGAACTTCAAGGAAAGCCAGCTGAAGAACCTGCGCATCGGCCAGCCGGTCGAGCTGCAGGCGGATGTCTACGGCAAGAAGGTCGACTACCACGGCACGATCGAAGGCCTGGGCGCGGGCACGGGCTCGGCGTTCTCGCTGCTGCCGGCGCAGAACGCGACCGGCAACTGGATCAAGGTCGTGCAGCGCGTTCCGGTGCGCATCACGCTCAATGCGAAGGAGCTCGCCGAGCATCCGCTGCGCGTGGGCCTGTCGATGGACGCGAAGGTCGACGTGAGCAAGACCGATGGCCGCATGCTGGCCGACGGTTCGCGCGCGTCGGCGACGGCGCAGACGGCGATCTTCGAGCAGAACAACACCGCGGCCGATGCCGAGGTGCGCAGGATCATCGCGGCCAACGGCGGCCCGGCGTTCAAGGCGAGCGTCGCCACCGCTGCCACCACGCCGACCGCGAGCGCGCCAATCGCCGCGAACACCGCCGCCACGGCGGCGTCGATGGCCACGCTGGCCGCGGGCGCATCGATGACCCGCGTGAAGTGATCCCCGGGGAGCCATTGACCATGTCCTCGACCTCTGCGGCGCTGCCGGGCCCCGGCAACGCGCCGGCGTCCGCGCCGGTGGCCCCGGCCAAGCCTGTCGCGTTCGCGCCGCTGACAGGCAGCGAGCTCGTGCTCGGCACGGTCGCACTGTCGCTCGCCACGTTCATGAACGTGCTCGACAGCTCGATCGCCAACGTCTCGATCCCGGCGATCGCCGGCGACATGGGCGTGAGCCCGTCGCAGGGCACCTGGGTCATCACCTCGTTTGCCGTGGCGAACGCGATCTCGGTGCCGCTCACCGGCTGGCTCACGCAGCGTTTCGGCCAGGTGCGCCTGTTCACGATGAGCGTGCTGCTCTTCGTGATCGCGTCGTGGCTCTGCGGTCTGGCGCCCAACATGGGCATGCTGATCTTCTTCCGCGTGATGCAGGGCCTCGTCGCGGGGCCGATGATCCCGCTGTCGCAGACGCTCCTGCTCGCGAGCTATCCCGCCGCGAAGGCCGGCACCGCGATGGCGATGTGGGCGATGACGGTGCTGGTGGCGCCGGTCGCCGGGCCGCTGCTGGGCGGCTGGATCACCGACAACATCTCGTGGCCGTGGATCTTCTACATCAACATCCCGGTGGGCCTGTTCGCCGCGGGGCTCACGTGGTCGATCTACCGCAAGCGCGACCCGGGGCCGCGGCGCGTGCCGCTGGACGTGGTCGGCCTGGGCCTGCTGGTGCTGTTCGTCGGCGCGATGCAGATCATGATCGACAAGGGCAAGGAGCTCGACTGGTTCTCCTCCGGCCAGATCATCACGCTGGCGATCACCGCGGTGGTGGCGTTCGCGTTCTTCCTCGCGTGGGAGCTGACCGACAAGCACCCGATCGTCGACCTGCGCCTGTTCGCGCGGCGCAACTTCACGATGGGCACGCTGTCGCTGTCGATCGCCTATGGCCTGTTCTTTGGCAACGTCGTGCTGCTGCCGCTGTGGCTTCAGCAGTACATGGGCTACACCGCGACCTGGGCCGGTCTCGCGACGGCACCGGTCGGTATCCTCGCGATCATCCTGTCACCGTGGGTCGGCAAGAACGTCAGCAAGATCGATCCGCGCAAGCTCGCGACCGTCGCCTTCCTCGGCTTCGGGCTGGTGCTGTGGATGCGCTCGAACTTCAATGCGCAGGCCGACTTCACGACGATCCTGATCCCGACGGTGCTGCAGGGCGCGGCGATGGCGTTCTTCTTCATTCCGCTGCAGGCGATCGTGTTCTCGGGCCTCACGCCCGACAAGATGCCATCGGCCGCGGGCCTGTCGAACTTCGTGCGCATCACCGCGGGTGCCGTCGGCACCTCGCTGTTCACGACGCTGTGGGAGGACCGCGCGATCCTGCACCACGCACAACTCACCGAGGCCGTGAACCGCGGCAACGACACCGCGATGCAGGCGATGGATCAGCTGGGCGCCCTGGGGCTGAACACGCAGCAGGTGATGGCCAACGTCAACCGCACGATCGACCAGCAGGCCTACACGATGGCCGTGACCGACATCTTCTACCTGTCGTCGGTGCTGTTCTTCGTGCTGATCGGCGTCGTCTGGATGGCCCGGCCGAGACCCGGCGCCGGCGCGGGCGGCGGCGGCGCGCACTAGCCCGGATATTTCACCCAGCGACCACTGTGCGAGTTGAAGAGCTGTTTTAGC
>JBDTVC010000430.1:0-3306 GCA_040007475.1 Burkholderiales bacterium
TTGGCACTAGTGGCAGTGTCTCTGGCGGGCAGGTACGCGAGTGCGGCCTCTCAAGAAACTCCCTTCAAGTGATTGATCTGGAATGAGTTTTTCAGGCGGGTTCCGGTTGAGCGATCGGGATCATTTGCATGCCGAGCTTGGCAGCTCGCTGGGTCAGCGCCCGCAGCACCCGTTCGCGATATCGCTCCTCGTAGTAGTCCTGCCCTTGGTCGGTGTATTCCTCGCCCTTGGTGAGCATGGTGTAGATCAGACGCGCCAGCTTGTGAGCGGCGGCGGTGACGGCTTTGGGCTTGTCCATGCGTGAGCACATGCGGCGGAAGTACGCGCCTAGGGCGGATTGGCTGCTGCGCAACGCGGCCGCGGCCAATCGCAAAGCCTGGGCGGCGCGGTTGGCGACGCGTTTGGTCTTGCCGCTCATCACCTTGCCGCCGGTGATCTTGGTGCCCGGGCACAGACCGAGCCAGGACGTGAAGTGCTTGACGGTGGGGAAGCGCGACATATCCACGCCGACCTCCGAGACCACCGCCAGCGCGGTCGTCACGTCGATGCCATCGATGCGGGTGAGATCGACGCCGCACATCCGGAACAACTGCGTGCGCAGATCGAACTTCGGCGCGTTGCGTGCGCGGCCGCGCTTTTTGCCTTTGGCCGGCTCGCCATCGTGAACCTGCAGGGTCTGCAGTTGTGCCTCGATCTCGGTGTCGCATTCGGTCAACTGCGTGCCAACGAAGTCGAACGCACCGAGCGCTTGCCTGAGTGCGAACAGGTGCTCGGCGCGCCAGGTGCCTTGCAGGCTCTTGGCGATCTCGTCCACGCTGGCGCGCACGCGAACATTCTTCATCGCACCCAGGACCTGTCCATCGCGTTCGCCGGCGACGATGGCGCGCAGGATCTTCTGGCCGGTCTCTCCCACCACATCGGCAATGACGTTGGCGAGCTGGATGTTCATCTGCACGAGCGCCTTCTGCATGTGCTGCACATGCCGGCCCTGGCTGCGCAGCAACGTGCCGCGCTGGCGCCACAGCGCGCGCAGCACGCACACCTGCTCGGCTGGACGGAAGGCGCCGCTGAGCAGGCCGTAGGTCATCAGCTGTTGCAACCATTGGCAGTCGAGCACGTCGGACTTGCGACCCGAGACGTTCTTGACGTGGCGCGCGTTGACCAGGAAGACGGTAAAGCCGCGCGACTCAAGCAGCTCGAACAAGGGGATCCAGTACACGCCGGTCGATTCCATCGCCACGGTGTCGACCTTGCACGCCGCGAGCCAATCGGCGATGGCGTTGAGGTCGACCGTGAAGCTGGGAAACTCGTGCACGGGTTCGTCGTCGCGATCGTGCGGCACGCCCACGAAGTGCGAGGCGCTGCCGATGTCGATGCCGGCAGCGTTCGGGTGGGTGATCGTTAGCGCTGCTCGGGACTTGCCCGGTTTGAGGTTGATGCTGCGATTGCGTTGTGCCATGGCCTGCTCCATCATTCGTTGAGGAATGTGGCGCTGCAGCGTCGGTGGCTCCTTTCCGGCCGGCTAAGCGCGTAACCGACAGCCCGCTATTCCGTTCTCGGATGTCCCTCGTTCGGAGGCCACTCCGACAGCAGCTTCTCTAGCGCTAGATAGTCAACCGGTTTTACGAGGTGATGATCAAAACCGGCCTCGTGCGACCTCCGCTTGTCCTTGTCCTGACCCCAGCCAGTCAACGCGAGAAGAATGATGTTCTTGCCCCACACCTCTTCCCGGATGCGTCGGCAGGTGTCGTAACCGTTCAACTTCGGCATGCCGATGTCGAGCAAGATGACGTCGGGCTGAAAGGTTTCTGCCACATTCAGAGCCTGAAAACCGTCGTTCGCGATGCTCACAGCGTGACCCATCAACTTGAGCAACTCCCCCAACGATTCGGCCGAATCTGCGTTGTCATCCGCGACCAGAATGCGACGGCGTCGGATCAATCCAATAGGCTCATCCGGTTCTATTGGCGAAATGTTCTCAACTGCAGATGGCACTACGGGAAGGCGAACCACGAACTCGCTGCCTCGGCCTTCGCCTTCACTGTGGGCTTCGATGGTCCCGCCGTGCATTTCGACCAAACCTTTTGCCAGCGACAACCCGATCCCCAGACCCCCCGTCGTCTTCTCCAGCGTTCGGTCCACCTGAGTGAACATCCCGAAAACTGAGTCGAGCATGGCGTGAGGGATGCCGATTCCGTCGTCCGCGACAATCAGGATTGCACTTTCGTCTTCACGCCTCAGCGTCAGTCGAACCTGCCCACCCGGGGGCATGTACCTCGCGCTGTTGTTCAGCAGATTGGCCAAGACCTGAGAAAGCCGCGTCAGGTCGCCGTCCACCCAGATCGGATCGTCAGGGATCGTGATGATCAACTCGTGGCCATCCTGCTCGATGACGGGACGGCTTGTCTCTACGGCGGCATGGATCACCGCCCGCAGTTCGACTCGCGTCCGACGGAGTTCAAACTTGCCGCTCGTCACCCGGCTCACGTCGAGCAGGTCATCGACCAGCCGCACCAGCTGCGTCACCTGCCTCTCGATCATTGATCGAGCCGTCTGCAATTTCCCGTTCCCCCCAGCCATCCGCATGAGTTCCAGGCCGTTACGGATCGGCGCGAGTGGGTTGCGTAGTTCGTGCGCCAGTGTGGCAAGGAATTCGTCCTTGCGACGATCTGCGTCGCGCAACCCGGCCTCGGCCTTCTTGTACTCGGTGACGTCAAGGCACGAGCCGATGTACCCGTCGAACTCGCCGCCTGCGCTGTGCCGAGGCACGCCATTGTCGATCAGCCAGCGGTACTCTCCATCATGTCGACGCAGCCGGTACTCCATCGAAAACGGCGTGCGAGCGTCAAAGGCGGCACTGTACGTTTTGAGGCATCGGTCGAAGTCGTCCGGGTGGATGCCCTCAGCCCAGCCATTACCGACCTCCAGGTCCATCGACCGACCCGTGAATGCCAGCCATGGCTGGTTGAACCAATGACACAGCTTGTCCGTGCCACTGACCCAGATCAGCACCGGAGCGGCGTCGGCCATCAAGCGGAAACGGTGCTCGCTCTCCCTCAAACGGGCCTCGGCGCGCATTTGTTCGCTCACGTCGAACGTCACTCCGTCGAACCGGCTCGCGCTGCCGTCAGCAGCGTAGAACGTCCGCCCGATTGCCCGCACCCAGGTCACGCCCCCGGAGTTCGGATCGACGGTTCTGTACACAACGTTGTAAGGCGTCCTTCCCTCGATACTGTGCTCGATGGCCAGGCGGGTCGGCTCCCGATCGTCGGGGTGGATGCGCTCGTAGAACGTCTGGACCGTGAC
>JBDTVC010000431.1:0-3293 GCA_040007475.1 Burkholderiales bacterium
CGTGCTTGGGGATGAGCAGCGGCTCGAAGCTCGCATCCCGGTCGCGCGGCACGTCGATGCGCAGCGGCCCGTCTTCGGTCAGCACGGTCTTGCCGCTCGTGCCGTTGCGCTGGTTGGCCACGGCATCGGGCTTGACCGATCCGTTCGGATAGCCGAGGTGATGGCCAAGTTCGGCGCCCAGGGCGCGCTCGATCAGCGCCTTCTTGAAAGCCATCGACGCGGCGTTGACCGCTTCCCCGGTCATCGGCCCGCTCACGAACTGGTCAAGCAGTTCCTTGGGGATCTTGGGCAGCGCCGCGGACCTGGCCGCAATCGCCGCGTTCTTCATCTTCGTCTTGCTGATCGGCATACATGCTCCTGATGGTCATGCTATGCCTCGCACACAAAATT
This sequence comes from Burkholderiales bacterium, assembly GCA_040007475.1. GTDB lineage: Bacteria > Pseudomonadota > Gammaproteobacteria > Burkholderiales > Burkholderiaceae_C > LMDS01. The sequence continues at coordinate 391 of JBDTVC010000431.1, forward strand.
CAGGACAGGCTCCCGGGTGATAAGACGGCCTGCCAGTGACCGCTGGCTCTGCGCCAATGAAGCCCAGTCCACGGAGTTTCAACTCATCGACGAATTCGTCAACAACTCGAACCAGGTTGTCTTCGGCGATGTGGACGTCCAAGCACTCCGGCAGCAACGTGACCTGGTTGCGTTCCTCGCCCGCAATGAATCGCTTCATGTGGCTCGCCTTCTCAGTCGCGTTGCCACACCTTAGGCGAAGACCTCACATTCAAAGCGTTTTCACACAGCCTCGCCTGATTGCGGAAGTTCGCCGCTCGACTTGCGAACGTCAGCTAATTCTGAAAGCCGAAGTTGGCGAGAGCCAGCAAATCAGCCGTCGCTGCGTCAATTCCAGAACCTACGCATCCGACCCGTTGCAGCCGTTTGAGACACGAGAAGAATTCGACGGAGGCCGACGTTCGACAGTAAAGCAATCCAGCCGTCGGAACGGCTTCTGTGCCCTCGGAACTGGTTCTCTCCGTTCGGCCGCGCTCACTCGGCAGCCGTCCCAGTCAGGCGCAGACGGAACCCCCTGTTGTCCTCGGTGACGACTTCCACTCCGTGGTCGCCAAATACCAGTTCGATGTTCACTACGAGGCCTTCCTGAATGGATCGATAGGTCAGCAGCAGGACGTTTTCCCGGATCCACTCAGCCTTGACGCCGCGCAGCTCGTCGAGTTCTTGAATGGGTCGAACACCGAACTTTCCATGCAACCCTAACGGTACGTTTACCACCAGATCAGACCCACCGTCCCGTGAGTAATATTCGGCTTGGTACCGCGGGTCAGCAGCTAATAGGTCAAGCCGCAGGGACTTAAGCTGAATCGCATTGCGGCCAAATTGATAGGTCTTGCCGCTCACGGACTGCGCCATCTTCGACACCGGCTTGACGGGTGTGGCCTTCTCGATCGCTGCGCCCGCGACACGATCGCGAAGGCGAGATGCAGCGACTTCATTAGACGCAATCGACGAGGAGGATCTCGCCGCATCGGCCAGATATCCGATGACGCGGCTGACGGGCGCTCCACCCCGCCCCGTCACGACCGTAATGATGTCGAGGTCTGGAAGAACGACGATGTATTGCCCAAGCAAGCCGACGGCGACCAATGCCCGCAGTTTCGGGACCGTCCACCAGCCGTTCGCGTAGCGTAGGCTGTCGTAGGGCACCGCGACCTGTGGATCGAAGACCCTGTCCACCCACTGCTTCGACAGAAGTCGCCGGCCCTCCCATTCACCCTTATGCAAGTAGAGATACCCGATCTTGGCCATGTCGCGAGGCAGCATTGACAGTCCGTAGCCCCCAATGGGCAGACCTCGTGGATCTCGGCGGGCTTGATGGAAAGCGCTATCGGTCAGCGCTCGGGGTCTACCTTGGGACCGGTTCGACCGGCAACGATGGCGAAGGCCGGCCCCAGCTCGGGATGCAGGCGCAAGGCCTGCGGACGCGGCAACTCAGGAAAGCTTCTGCGCGATCGACTTCCGGTAGTCCTCGTCGGTCGCCATGCGCTTCATGTTTCCCATCACGGTCTTGGACCACTGATTGAGCGGCCTGGAGGGGAGCTTGTCCTGAGGCTTGACGATAGGCAGCGCCTCCGACTTCGCCGGCTGCTCGACCTCGCTCAAGTTCGTCGCCAAGACGTTGTGCAATGCGCTCACGATTGCCCTCCGATTCCAGTGTCGTCAAGCCTTTGCCTTTGAGCCTAATGATGCCCGAAGGCCCACGCCGGCGCCCTAGCAAGAGCCTTCGGGGCAGCGCCCGAGCGCTGCGGGGTTGTGGCCCGCGCCCTCGGGGCCATGCCCCGAAGAGAGCGGCCCGCCCGACGCCGCGCCCCATCGCTGGCGCGTGCACCGAGTGCGCTGTCAGGCATGCAGCGTGATGAGGGCTACTGAAACCGCCGTGCCCTCGGCGTTGAACGAGTCCGAGGGCAGGTCTTCCCAATCACCCTCGCTGGCATCGACCAGCGGGCGAAGCGCCGAGTTCTGGCGCGGCCCGTTCGCGCACAGTGCCACCAGCCGACCACCCGGCTTGAGCATCGTTAGCGCGTGGGTGATGTGCTTGATGTCGGCGCCGGCGCCGAAGGGCGGGTTCATCACAACCCGGTCGAACAGTCCGCCGAGCTGGTCGGCGCAGCACTCCAGAAAGTCGCAATTCCGCGTGTCCACCCCTTCCTCTCGAACCCGCAGCACGTCGCACATTCGTGCGCTGATCTCAATCGCGGTGCGTACCGCGCCGCCACCGGTCGCCTCGCGAATGGCAGCGAGAAGCCGGCCGGTGCCCGCGCTGGGTTCGAGAACGCGCATCCCTCGCTCGATGCCAGCCAGCTCCACCATGCGCGCGGCCAGCTCGGGCGGCGTCGGGAACAGCTGCGGCGCGCTGACCACCTGCACGCCGGCCTTCAAGGTGGCGCGCATCGCCTCGATGCCCGCACTCGGCGCCGGGGGCTTGAACGCCGCCATGTGCTCGCCGTGCAAGCGGGCATTGCGTTCGTCCGTGGTTTCTTCCCTGGCATCGTCCGTGGGTGCGGCACGCAGCATGAAACCGGTCTTGTCTTGCAGCTCCACTAGCAGGCCATCGGTGCGCGCCTGCGCCACCTGGTCGGCCGACATGATCGCCTTGAGCTTGTCGAACTCCACCGTTCGGGTGAAGTTCTTCCCGCCGTTGCCCCAGTTGTCGAGCACGGTCACGCTGACCTTGTTCACCTTCTGGATGTAGACCCAGGAACCCCGCCCGACCCAGCACCGCACGGCGCCGCCCTTCTGCGGCCCGGTCTGGTCGGCCACCGTGCCGCCGGCATCGGCCAGCATGGCGCGCTCGTAGGCCAGGCGATTTTCGTAGTGGTCCACCCAGCGCTGTGCCCATTGGATCGTCGCGGGGTAGTTGC
>JBDTVC010000432.1:0-3270 GCA_040007475.1 Burkholderiales bacterium
CAGGCGCCGCAGCTGCAGTCGCGCGTGGTCGACCTGTACGAGCGCAACGGCTTCGCCACGCTCGCGCTGCAGGCGAAGAAGGAGTTCGTCGAGAACTACAGCGTCACGAGCGAGTTCCGCCGTGCCAACCCGAAGGGCTGGGATCTGGCGCAGCCGCGCGTGAAGGCGCACCTGACCGAACTCGCGCGCTTCTATCACGCGAGCGCGCAGAAGACCAAGAACACCGCCGACTACCAGGAGGCGGTGCGCTGGTACCGCGCGTTCCTCGCGTCGTTCCCGAACGACCCGCAGGCGGCGCAGAACAACTTCCTGCTCGCCGAGCTGCTGTTCGAGGACAAGCGCATCGCCGAGGCCTCGGTCGAGTACGAGAAGACCGCTTACGGTTACCCGAAGCACGACAAGAGTGCCGATGCGGGCTACGCGGCGCTGCTGAGCTACGCGCAGCGCCAGAAGAGCGCGCCGCCGGCCGAGGTGCCGGCATTGCAGCAGGCCGGTGTCGCGAGCGCGCTGCGCTTCGCGAGCACGTTCAGCGACGATCCGCGAGCCGCACCGGTGCTCGCCGATGCGGCCGAGAAGCTGTACGCGCTGAAGGACAACGACCAGGCCGCCAGCGTCGCCGAGCGCGTGCTGGCGCTGAAGCCACCGGCCGCCGATGCGCAGAAGCGCGTCGCGTGGACGGTGCTCGCGCATACGGCGTTCGAGCGCGGCGCGTTCGACGAGTCCGAGAAGCGCTACGCCGAGGTGCTCAAGCTGGTGCCCGAGAAGGATGCCGCACGCAACGAGCTCGTCGAGCGCCAGGCTGCGTCGATCTACAAGCAGGGCGAGAAGGCCCGCGAGGCGGGGCAGACGCGCGAGGCCGTCGGCCACTTTGCGCGCGTCGCGACCGTGGCGCCGCAGTCGGCGGTGCGTGCCAATGCGCAGTACGACGCCGCTGCGTCGCTGATCGCGCTGAAGGATTGGGACGGCGCGGCGAAGACGCTGGAGGACTTCCGCCAGCGCTTCCCGAACCATGCGCTGCAGGCCGACGTGAGCAGCAAGCTGGCCGTGGCCTACATCGAGAAGGGCCAGTGGGCCGGCGCCGCGGGCGAGTTCGAACGCCTCGCGAACAGCAGCAAGGATCCGAAGATCGCACGCGATGCGCTGTGGCAATCGGCCGAGCTGTACGAGAAGGCCAACGCGCGTGCGCCGGCGGCCAAGGCCTACGAGCGCTACCTCGCCCAGAACCCGCAGCCGCTCGAACCCGCGGTCGAGGCACGTTATCGCCTCGCGAAGATCGCGAAGGACGACGGCAACCCGACGCGTGAGTTCGCGCTGATGAAGGACATCTTCTACGCCGACCAGAACGGTGGCGGCGCGCGCACCAACCGCACGCGCTACCTCGGTGCCACCGCCGCGCTGGCGCTGGCCGAGCCGGTGGCCGAGGCCTACCGCAAGGTCGCGCTGGTGGAGCCGCTGAAGAAGAACCTCGCACTGAAGAAGGCGAAGATGGAAGAGACCCTGAAGGCCTACGCCGTGGCGTCGGACTACGGCGTGGCCGACGTGACCACCGCGGCCACCTTCCGCATCGCGACCGTGTACCGCGATTTCGGCAAGGCGCTGATGAGCTCGGAGCGGCCGAAGAAGATGAGCAAGGTCGAGCGCGAGCAGTACGATGTGCTGCTGGAAGAGCAGGCCTTCCCGTTCGAGGAGAAGGCTGCCGAGTTCCACGAGATCAACGTGCGTCGTGCCGCCGGCGGCATCTACGACAAGTGGGTCAAGAGCAGCTTCGACGCGCTGCGCGAACTGCGCCCGGTGCGCTACGGCAAGGCCGAGCGCGGCGCCGAGGAGGTGATCGATGCGATACGCTGAATTCGCGATGCGCCTCGTCGCTGCCCTGGCGCCGCTCGCGTTCGTCGTGCTGCTGACGCTGAGCGGCTGCGCGTCGGTCGGTGATTCGTTGCAGGCCGTCAAAGACGCGGTCACGCCGGCCCCGTCGACGGCTGCTGCATCGGCGCCCATCGCGGCCAGGCCCGTTGCGGCGGTTGTCGAAGCGCCGGTCAATCCGAACGCGCAACGCAGCTACGACGAAGCGAACCGCGCGTTGCGCGCCGGACGCACTGCGGACGCCGAACGCGGCTATCGCGCGTTGGTGCAGTCCAACCCCGAACTGGGTGGCCCGCACGCCAACCTCGGTGTGATCCTGCGCCGCGCCGGCAAGCTGCCCGAGGCAGCGGCCGAGTTCGAGCAGGCCACCAAGCTCAACCCGAAGCAGCCGGTCTACCTGAACCAGCTCGGCATCACCTACCGCCAGCTCGGCCAGTTCGACAAGGCGCGCGACGCCTACGAACGGGCGATCGCCGCCGACGCGGCCTACGCGCCGGCGACGCTGAACCTCGGCATCCTGAACGACATGTACCTCGGCGACGCCAAGCGCGCGGCCGAGTTGTACGACCGCTACCTGGCGCTCTCGCCGGGTGGTGATGCGGTCGTCACGAAGTGGATCGCAGAACTGAAGAACCGCAAGACCGCGCCGGTTGCGGCGGCTCGAAAGGAGAAGGCATGAAGCTGATCACGATACCGCTGCTCGCCGCCGGCGTGCTGCTCGGTGCGGGCGCGTTCGCACAGGACCGCGCCGACATCGATCGCACGCAGATCATCGGCAACCGCGAGCTGCCCAAGGTGCTGATCATCGTGCCCTGGAAGAAGCCGCTGTCCGGCGATCTCTCGGGCCGACCGCTGGTCAGCGTGCTCGACGAGGCGCTCGCGCCGGTCGACCGCGACGTCTTCCGCCGCGAGATCCGCTACGACGGCATCGCCAAGGATCGCATGGCCACTGCGGCCGCGCCGGCTGCTGCTGCTCCCGCGCCCGCGGTCGCCGCGGCACCGAAGTAATCGATATCCCCATCAATTCTGTTCACCGCATTTCACCGGAGATTCCACCCATGAACGCCTTCAACACCGCCGTCAAATTCTTTCAGGATTGCGGCCTGTTCATCTACCCCAGCATCCTGATCATGGCGCTCGGCGTCGCGATCGCGATCGAGCGCTTCATCTTCCTGTCGAAGGCGCGCAACCAGAACCGCAAGATGTGGTCGCAGGTGCTGCCGATGCTGCAGAAGGGCCAGTTCCGCGACGTGCAAAGCATCACCGCGAACTCCGATGCGGCCGTCGGCAAGATCGTCAACTACGGGCTGGACCGCATGCAGAGCCCGGGCCGCCGCGAAGACTTCGACGCCGCGATGGAAGAAGGCATGATGGAAATCGTGCCGCGCCTGGAAAAGCGCACCCACT
>JBDTVC010000433.1:0-3248 GCA_040007475.1 Burkholderiales bacterium
GTGACATCGAACAGCTCCTCGTCGATCGAGCTCTGGCGCTGCCGGTGAAAGCGGCTGTGCAGTTGTTCGAGCAGGTCCTTGATGTTGCGGTCGGCGCGCTCCATCGCCGCGAGCCGGCTGGCGTTCTCGCTCGCCAGCGATTCGGCGCAGGCGCGGAAGAGCGAGATGAAGAGGTATTCACGGATCAGCGCGCGCAGGGTGGTCGCGCCGTGGTCCATCACTTCGGGTCCCATCTTGCCGGGCCAGGGTACGGCCGCCAGACTCTGCTGCCAGATGGCGTCGAGTGGCAACAGGCGCTGGTCGGCCGGCTCGTACAACGAGGCGGCCAGCGGCCGGTTGTGGAAGACATGGACCTCCGTCATGCCGCTCTTGGCGCGGTGCGCCTCGCTGTCGATCTGGATCTGCGCGACCAGCGGCGCGATCGCTTCGATCGAATCCGGCACGGCATACGTGCCCAGGACCGCCAGCCCCGCATCTTTCACATAAGCCTCGACCCGTTCGCCGACGGCCCAGACCTGGGCCCGACCCGGCAACGCGGCCAGCACGCCGATCGCATGTGCGCAGATCACATCGTTGAACGGGCCGACGAGCCCCTGGTCCGAGCCGAAGACGATGGCGCCGATCGGGTCCGACGCGCCTGCTGGCGCGCGCTCGGGTGCGGCGGTGGGATTGGCACGGGCCTGTCGAAAGCACTCACCCAGTCCGAGCGAGACCATGCGGTCGTAGTCGGCGAGCGCACGTACCGAGCGTTCGTAGTCGCCGATGCTCGACGCCGCCAGCGCCTTCATCGTGCGCACCACGGCGTGCAGATCGCCGGCACCGGTGATCTTGCGGCGCAGCGCGGCGAGGCTGTCGCTCAAGACGCCCCCTTCTTCGCAGGCTCGGCGTCCGGCTTCGCCAAGAAGGCTTTCAGCACCGCAGCCGCGCCATCGGTGACGGCCTCGCGATCCTCGTCGCTCAACTTGTTCACACCAACAAGGCGCTCGCGCAGCGGCGCATCGAGTTTTGCCGCGGCGTCCTGAACGGCGCGCTGCGCCTTGGCCATGCGCGGCAGCGGCACGCTGTCGAACAGGCCGGCCGTCAGCGCTAGCAGCAAGGCGATCTGCGCCGGCACGGGCACCGGGTCGAACTGCGGTTGCTTCAGGCAGGCGCGGATGCGCTGGCCGTGCGCGATGGTCTTGCGCGTCGCGTCGTCGAGCCGCGCACCGAAACGCGAGAACGACTCGAGCTCCTCGAACTGCGCATAGGCGAGCTTCAGGTCGCCGGCCACGGCGCGGAAGGGGCCGCGCTGCGCCTTGCCGCCGACCCGCGACACCGACTTGCCGACGTCCACCGCCGGCAGCACCCCGAGTTCGAACAGCGAGGGCGACAGGTAGACCTGGCCGTCGGTGATCGAGATCAGGTTGGTCGGGATATAGGCCGAGATGTCCTCGGCCTCGGTCTCGATGATCGGCAAGGCGGTGAGCGTGCCGCCGCCACGTTCCGGGCTCAAGTGGGTCGAGCGTTCGAGCAGGCGCGAATGGATGTAGAAGATGTCGCCCGGAAAGGCCTCGCGCCCCGGCGGCCGGCGCAGCAGCAGCGAGAGTTCGCGGTACGCGCGTGCATGCTGCGTGAGGTCGTCGTAGACGATCAGCACGTCCCGCCCGGCTTCCATGAAGTGTTCGGCGATGCTCGTCGCCGCGTACGGCGTGATGTAGGCCAGGCCCGGTGGCTGGTTGCCTTCGGTGACCACCACTACGGTGTACTCCATCGCGCCCTTGTCGCGCAAAGTCGCCACCGCCTTGGCGACCGCCGACGCCCGCTGTCCGATCGCGCAGTAGACGCAGACAACGCCCTGTCCGCGCTGGTTCAGGATGGCATCGAGCGCGATCGCGGTCTTGCCGGTCTGACGGTCGCCGAGGATCAGCTCGCGCTGTCCGCGGCCAATCGGGATCATCGCGTCGATGACCTTCAGCCCGGTCTGCAGCGGTATGTCGACCGGCGCGCGGTCCATGATGGCGGCGGCCGGTCGCTCGATCGGCAAGCGCGCGGTCGAGTCGATGGGCCCGAGACCGTCCAGCGCGCGGCCGAGCGGGTCGATGACGCGCCCGAGCAGCGACGGCCCGACGGCCACGTCCATCACCCGGCCGGTGCGCTGCACATCGTCGCCGGCCTGCAAGTGCCAATACTCGCCGAGCAGCACGACACCGAGCTCGTGCTCGTCGATGTTGAAGGCGATGCCGGTCACGCCGCCGGGGAAGGTCAGCAGCTCATCGAAGCCGGCGCCGGGCAGTCCGCTGACGTGGGCGATGCCTGTGGTCACCTGCGTGATGGTGCCGACCTCGCGCGGCAGCAGTGCCGGTGTGAACGCGGTGCGCGCTTGGGCCAGCGCGGCAAAGCTGCGATCGAGTGCGCTCGCCGTGAGGCTCTTCATGGAGCGACGGCATCGGCGTGGGGCGATGGCGCGGCGGCGGGCTTCGACAGGCCGTCTGGTTTTGGCGTGACCGAGGGCGTTGCTACGGGCACCAGCAGCGCGGCGACGTCGTGTTGAAGGTCGCGCAGGTACTCGTCGATGGTCCAGGCCAGTTTCTGCCCACCCGCGCTCAGCTCGATACCGCAGACGGCACCGCTCGCCGTTTCGAAATGCAGCGGCACCGTGGCCGAGAAGCACACGTTCACGGCATCCTGAATCGCCGCCTGCTGGTCGGCCGGCAACGCGAAGTGGCTGCGTACCAGCGCGGCATCGTTGCCCGGCTTCACCGCCGACGCGAGCTGCGCCTTGGCAGGGCCGGGCAGCTCGCGCAAGCGTCGCGTGAAGACCTCGACCATGCGTGACTCCAGGTCCGCGTTCGCCAGATCGCGCAGGGTCTTGCGCGCCACGGCGAACACTTCGTTCGCAGCTCGGCCGGCGATCGTCTGCTTCAGATGCGCGGCCTGGCTCGCGAGCGCGTGCTGGTGCTTGTCGGCCAGCGCCAGCGCCGCCTTCTGCGCCTGCTCGGTGAGTCGTGCGCCTTCGGCGTTGGCGTCGGCGGTCGCCTTGCTCAGCAGGTCGGCGCGCTGCTGGTCGAAGGCGGTGTTCTTGTCTTCGAAGGTCTTGCGTTCGGTTTCGGCTTTCGCTTCCTTGGAGGCGGCATCTTTGATCTGATCGGCGATGCGCTTCTCGCGCGCCGCGATCGCATCCAGCACCGGCTGGTAGAGAAAGTGCTTCATCAGCCAGACCAGCACGACGAAGTTGAGCGCCTGCGCGCCGACGGTGAACCAGTCGATCA
>JBDTVC010000434.1:0-3228 GCA_040007475.1 Burkholderiales bacterium
AGACTCGGTGAGATGCCGAGGCCGACGGTCACAGTCCGGATGAAAGAAGATGTGCTGATGCGGTTCGGCCGCGCCGTCCCCCCGGCGTGGCCGTGCCGTATTTGCGCGCCCTGAAATGTTTTTCGTCATCCATACGAGGAGCGTTTCAATGTCTCAACTCACTTCCCATGCCAAGGGCCTCGGACCCATGCCCCCCCGCATCCGGATCGCGCTCGATGCGATCCGCCACGGCCGCGCCGTCGTGCTGCTCGACGACGACGACCGCGAGAACGAGGGCGACCTCATCGTCGCGGCCGACCGGCTCACCGTGCCGATGATGGCCACGCTGATCCGCGAGTGCTCGGGCATCGTCTGCCTGTGCCTGGGCGACGAGCCGCTGCAGCGGCTCGCGCTGCCACCGATGGTGCCGCGCAACGAGAGCCGCTACGGCACCGCGTTCACGGTCTCGATCGAGGCGCGCGAAGGGGTCACCACCGGCGTCAGCGCGGCCGATCGCGTCGCGACGATCCGCGCGGCGATCGCGCCCGATGCGAAGCCGGCCGATCTGGTCAGCCCCGGGCACGTGTTCCCACTGCGTGCCGCACCGGGCGGTGTGCTGGAGCGGCGCGGGCACACCGAGGGCGCGGTCGAACTCGCGTGCCTCGCCGGCCTGCGGCCTGCGGCCGTGCTGTGCGAGCTGATGAACGAGGACGGCAGCATGATGCGCGGCGACCAGCTCGTCGCGTTCGCGCGCGCGCACGGCTTCCCGATGCTGACGATCGCCGAGCTCGTCGAGTACCGGCGCGAGAGCGAAGCCGTCGCAGCCTGAGCCGGCCGAGCGTGTGCTCCGTCAGCGCTTGATCTCTGGCATGTACACGCTGGGGTCGGTCGTGATCGTCTCCAGCGGGTAGCGCCGCCCGGCGACGAAGTCCTCGATGCTGCCCAGCACATGCGGGCTGCGATGTCGTGCGCGGCTCGCCTGCAGCTCGGGCAGCGTCATCCACAGCGTGCGGACGATGCCATCGTCGAGCGTGCGCGCAGGGTCCGGCGCGCCGACGGTGCCGCCGTACGCGAAGCGCAGGAAGGTCACATCCTCGCCGGTCGCGGGGCGCTGGAAGCGCGACAGGTACACGCCGACCAGCCGGTCCGGCGTGAACGTGCACGCGGTTTCTTCCAGCACCTCGCGGATCACACCCTGCTCGGGCGATTCTTCCGGGTCGAGGTGGCCGGCCGGGTTGTTGAGCTTCAGGCCCTCGGGCGTGTGCTCCTCGACCAGCAGGAAGCGGATCGCGTCGCCGTCACGGCGTTCGATGACCGCGGCGACGGTGACGCTCGGTTTCCAGCGTTCGGCCATGCGGGCGATGTTATCGCGCGCTGATTCGAGCGCACTTGACCGCGGTCATTGGCCTCGGGTGGCCAAGGTGCGGCAGAATCGGCGTCTTTCCGAGGTTTCCACAAAAGAAGCGCCTGAGGAGGCATCCATGCTGATAGGGGTACCGCTCGAGACAGCGGCCGGTGAAACGCGCGTGTCCGTCACGCCCGAAACGGCCAAGAAGCTGAAGGCGCAGGGACACACGATCCGCGTGCAATCGGGGGCTGGCCTGGCCGCCAGCGTGACCGACGCGGCGTATGAAGCCGCCGGCGCCGAGATCACCGACGCGGCCGGCGCGCTGGGCTGCGAACTGGTGCTGAAGGTGCGCGCGCCGTTGCACAGCGAACTCTCGCTGATGAAGACCGGTGCCAACCTGGTCGGCATGCTGAACCCGTTCGACAGCGACGGCCTGCATCGGCTGGCCGGCGCCGGCGTCACCAGCTTCGCGCTCGAAGCCGCGCCGCGCACCACGCGCGCGCAGAGCATGGACGTGCTCAGTTCGCAGGCCAACATCGCCGGCTACAAGGCCGTGATGATCGCGGCCGACAAGTACCAGCGCTTCTTCCCGATGCTGATGACCGCGGCGGGCACCGTGAAGGCTGCGCGTGTCGTCATCCTCGGTGTCGGCGTCGCTGGCCTGCAGGCCATCGCCACCGCGAAGCGCCTGGGCGCCGTGATCGAGGCCAGCGACGTGCGGCCTTCGGTCAAGGAACAGATCGAATCGCTGGGCGGCAAGTTCATCGAGGTCTCGTACGACACGCCTGAAGAGAAGGCAGCCGCCGAAGGCGTCGGCGGCTACGCCAAGCCGATGCCCCCGAGCTGGCTGGCGCGCCAGCAGGTCGAAGTCGCCAAGCGCGTGGCCATGGCCGACATCGTCATCAGCACCGCGCTGATCCCCGGCCGCGCCGCGCCCACGCTGATTACCGAAGACATGGTCAAGGCGATGAAGCCGGGCTCGGTGATCGTCGACATCGCGGCCGGCAAGGGGCCCGATCTGGCCGGCGGCCTGACCGGCGGCAACTGCCCGCTCAGCGAGGCCGACAAGACCGTCGTGCGCCACGGCGTCACGATCGTCGGCGAGACCAACCTGCCCGCGCTGGTGGCGGCCGACGCGAGCGCGCTCTACGCCCGCAACGTGCTCGACTTCCTGAAGCTCGTGATCACCAAGGAAGGCACCTTCAACGTGCCGATGGACGACGACATCGTGGCCGCGTGCCTGATGACCCAAGCCGGTGAAGTGAAAAGAAAGTAAGCCATGGAAATCGTGTCCCACACCGTCACCAACCTGATCATCTTCGTGCTGGCGATCTACGTCGGCTACCACGTGGTCTGGACCGTCACGCCCGCGCTGCACACGCCGCTGATGGCGGTGACCAACGCGATCTCGGCGATCGTGATCGTCGGCGCGATGCTCGCCGCCGGCCTCACCGAAGGCGGCATCGGCAAGACCTTCGGGGTGCTCGCGGTCGCGCTCGCCGCGGTCAACATCTTCGGCGGCTTCCTCGTCACGAGACGCATGCTGGAGATGTTCAAGAAGAAGGACAAGAAGGTCGCACCGAAGGAGCCCACGGCATGAGCATGAATCTGGTCACGCTGCTGTACCTGATTGCCAGCGTCTGCTTCATCCAGGCCCTGAAGGGCCTGAGCCACCCGACCACCTCGATCCGCGGCAACGCGTTCGGCATGACCGGCATGGCCATCGCGATGGTCACGACCGGTGCGCTGATCATCAAGTTGGCCAACGGCAACATCGGCGGCCTCGCCTGGGTGCTGCTCGGCCTGCTCGTCGGCGGCGGCTATGGCGCGTGGCGCGCCAAGACCGTCGAGATGACCAAGATGCCCGAGCTGGTCGCGTTCTTCCACAGCATGATCGGCCT
>JBDTVC010000435.1:0-3208 GCA_040007475.1 Burkholderiales bacterium
TCACCAGTCACCAGTCACCAGTCACCAGTCACCAGTCACCAGTCACCAGTCACCACCACCCGCAAGGAGACATCATGGAAGTGCAACGCATTCATCACGTGGCCTATCGCTGCCACGACGCCGAGACCACCGTGCGGTGGTACGGGGAGCACCTGAACATGAACTTCGTGCTCGCTATCGCCGAGGACCACGTGCCCTCGACGCATGCACCCGACCCGTACATGCACCTGTTTCTCGATGCCGGCGGCGGCAACATCCTCGCCTTCTTCGAACTGCCCAACGCGCCGGCGATGGGGCGCGACGCCAACACGCCCGAGTGGGTCCAGCACATCGCGCTGAAGGTGGCGAGCGTCGATGAACTCGCGAAGACGAAGGTGCGGCTAGAGGCTGCCGGCATCCCGGTCGTGGGCATCACCGACCACACGATATTCAAGTCGATCTACTTCTTCGATCCGAACGGCCATCGCCTCGAACTCGCCGCGGACACCGCGACGCCCGACCAACTGAAGAAGCTCGACGACGTCAAGTGGGACATGTTGAAGGAGTGGTCGCGCACGAAGAAGGCACCCAAGCATGCGGCCTGGATGCACGAGGCAGAGTTCGCTCCCGGCACGGCCGCGGACTGAAGCGGGCGGCACCATGCTCAATACCTACAAGTACCCCGAGTTCCCCTACATCCAGAGTGAGGAGCAACGCAGCGGCGCCGTGCGCCGGCACCCGGTGGTGATCGTTGGCGCCGGCCCGATCGGCCTCACGGCGGCACTGGAATGCTCCGCACGCGGCCTCCGGGCCGTCGTGCTCGACGACAACAACACCGTCAGCATCGGCTCGCGCGCGGTCTGCTACGCCAAGCGCCCGCTGGAGGTGTGGGATCGGCTGGCCGTCGGCGAGCGCATGGTCGAGAAGGGCGTGAGCTGGAAGGTGGGCAAGGTCTTCTTCAAGGATGAACTCGCCTACAGCTTCGACCTGCTGCCGGAGGCGGGCCACAAGATGCCGGCCATGATCAACCTGCAGCAGTACTACCTCGAGGAGTTCTTGGTCGAGGCCTGCGGCAGGAGCGAAATGGTCGACCTGCGCTGGAAGCACAAGCTCATCAGCGTGTCGCAGCAGGCCGACCATGCCGTGCTGACCATCGAGACGCCGGACGGCATCTTCAAGATGGAGGCCGATTGGGTGATTGCCTGCGACGGCGCGAACAGCGACACACGCAGGATGGTCGGCGGCGAGTTCACGGGGCAGTTCTTCCAGGACCGCTTCCTGATCGCCGACGTGGTGATGAAAGCCGACTTTCCCACCGAGCGCTGGTTCTGGTTCGACCCGCCGTTTCATCGCAACCAGAGCGTGCTCCTGCACAAGCAGTGCGACAACGTGTTCCGCATCGATTTTCAACTCGGCTGGGACGCCGACCCCGATGAGGAGAAGAAGCCGGAGAACGTCATCCCGCGCATCCAGGCGATGCTCGGAAAGGACGCCGAGTTCGAACTCGAATGGGTGTCCGTCTACCAGTTCGCCTGCCGGCGCATCGACAAGCTTCGGTACGGGCGGGTCCTGTTTGCCGGCGACGCCGCCCACCAGGTCTCACCCTTCGGCGCGCGAGGCGCAAACACCGGTGTGCAGGACATCGACAACCTGATCTGGAAGCTCAAGCTGGTGCTTGACGGCCAGGCGCCCCCAGCGCTGGTGGATTCGTACCACGAGGAGCGGGCCTTCGCGGCCGACGACAACCTGCTCAACTCAACCCGGTCGACCGACTTCATCACGCCCAAGAGCACTACCAGCCGCATGCTGCGCGACGCGGTGCTCGAGCTGGCGCGCAGCGAGCCGTTTGCGCGAGCCTTCGTCAACAGCGGCCGGCTGTCGACGCCGACGCCCTACGTGCAATCGCCGTTGAACACCCCCGACGATGCGGTGTTCGCCGGGTCGATGCGCCCGGGCACGAACTGCGCCGACGCGCCGTTGCGTGACGACGCGGGGCGCGACGCCTGGCTGCTGAACCAACTCGGCAGGGGCTTCGTGTTGCTGATCTTCGGCCCGGCGCCGGTCGCAGAGGTGGGTGCTGGTGCGATCAGCGCCAGGGTGCTCGCGGTCGGCCGAGACATCCACGACGAGCAGGGGCTGCTGACCAGCCGCTTCGACGGCCAGCCCGGCACGGTCTACCTGATCCGCCCGGACCAGCACGTGGCCGCACGCTGGCGCAGCTTCGATGCGAAGAAGATCGAGGCCGCGCTCAACCGCTGCCTTGCCCACTGAATCCGAGGAGACCGACATGCCCTTGATCCGAACCGCGCAAATCGCCGACCCCGATGGCTTTTACGAGGAGCTGTTGAACGCACAGCGCGACCTGAACGACGAGCAGGCGCAACGCATGATCTTCAAGCTCGCGCTCGTGCTGGCGAACCATGTGGGAGACCGGCGCATCCTCAGTGAAGCCGTTCAGGTTGCCGCGGGCGAGAATCGATCAACTTGACTCGTTCGGCGCGTCGACAGACGTGAATCCAGGACAGGCTCATATCGATCGGGCCGAAGACCTCGACGTGGTTGCCGCGCGCCGCAGACCCTGAGGCCCCGAGGGATCGGGGCTTGCAGCTAGACTCGCGCGCTTCACAGCCCCTTCTCCCGAGCCCCCGATGTCCGTCACCGAAGCCACGCTGCTGGATGCCCTGAAGACCGTCGTCGATCCGAACACCGGCACCGATTTCGTCTCGACCCGGCAGCTGAAGAACCTGCGCATCGACGGCGGCAACGTCTCGTTCGACGTCGAGCTCGGCTACCCGGCCAAGAGCCAGATCGCCGGGCTGCGCAAGGCGCTGATCGCCGCGACCCGCACGGTGGCCGGGGTCGAGAACGTCAGTGTCAACCTGGCGACGAAGGTGGTCGCGCATGCGGTGCAGCGCGGCGTGCAGCTGCTGCCCAAGGTGAAGAACATCGTCGCGGTGGCGTCCGGCAAGGGCGGGGTCGGCAAGAGCACGACCGCCGTGAACCTGGCGCTGGCGCTCGCGGCCGAAGGGGCTGCCGTCGGCATCCTCGACGCCGACATCTACGGCCCGAGCCAGCCGATGATGATGGGCATCGAGGGCCGCCCCGAGAGCGCCGACGGCAAGACGATGGAGCCGATGGAGAACTACGGGGTGCAGGTGATGTCGATCGGCTTCATGGTCGACGCCGACAACCCGATGATCTGGCGCGGCCCGATGGCCACCCAGGCGCT
>JBDTVC010000436.1:0-3189 GCA_040007475.1 Burkholderiales bacterium
AACCTCGAGGTCGTCAACACCTACGAAGGCACGCACGACGTGCACGCGCTGATCCTGGGCCGCGCGCAGACGGGCATCTCGGCCTTCTAGCTCCGGAGTGGCGGCATGGCCAGCGCGCACCTCGACACGTTTGCACGCGACCACCTGCCGCCGCCCGACCAGCAGCCGGAGTTCATCTTCGAGTTGCCGGCGCTGCAGTTCCCCGAACAGCTGAACTGCGCGAGCGAGCTGCTCGATGGCCCCGTCGCGCAGGGGCGCGGCGACCGCATCTGCCTGCGCGCGCCCGGCGGCCTGCAATGGCGCTACGCCGATCTGCAGGAGAAGGCGAACCGCATCGCCAACGTGCTGGTCAATGAACTCGGCCTCGTACCCGGCAACCGCGTGCTGCTGCGCTCGGCCAACAAGCCGATGCTGGTGGCCTGCTGGTTCGCGGTGATGAAGGCGGGCGGCATCGCCGTCGCGACGATGCCGCTGCTGCGCGCGAAGGAGCTCCGCCAGATCATCGAGAAGGGCCAGATCACGCACGCGCTGTGCGATCACGCGCTGCGTGCCGAACTGGACGCCGCTGCGGTGCAGTCGCCGTTGCTCGCGCGCATTGCGTACTTCGGTGATGCGTCGCCGACCGCGCTGGAGGCGCGCATGGCCTTGCAGCCGCCCCACTTCGACAACGTTGCCACCGCGGCGGACGACACCTGCCTGCTCGCGTTCACCTCGGGCACCACGGGCCAGCCGAAGGCGACGATGCACTTCCACCGCGACGTGATGGCGAGTTGCGTCTGCTTCCCGCCGCACGTGCTGCGGGCGACGGCCGACGATGTGTTCATCGGCAGCCCGCCGCTCGCGTTCACGTTTGGGCTCGGCGGGCTGACGCTGTTCCCGATGAGCGTGGGGGCATCCACCGTGCTGCTCGAGAAGGCGTCGCCGGGCGAGCTGCTCGACGCGATCCCCGCATTCGGCGCCACCGTGTTGTTCACCGCGCCGACCTCGTACCGCGCGATGGCCGCCGGGGCTGCCGAGCGCCGCATCTCCGCGCCGCTCGGCGGCACGCTGCGCAAGTGCGTCTCCGCTGGCGAGGCGCTGCCGGCCGCCACGCGTGCGCTGTGGCGCGAGGCGACCGGCATCGAGATGATCGACGGGATCGGCGCCACCGAGCTGCTGCACATCTTCATCTCGGCCGACGAGGCGCATGCCCGTGCCGGCGCCACCGGCGTGCCGGTGCCCGGCTACCACGCCTGCGTGCTCGATGCGCAGATGCAACCGGTGCCGACCGGCACGATCGGCAAGCTCGCGGTGAAGGGCCCGACCGGCTGCCGCTACCTCGACGACGCGCGCCAGACGCACTACGTGCGCAATGGCTGGAACCTGACCGGCGATGCCTATCTCGTCGATGCCGACGGCTACTTCGTCTACCAGTCGCGCACCGACGACATGATCGTCTCGGCCGGCTACAACATCGGCGCGCCCGAGGTCGAGGAGGTGCTGCTCACGCACCCGGCCGTCGCGGAGTGCGCCGTGATCGGCGTGCCCGACGAGCAGCGTGGCCAGATCGTCAAGGCCTTCGTCGTGTTGCGGCCGGGGCACGAGGCCAGCGATGCGACGGTGTGCGCCTTGCAGGATTTCGTGAAGGCGGCGATCGCGCCGTACAAGTACCCTCGTGCGATCGAATTCCGCACCGCGCTGCCGCGCACCGAGACCGGCAAGCTGCAGCGATTTCGCCTGCGTGATTCCGCGTAGCGGGGCGAGCCCAGCGGCTGGCCGAACCGAGCGGCGCATCGGCCCGGAGCGAGCGATTGCCGTGAAGCGCCGCGCGCGCAGGCACAATCCGGTCCTTCCACGTTCTGCAAGCGATCCATGACTTCGACCCCTCCGCCGAGCGCGGCCCCGAGCAACGAGCTCACGCCCGCCGCCTGCGCGCAGCAACTCAAGAGCTTGTTCCCGGCGCTCTTCGCGGGCGCCATGAAGCCGCTGAAGCTGCGCATCCAGGTCGACATCCAGGAGCGCGCTCCCGGCGTGTTCACCAAGCAGGTGCTCTCGGCCTTCTTCCGCCGGCACACCGGCAGCACCTCGTACCTGATCGCGGTGTCGAAGTCGCCGACCCGCTTCGACCTCGATGGCCAGCCGGCCGGCGAGATCAGCGCCGAGCACCGCCAGATCGCCCTCGACGAACTCGCGCGGCGCCGCGCGAGCCAGGATTCGCGTCGCGAGCTCGAGGAGCAGCAGCGCCGCAACCGCGCCGGCCTGCTGCGCGACTTCGAGATCACGACACTGACGCGCGCGAACTTCTGTGTGCTCAAGGGCGTCGCGGACGAGGAGCTCGACGGCCTGCTCGAGATCGCCCGTGGCGAGGCGCACGAGCGTGCGCGGCATCAACCGCCACCGTTCGAGCCGCAGCGCCAGCGCCGCCCCGGCCCGCCCGGTGCCGGCCAGCGGCCACCGCGGCCGCGTTAGGTCGCGGTGGCCAGGCGCCGCGAGCGCAGCCGGCTGAACGACACCGCCACCAGCACGACGCCCAGCGCGCCTGCGCTGATCACCGCGCCCGTGCCGACCTGCGCGACCATGGCGCCATCCAGCGCCACACCGAAAGCCTGACCCAGGAAGAAGCTGGATGCGAACGCCGACACCGCGGCACCGCGGCGCTCCGGGGCCATCTGCGTGGCATTGATCTGCAGCGTGTTGTGCAGCATGTAGAAGCCCAGCCCCGCGACGAAGCACGCGGGTATTGCCCACCACCATGCGGGCGCCGTGCCGATCGCGAGCAGCGACGCGCCGAGCAGCACGCCGCCGTAGAGCGTCAGCCCGACCTCGCCGAGCCGGCGCACCAGCGTCGCCGAGGCGAGCGCGAACAGTAGCCCGCCGAAGCCGAAGACCATCAGCGTCGAACCGGCCGTGCCCAGCGACAGGCCGAAGTGCTCGTGCAGGTGCGTGGCGATGAACGCGAACGCACCGTACAGGAACGCGCCTTCGAGAAACACCGTGAGCAGCACCACCCGCGCCCAGGGTTTCGCCAGCACCTGCGAGAACTCGTTGATCATGCGCCGCACCGCGTGCCCTTCGACGCGATTCAGCACCCGCGCATGCGCCGGCAGGCGCCGGTCGATCGCGAACAGCGCGAGGCTGATCGCGACGAAGAACACGCCGATGCCGAAGAAGGGCATGCGCCAGCTCTGGTGATCGGCCGCGAAGCCGCCG
>JBDTVC010000437.1:0-3179 GCA_040007475.1 Burkholderiales bacterium
TCAGGTTGAAGTGCGACAGCGTCGCGTGCTGCGGCCGCGACGGGTAGCGGAAGGTCACGTCGCGCAGCGCGACCGACGAGCCCCCGCTGACCGCGCCAAGCGCAGCGGGCCGCGCCGGTGATTCGATCGGCGAGCGCAGGTTCAGCAACTCCATCAACCGCTCGGTCGCGCCGGCGGCGCGCAGCAGGTCGCCGTAGACCTCCGACAGCACCGCGACGCTGCTGACCAGGATGATCACGTACACCACGGTCTGGCCCAGGTGCCCGGCGCTGATGTCGCCGTGCGCCACCGCCTGCGTGCCCTGGTACAGGCCCCACAGCAGCGCGCCGAAGGTCGCGGTGATGATGAACGCGACCAGCGCTGCGCGCATGCGCGTGCGCTTCACCGCGGTGCCGAACGCGGCCTCGGTCGCGGCATCGAAGCGCTGCGCCTCGCGGTGCTCCTGCGTGTAGCTCTGCACCACGGGGATCGCGTTCAGCACCTCCGCGGCGATCGCGCTGGTGTCGGCCACGCGGTCCTGGCTCGCGCGGCTGAGCTTGCGCACGCGGCGCCCGAAGTAGAGGCTGGGCAGCACCACGATCACGAGGATGCCCAGCACCTGCGTCATCACGACCGGGTTCGTGAACACCAGCATCGCCATCGCGCCCATGCCCAGCACCGCGTTGCGCAGGCCCATCGACAGGCTGGAGCCGACGACGGTCTGCACCAGCGTCGTGTCGGTCGTCAGGCGCGACAGCACCTCGCCGGTCTGCGTGCTCTCGAAGAACTCCGGGCTCTGCGTCACCACGTGCGCATAGACGGCGTTGCGCAGGTCGGCGGTCACGCGTTCGCCCAGCCACGTCACGGCATAGAAGCGCAGCGCCGAGAACAGCCCGAGCGCGGCCCCGACCCCGAACAGCGCGAAGAAGTGCTCGCGCATCGCCATCACCCGCGTGCCCGGATCGCTGGCGACGAAGCCCTGATCGATCAGTGACTTCAACGCCACCGGAAAGATCAGCGTGCTGACCGCCGCGAACACCAGGAACACGATCGCCAGCCCGATCTGCACGCGGTACGGGCGCAGGAACGGCGCGAGCCCGCCGAGGGATCGCACATCGCGGCCCGCGACAGGAGGGACGGGCTGGACGGGCTGGACGGGCAAGGGGAGAGCGGGGCTGGACATGCGCGAAGTGTAGGTCAGGCGTGTCCGGTCACGGAGCAGGCCTTGACAAATAATGCCTAGGCAAGTATATTCTGCTCAACACTTCGCCGAGTACCACCGTGACCCGCAATCCCCCCCGCATCGCACCGCCTGCCGACTTCTATCGTGCCGACTCGTATTGCGCCGAGGAGAGTGTGGGCTTCCTGATGAAGCGCATCATGATGTCCGTCGTCTACCAGGCCGACAAGCGCCTGGATGTCCACGGTCTGACCAGCGCGCAATGGGGGCCGCTGATGCGCCTGAAGAACGTCGGTGCCAGCACGGTGGCCGATCTGGCGCGCTGGCTGCAGGTCGACGCCGGTGCGATGACCCGTCTCCTCGACAGGCTCGAGAAGAAGGGTCTTTGCAAACGCGTGCGGTCGACCGAAGACCGGCGCGTTGTCAAGGTCGAGCTCACGGCGGAAGGCGAGACGGCACTCAAAGAGGTTCCTGCAGTGCTCGCCGAGGTGATGAACGCCCACCTCGCGGGCTTCTCGAAGACCGAATGGCAGGCCCTGAAGACCTACCTGCAACGCATGCTGAACACCGGCGATGCAATGCGCGACGCGCCCTGAACGCTGATGCGGCCGACGCCACGCGCAGCCTCGTCACGAACTTGTCAAATTGATTGCCTAAGCAAATGAAGCCACAACAACTATCCATGACGGCCGGTACCGCGGGCGCGTCGTTGCGCAGTGGACTGTGCAATGTCCGCCTCGCGTTTCCGACGCTGGCCGCGGTCGCGGTGGCGCTCGCTTCCAGTGTCGTGCTCACGCTCACCGGTTGTGCGAGCAGCGCCGGCATCGCCCCGGCCGCGCAAATCAGCGCGCCGGCCGGGGCCGGGCTGGAGTCATCCGCCACCACGCCGCTGCTGGCCGCCGACTGGTGGCACGCGTTCAACGACGCCGCGCTCGACGGGCTGGTCGAACGCGCGCTGGCCGGCAACCCGAGCCTGAAGGTGGCGCAGGCGCGCCTCGCGCGTGCCGAAGCCGCCGTCGGCAGCGCCCAGTCGGCGGACGGCCCGCAGGTCAATGGTGCGTTCGACGTGACCCGTCAGCGCTACAGCGCCAAGAGCATCTACCCGCCGCCGCTCGGGGGCTCGGTCCAGACCTTTGCGAACGCGCAAATCGGCGCCTCGTGGGAGATCGACTTCTTCGGCCGCAACCGTGCCGCGATCGAGGCCGCTGTCGGTGCGCGGCGCGCCGCCCAGGCCGACGTACAGGCCGCGCGCGTGATGCTCGCCAGCAATGTGGCGCGCACCTACGTGCAGCTCGGCCGCCTGTTCGAGCAGCGCGACGTCGCGCTGCGCTCACTCAAGCAGCGCGACGAGACGCTCGCACTGATCAACCAGCGCGTGCAGGGCGGCCTCGACACGGCGGTCGAGCAGCGTCAGGGCGAGGGCGCCTTGCCCGAGACTCGCCAGCAGATCGAGCAGCTCGACGAGCAGATCGCGCTGGCCCGCCATGCGCTCGCCGCGCTGACCGCGCAGGCGCCGAACGCGCTCGATCAGCTGACCGTGCCGCTGCGCAGCGTGCAGGCCGTCGCCGTGCCCACCGCGTTGCCTGCCGATCTGCTCGGGCGCCGCGCCGACATCATCGCCGCGCGCTGGCGCGTCGAGGCCGCGACCAGCGACATGAAGAGCGCGAAGGCGCAGTTCTATCCGAACATCAACCTCACCGCGTTCGTCGGCCTGCAGAGCATCGGCCTGGACCAGCTCGTCAAGTCGGGGGCGGAGCAGTACGGCGCCGGCCCCGCGATCCGCCTGCCGATCTTCGACTCGGGCCGGCTGCGCGCGAACCTGAAGGTCAAGGCGGCCGATGTCGACGCGGCCATCGAGAGCTACAACAGCGCCGTGCTCGACGCGGTGCACGACGTGGCCGATCAGCTCGCGTCACTGCGCTCGGTCGAGCGCCAGCAGGCCGAGCAGACGCGCGCGCAGACCGCCGCCGAGTCGGCCTACGACCTGTCGACGCAGCGCTACAAGGCCGGCCTCGGCACC
>JBDTVC010000438.1:0-3164 GCA_040007475.1 Burkholderiales bacterium
TGCCCTGCGATTGCTCGGCGCTGGCACCTGAGATTTCGTTGATGAGTTGGCTGACGCGCTGCACTTGCGAGACGATCTCCGACATCGACTCGCCCGCATCGTTGACTTGGCGCGCGCCGACTTCGACCTTCTCCACGCTGGCACTGATCAGCGACTTGATCTCCTTGGCCGCTTCAGCCGAGCGCCCGGCCAAGTTGCGCACTTCGCTGGCCACCACCGCGAAGCCGCGGCCTTGCTCGCCTGCCCTGGCGGCTTCGACTGCCGCGTTCAGGGCCAGGATGTTGGTCTGGAAGGCGATCCCGTCGATCACGCCGATGATGTCGGCGATCTTCTTGGACGACGCTGCGATGTCCTGCATGGTGTTGACCACGGTGCCGACCATCTCGCCACCCTTGACCGCAGCGGCCGACGCGCTGGCAGCCAGTCGATCGGCCTGGCTGGCGGTTTCGGCGCTGGTCTTGACGGTACCGGACAGTTGCTCCATCGACGCGGCGGTCTGCTGCAGGTTGCTGGCCTGCTCTTCGGTGCGCTGGCTCAGGTCGGCGTTGCCGATGGCGATCTGCGCCGAGCCGGTGGCGATGCTGTCGCTGCTGGCACGCACCTGGCCGACGACGCGAGCCAGGCTGTCACGCATGCGTTGCATCGCCGCAATGATGCTGTCGTTGTCGCCTGGCGCCGTCTGGATCGCGACGCTCAGGTCACCTTGCGCGATGCTGTTGGCCACTTCCACCGCGTACCCGGGCTCGCCACCCAGCTGACGGGTGACCGAACGCGTAATGAACGCAGCCGCGGCGACGCCCAGTCCCGTCGCCAGCGCGGCAAGGGCAAACAGTGCCACCTTGGCGGCACTGTAGGTACTGGCAGAGGCCTTGTCCTGGTTGTCGGACAGCTTGACGTTGTAGTCCCACGAGGCCGCGAGAGCGGCATGGGCAGCCTCAAAGGCCTTGGCGGATGGGCCTATGATCAGCGCCGTCGCCTGTGCCGCCTTGCTCGGGTCTTGCACGGTCTGGCGTGAGACCGGGCGAAGCTTGTCCCATTCTTGGTAGTAAGCGTCGATGGACGAACGAGCCTGCTCCAGGTAGCGCTTGTCTTCGTCGTCCGAAATCAGGTCTTTGGCGTACTTGTCCAGTTGCTCGGCAACGCGCTTGCGGGAGCCGGCAATCTTTGCTTCGATGTCGTCCATCTCGGCGTTGGAATTGGACAGGATATGCCGGTATTCGTAGCGGCGGATGTCGCCCAGGGCGATTGACATTTGATGGTCCGCCACATACGAGGGCACCAAATTCACCGAGTAGTAGTTGGTGTTGTCCGCCAGCTTTCCCATCTGCCAGGCTGCCATGCCGACGATCGCACAAAGCAGCGCCAAGACGAGCCCGAAGCCGAGCGCCAGGCGGGACCTGAGTTTCAAACTATTCAGCATGATGTCTCCACGATCTTGAGTTGGTCAGATGCCTCAGATCCGGCTGAGGCGGTTCCAAGTCGCAGCGCGTCGACTGCCGCTGGCCTGAATGGGTTTTCGGCAACCAGGCTGCAAAGATGAGCCTGAATTGATTTCACCTTCTGTGACCTAGTCCCTGCTCCGGGCTGTCAGGATCGATGGGAACGGCTCTTTGCTCTCCGGCCTCAACGCTTGGCCGCAGTACGACGGGGCCAACCGCTCGTCACAGGCTCGAACTGGCGCTGTCGACCCCAAGGAAGCCAGGGACTGCCTTCTGGCCGACCGGTTGGCGGAACGAAGTAGGACTGCTGAGAGGGATAGCCCACCGTGCTTTTCGCCGTGACGGCCTTCACGCGACGCAGAGCGGCGTCAAATCTCGTCGAGCAGCAGCTCCTGAGATTTTGTCGAGACAGGGCGGACGCCGAGCGATGGCAGCTTTCAGAGTAGACCGGTCAGTCGACCTGAAAACCGTGGCGGACTGCATCGGGTCGGTACCGTTATTCCAGGTGACGGCGGAGCGGTCGTTGGCGCGTTGCCCTCGGATTGGCCGGAGGCCTACGACCGCACCACCTCGTACAGCAGCCGCTCGGACCAGCACCGTCCGCCCGGCCCGATGACCGCTTGGTGCAAGTCAGCGTGAGTACGCCAGCCAGCGGCGACCGACTCCTCACGCTGCCCTGCAGCCGTTGGTGCAGGCGGCTCGACGGGCAGCAGCCAGTCGGCAAGGTCAGTTCGAACCGATGACAAGCGGTTGTTCCGCTGGCACGTCGCGACGAGCAGCGACACATCACGTCGAACGGCAGCTTCTGCGATTCCTTTGCGGCTGGCGAACGCCGCGCGAGGTCTGCTTCAAGCGATGACGGCGCCGCTCACTTCGGTGCGCTGCCCCGAGGGCAACGCCCTGCGCTGCGCGCACGGCTAAGGCCAGGGCAGATCGCTCAAGACGGGGGCTGCTCCTGACCTCTGCCCGTGCTGCGCACAGCCGGCGGGCTTCCGCAACCCCCTTCGGCGCTCGCCATATCCCCCAAAGGCTTGCCCAGCGCCGTGCGCTCGGCTTCGGCCTGCGCTTCGCTTGGTGAGGTGCGCCGCGGTGCGGCGAGGGATCGCTCACCTGGTGGGTGCGCGCGTGTCGTTGGTGGTGTGGGGAGCCGGTCTGTGCGCTCGATGGCTCGGGGTGGTTGACGTGCCCATCGGGTCGTCTCTTTCCGACGCATAGCGCCTGCCATTCAGGCCTCAAGGGTGAAGGCCTTCGCCCACGTCCTCACCCGGTCTCTGTACTTCGCTTTGCTGCGCTTCGAGCTGCGGCTTGTGGGTGTGCCCTTGTGTCCTGGCTGGCTGTCGCTGCTCATGCGTCGAGGCGAAACCGACGGGCAGATTTTCTTCAACCACCACAACGAGGGCATCCACATGAGCGAACAGACCACCCACACCACCAACGACACCGTTGATCCGCAGTTCCTCGGCCCCGAGGCTGGCCAACAGGCAGGGGGTGAAGGGGAACCCATCTACGGAATGACGGCGACGTACTCGCCCGACGACAACAAGCTGCGCATCACCAGCGCGAGCCGGCTGGACCGTGCCACCTATGACCGCGTGAAGGAAGCCGGGTTTGGTTGGGCGCCTAAGCTTGAGCAATTCATCGCGCCGATGTGGACCCCTTTGCGTGCTGATCTGTGCGTGGAACTCGCCGGCGAGATCGGCGACGAGGACGGTTCACTGATCGACC
>JBDTVC010000439.1:0-3145 GCA_040007475.1 Burkholderiales bacterium
AGAACGACGCTCTTTGAGCAGGCGCGATGCTCGGGGTTGACAAGGCGCCGGCCCATGAGAACTTGGAACTCCCGAACCCAAGGAGTTCCTCATGCCCAATTTCTATGTCGTTAGTGGCCGACTGATCGAAGTGCACCGATTCATCAACGTTCCATTGCATTGGTTCGAGCAGTACCCGGCGCGCGAGCGCCGCGAGCTCTGGATCGCCACCCAAGAAGGCCCAGAGGTCAAATTCGTGGTGCACAGCAGACAGATGCCTGCGCGGTGCGGTCATCACGTGGAAGCGCTCTTGTTAAGGGGCGAGTTGGTCGGGCTCCTGAACACCACAACGGGTGCCCAGGTGAACTACGCCCGCGCGGATCCACCGTTGGTCTGGCGTCGGTTCGACACTGCGCTGCTGCTGGCTGTTGTGTTGACGGCATCCGTATCAATCCTTTTGGGCGGCGTCATGCTCCCGGTCGTGATGGGGTTCACGGCGCTCGCTGGGCTGCCTTCGGCACTCTTTGCACGGCTTGCTTCGAATGTCAGGGCGAGACTGGAGGTGGACAGGGCGCTTGAGCAGGTGCTGGGCATCGGCGGAGCCCGACCGATTCTGCGCAGGGTCAAGTAATCAATGGTCCTAGGCAAGATGCGTCGGTGCAGGACTTTTGTGTCCGCCGAATTTACCCGAGACGTGTGCAGCCCCCAACCTACAACGCCCGAAGCTGTGACAGGTTGGTTTTGCTTACACGCATCATCGACATCACCTGCCGTGAACCGCCCCGGGGCGGTTCAGCCGAGCAGGTCGGTCAAGGTGACCGAAGGGTGAATCGACGCGTTTGGTCGCGCGTCACGGAAGCGGCAGCATCGTCCGTTGGAAACAAGCGCTCTCCCGATGCCAGACGAAACCTTGGTGCCTGACGATCGTCAGACTGATCGGCACCGCAATTCGCAGTGATGAGCGAAGTCCACGTGCGTACGATGACGACGGCTTCGCCGCTCGAGCCGATCGCTTCAAGCAGCTCTGTCCTGTCCGTCGTTGGCGCGGTGCCCGGATTGAGCCAATGGAAGGCTTTCTGCCGACAATCGATTGAGCCAGTCGCATCGCCTGCAAAGCTACGCAGTTCTTGAACACTTGACCCGTGTACATGGCTCAGTCGAACCCCGGCACGGTGGCTCAGATCTCGGTTGGCGACAACAGTCGGCGCTCACCCAACAAGTGGTACCAACCGATCCGGGCATCTGTTCGGACGACGCCCGATCGGACGGATCCACAGCTATCCTGACAGGCTCGGCAGCGAGGTCGAGTCAGGGCCGTTGGGCAACCGTGGCTGCCTGAGGTGGCAGACAGATGCGGTACCGTAGCGGCTTCCACGCACAGTTTCCTGATTCGGCCCATGAGCTATTCGAAACCTCCACCCGGCCCAGGCGCCACAACCGACAAGGATGTGCAAGCCCTCCTGATGCGCCATGGCTGTCCGACACCCCTGCATGTGCTGCGCACCATCCTGTTGGGTTACATCGCCAGTCCGCGCCTGAACGTTTCGCCGATGGCGGCGCTGACGCAGGCATGGGGCGGCGAGTTGCCTGAGTTCGCCTCGGCTGAAGAGGTCGAGGAAGTCATGCAGGTGATCGTGCACGGTTTGTGGAACCGGCTGTCAGACCACCAGCGCACGCGCAACCCCTTTCGGCTACCGCGGTTTGAAGTGACCCCTGATCGGCGGGCCCTGCGCGACCTGGCGCGCATGCGGGCGCAGGAGCTCAAGGGCTTTGCCGACGGCCTGTTCGGCACCGACGACGAGATGCTGCTGCCGCAGAAGGCGCATGACGCGGTGGCGGCGCTGTCCGAACTGCATGCGATGTTCGATGGTGCGGCAGCGCTCCTGGCGGACAACTCGAAGCCTGCGTCGGCTGAGGAGCTGAAGTCGCTGTTGCGCAACTTGCAGCAGATGACCATCGCCGCCGACGAGCAGATCAACAAGGCCGTGCAGTCGTGCAAACGCGCGCGCGGCCAGGGCTTGGAGACCATGTCCTCGGTGGTTTCGCGCAAGATCGCGACCGCGGCGACCCATTACAACGAGGAGCAGGACGTGACCGAAAGCGACGACGACGAGGAACCCGACATCATCGAGTCGCCGCTCAGCCAAAGCGTGACGCGCAGCGGGGTGACGGTCGAGGTGGAGATCTATGGGGACTCCGAGGGCCGGTGGATCCTGGAGATCGTTGACGCCGAGAATACGTCCCACGTGTGGGACGAGCACTTCGAGACCGATCAGCAGGCCTTGACCGAGGCGCTGCGCGCACTTGACGAGGAGCCGCTCGAGTTTCTGGGGCGTACCGCAGACCGGCGTTCGAACTGAGTTCGACGGGCGCCTGCGGTCTGTTGCCTTGCGGGCTGGCATGACTGGCGAGAGCTCACCTTGCAAGGTCGAAAATCAGCGGTCCGCCATCACAAACCCCATCCGACAGCACGACGACGCGGAACGTGGATGCGGACTCTTCCAGCATGGCAATGGCCTCGGGTTTGATGGCCTGGAAGCAGGCATCTCCGATATCTTTTCTGCGAATGTCCAGCGAGGCCAGCGGGCGAGGGGGTGCGGTCGTGCCCGGCGTCCATTCCGCCACAGTCCAGACGGCCTCGGCGCCGGCCTCGTGATCATCAGGACCCAGCAGCAACAGGATCGAGTTGTTTGCCGCTGCCATGTCGCGAATGCCGATGCGTGTTCCTACAGGCAGCCGATCCAACTTTGGTTCTGCATTGCCGCCTTCGAACAGCGTCTGCGCATCGACCGAGAGTATCGGCACAAAGCCATCCTCCGACGGCCCCCGAAATCTGGCATAGAGCCGACCACCTGTCACCGCGATGCCCTCGATGTTGATCCCCGGTCGGCTTCGCATCTGTGCCGATGTGCCGCCGGCACCGTCGCCCAGGCAACCCTCCATGTGCAGTTTCAGGTACGGATCCTTCTGCATCAGGTCCCACAGCCTGGTCGTGCGAACGAGTTCCGTAACCGCCGTCTGAGGTGGCGGGCCGTCCGTTGCACTGAGCCTGAATCTGACAGCGGAGTGGCTCGTCGGGTTGGACTTGCAGGACCCGCGCTTCACCGCGTGGGCCGCGAGCAACCGCAAGATATCGCCGACTACTACCTTGACCGTGGCGCGAAGA
>JBDTVC010000440.1:0-3124 GCA_040007475.1 Burkholderiales bacterium
AAGATCTGGATCACGCCCTTCGCGTCGGTCGCGATGCTCGAGAAGTTGGCGCTGTGGAAGATGGCGCTCTGCAAGGCTCCGGCCTTGAGCACGGCCTCTTGGCGACGGACCTCGGTGATCTCCGCCGTACCGGCAGCGGCGTTGAGAATGGCGGACCCACGGACTTTCTTGGACATGGCAAATCTCCGTTGAGGAGCGAATCGGCCTGGACGGATCGCGCAGCCCAAGGTGCGAGCAGCGCCTCAGCTGCTAACGCTCATCCCGCTCTGTAACGCGCGGTGTGGCGCGGGGCTTGCCGGACGACGGCGCGATGTCGCGGGCCCGTTGCGGTGCGTCAACGTCGGCGAGGTCCAGCAGCCTCGCTCGAGCTCGGCCGGCATGCTTGGCGGAGTAAAGGGCCTTGTCGGCGGCCTGCACCAGTTCGAAAGGGGAGCAGCGTTGACGCATGTCGTCCCCGACGCGGGAATCGGCCGTCGGTTCTGCCCAACAGGCGCTATCGTCGTCGTAGCAGGCCACGCCGACGCTCACGGTGACGTGCAGCGCCGTCAACGACCCTTCGTGCGCGATGCCCAGCGCCGCAACGGCGCCCAGAACCGCAAGGGCCACGTGCTCGGCACCGCGACGAGGCGTTTCCGGCAGCAGCACGACGAACTCCTCACCGCCATAGCGCGCGACCAGATCCGCGGGGCGCAAGCTCGTGCCGACAAGGGATTGCGCCACGGACCGCAGGCAGGCATCGCCAGCCTGGTGCCCGTAGCAATCGTTGAAGGGCTTGAAGTGATCGACGTCAATCATCAGCAAGGCCAGCGGGGCGCCTGAGCGCCGGGCCCGGCACCATTCGCGCTCGAGCGACTCGTCGAAGCGCCGCCGATTGGCGATGCCGGTCAGGGCGTCGATCGAGGCGATCCGTCGCAACTCGTCGGCCATGTGCTTGACGCGCAACTGGCTCCTGACCCGGGCCATGACCAGCGGTGCGCTGACGGGCTTGGCGATGAAGTCCGCCGCGCCCAGGTCGAACCCCGAGACTTCGAACTCGGGCCCGCCGTGGCTGGTGATGAAGATCACCGGCACGTCGGCGAGTTCCGGATCGGCCTTCAGCGCCTCGCAGACCTGAAAGCCGGTCATGCCGGGCATTTCGGCATCGAGCAGGATCAGATCGGGCGGCGATTCGCGCGCGAGTCGCAGTGCATCCTCCCCGCTGGTGGCGAAGCGAAGGTTGCCGGTGTTCGAGAGAATGCGGCCCAGCAGATGGATCGAGTTCGGATCGTCGTCGACCAGCAGGATGTTGTCACTCATGGATATCTGCGCCACCGGCGACACGGTCGCTTCCATCGGGGTCAATCTCTATCGGCGAGCTCGAGGGTGCGGGCAGAACGATCGTGAAGCAGCTGCCCAGACCCGGTTCGCTCTCGACTCGCAACTGGCCGTTCATCGCCTCGACCAACTGGCGCGTGATCACCAGCCCCAGGCCTGCACCGGGAGCCGCCGCACCCTGCCGACCGAGGCGGTTGAACGGCTCGAACAGGTGTTGGCGCTGCAACGCGTTCATGCCCATGCCGTTGTCGCTGATCGCGATGGCGACCTGGTCCGAGTCAGGCTTCACCTCGATCCGGACCCATCCTGTGGGCCGGTTGTACTTGACGGCGTTTGTCAACAGGTTGACCAGACACTGGTGCAGACGATCGGCGTCCGCGACGACTTGCAGCGAGGGCGGCGCGGGCAGGCACGACAGCGTCACACCGGCCTGCTGCGTCAGCGCCGAAACGGCCGCTGCGGCGTCTTGCGCACAGCGCGTCGCATCGACCGTGCGCAGGTCGATCGCCAATTGGCCGGTTTCGAAGCGGCCGACATCCATCACATCGCGCATCAGGCCTTGCAGGTGCCGGCCGCTCGCCACGATGTACTCGAGTCGCTTCGCCTGCTCCGCGGCCAGTGGGTGGCCGACATCGGCGGCCATGAGTTCGGCGAAACCCAACAAGCCGTTCAACGGGTTGCCCATCTCGTGGGCGATGTAGGACATCATCAGCGTCTTCGTGCGGCTCGCCGTTTCGGCCTCGATGCGCGAGCGCGCCTCGGCCTCGAGCCGTTCGCGATCGCTGGTGTCGCGAAGCATCACCGTGGTCAAGCGCTCGGCGCCTTCCCCAACCCTGGACACCGAGACCTCGACCGGAAAGCAAATCCCATTTGCCCGTGTCATCGTGGTGCGGACCGGGCCGCCGTGCGCGCGGTCCAGGCTCGGCACCGCGTCACCCAGCAGACCCTGCACGGGTGCGCCGATGGCCTGCTCGTGCCCGACGCCGAACATGCGGCAAGCCGCAGCATTGATCAGCACCATCTGGTCGGCGGCGTTGCAGGTGATGATGGCGTCCGATGCGGCGCCGACGATGTCGGCCACGCGTGCATCGCCCACCTGTCGCCAATGCTCGCAAGCGGCCCGCAGCTCGGCGTCGGTGCGCCGCTTCAGCGTGAGCAGGTTGCGCACGCGTGCCTGCAGCACGGCCTCGGTGTAGGGCTTGGCGATGAAGTCCGCCGCGCCAAGATCGAGTGCGCGCGTTTCGTAGCGCGGATCGGAGAACCGGGTGACGAATGCGATCGGCACATGCCTGAAGGGCGCTTCCGCCTTGAGTGACCTGCACACGTCGAACCCATCGACGCCCGGCATGTGCGCGTCGAGCAGGATGAGATCCGGGACCAGGCGCCGAGCGAGTTGCAACGCCTCTTCGCCGGTCTGAGCGAAATGAAGGTCGCCCATCGACGCCAGCGTACGGCGCAGGATGTGGATGGATGCAATGTCGTCGTCGACGATCAGAATTCGCGTCGGCTGCACGCTCGGCGGCCGTGCTGCCGTGCCCGTGGTGAGACAGTCGCGTTTCAAGTCCTCGACGAGCCGCTTGTCGCGCAGTTGTGCGCGCACGCGGGCAGTCAGCCGAGTCGCGACCAGCGGCTTGGTGACGAAATCCGCCGCGCCCTTCTGGAAGGCGGCCACTTGCAGCGGCGTCGAGGCATCGTGGCTCGTTGCGAAGATCACCGGGACACTTGCCAACACCGGGTCCGACTTCAGAGCGTCGCACACGTCGAACCCCGTCATGCCAGGCATGTCGACATCCAGCACGATGAGATCCGG
>JBDTVC010000441.1:0-3090 GCA_040007475.1 Burkholderiales bacterium
CGTAGACGCGCAGCGTCTCCATGCGGGCGCGCATCGTGAAGCCGAAGTCGCCGAATGTCTCGTAGAACTTGACGCCGTGGTAGCCGGGGGACGGGTCGGTCATGCCCGGGAACTTGCCGTTGTCCCACGGGAACTTGCCGCTCTCGACGATCACGCCGCCGAGGGTCGTGCCATGCCCGGCGAGGTACTTGGTGGCCGAGTGCACGACGATGTCGGCGCCGAACCTGATCGGATTGCACAGGAACGGCGACGGCACCGTGTTGTCGATGATCAGCGGCACGCCGTGGGCATGCGCGACATCGGCGACGGCCTGGATGTCGAGCAGCTTCAGGCTCGGGTTGCCCAGGCTCTCGGCGAACACGGCGCGCGTGTTCGGTTGCATCGCGGCGGCGAAGGCATCGGCTGAGTCGGTATCCATCGAGTCCACATTCACGAACGTGGTCTCGATGCCGAGCTTCTTCAGGTTCACCGCGAGCATGCTGACCGAGCCGCCGTAGAGCGCGCCGGCCGCGACGATGTGGTCGCCTGACTGCAGCAGCGTCATCAGCGCCATCGCCTCGGATGCCATGCCGCTGGCCGACGCAAGGCCCGCGCGACCGCCTTCGAGCGCGGCGACGCGCTCCTCCAGCGCCGCCACGGTCGGATTCGACAGGCGCGAATAGACGTTGCCGAACGTCGCCAGATTGAACAGGTTCGCGGCGTGCTCGGCGCTGTCGAACACGAAGCTGGTGGTCTGGTAGATCGGCAAGGCGCGCGCACCGGTCGCGGCGTCGGGTATCTGACCGGCGTGGATCGCGAGCGTCTCGGGTTGGAACTGATGGTCGGCCATGCGCGTCTCGCAATGTCAGTGAGGGCGCGTCGCCGAGATCATCCGTGTGTTGACGCCGGCCCAGTGCAGGCCGCCGAAGATGCGCGCGTGTTCGATCTTCACGCACCGGTCCATCACCGAATCCATGCCCGCCTCACGCGCGAGCCGATCGGCCTCGAGATTGCGCACGCCGAGCTGTTGCCACAGGCAACGCGCCTTGATCTCGATCGCCTGGTGCGCGATCGGCAGCACGTCGTCGGTGCGGCGGAACACGTCGACCATGTCGATCGCTTCCGGCACCTCGAGCAGATCGGGATAGCAGCGTTCTCCGAGGATCTCGGTGCATCGCGGGTTCACCGGGATGACCCGGTAGCCCTGCTGCTGCAGGTACTTGGCCGCGAAGTGGCTGGGGCGGTGCCACTCGGGCGACAGGCCGACGACGGCGATCGTGCGGCAGTCGCGCAGGATGCGACGCAGGTCGGCGATGGAATCGGTCATGGTGCAGGCGTTGGGTTCGCCTGACCATAACCGAAGCCCGGATCAGGGGTCAACGACGAGCGGTTGGGCAGAACCCCAATGTTCCGCCGCCTGACCGATCGCTCGTGGCGCACGGCGCCGATCGAACGATTGCCACCAGGCCGGGTGCGCGCGGTGCAGCACCACGAGTTCGCGCAATGCGCGCAGCGCGGCGGCGTCGCCGAGCAGGCGATGGCGTTGTGTGTCGCTCAACGGTGCAGGCCCATTGCTCGCCGCCTGCGCGACGAGTGCGCTCCGCGCGATCGCCTTGTCTCCGACCGCCGCCGCATCGTGCGCTGCTGCGGCCGCGACCCGGTCGTGAACCGCGCCGTCGCGCACCGCAGCATCGAAGTGCAGCCTGCCTTCGACGCCTTGCGCATGCCGGCGCGCCTCTCGCAGCACGTGCGGCTCGTTCGCTTCTTCAGGGATCAACAGAATGCCGCGCCGGCGCAGCCAGCGCCCGGGCGCCGAATGGCTGCCCCAGGCCGACAGCGGGATCGCCGCGAGCAGCCCGAAGATCACGGGCGACAGCCACCACGGGAACGCCGCACCGCTGGCCAGGATCGCGACGATCCACACCACCGCCAGCAGCGAATGCACGCCATGGCGGCGCAGTGCTTCGCCCCACCCGGTCACCGCATCGTCACGCGGCGGCGACTTCCAGTCGAGCTTCCAGCCCGTCAGCGCCGCCAGCACGAACTGGCTGTGGAACAGCATGCGCACCGGCGCGAGCAGCAGCGAGTGCACGAACTCGATCACCGCGCCCAGCCACAGCCGCAGCACGCCACCGAACTGCCGTGCCTGCCCGCGCAGCGTGATGATCAGCAGCGAGAGTAGCTTGGGGGCGAGCAACAGGACCGCGGTCATGCCAAACAGCGTCAGCATCAGCTTCAGGTTGGCGGTCGGCCAGATCGGGAACAGTTGATACGGCTCGATGAAATACTTCGGCACCTCGTGAACCTGGCTCGCGAACAACAGCGTGGACACGAGCAGGAACGCCAGCCACAGCGGCGCCGATGCGTACGCCAGCACGCCGGTCAGGAACACGGTGCGATGCACCGGGTGCAGGTCGGGCTCGAACATCAGCCGCGAGTTCTGCAGGTTGCCGTGGCACCAGCGGCGGTCGCGCTGCACCTCGGCGAGCAGGTTGGGCGGCACCTGCTCGTAGCTGCCTTCGAGGTCGTAAGCGATCCACACCTTCCAGCCGGCACGGCGCATCAGCGCCGCCTCGACGAAGTCGTGCGACATCACGTCGCCCGACAGCGAGGTCCGGCCCGGCAGTGGCGCGAGCGCGCAATGCTCGATGAACGGCGCGACGCGCAGGATCGCGTTGTGGCCCCAGTAGTGCGATTCGCCGAGCTGCCAGTAGTGCATGCCGGCGGTGAACAGCGGCCCGTAGACGCGCGAGCCGAACTGCTGGATGCGCGCATGCAGCGTCTCGTGGCCACAGGCGCGCGGCGCGGTCTGGATGATGCCGGCGTCGGGGTGCGCCTCCATCAGGCGGGCCAGGTTCGTCAGGCAGTCACCGGTCATCACGCTGTCGGCGTCGAGCACCACCATGTAGCGGTAGTCGGCACCCCAGCGGCGGCAGAAGTCGGCGACGTTGCCGGCCTTGCGTTTGCTGCGGTGCTGGCGCCAGCGGTAGTGGACGCGCACCGGGTTGCCGTCGCGCTGCAGCGCGTCGACGAGTGCGCTCCACGCGGCCTGCTCCGCCGCGCGCAGGTCGGGGCGGTTGGTGTCGCTGAGCACGAAGAAGTCGAAGCGGT
>JBDTVC010000442.1:0-3087 GCA_040007475.1 Burkholderiales bacterium
GGTCCTGGTGCGGCGAGAAGGTGTCGTAGGGCAGCGTCTCCCAGTCGGGGAAGACCGCGACGCGCAGGCCGGGGGCGAAGAACGGCAGCTCGGCCTCGAGCCGCTGCGTGTCGGCGGGCTCGGCGGTGATGATCGCGGTGATCTTCTTCGCCGCGGCCTGCGCCTGCGCGAAGCGCCCGAGCAGCAGCGCATCGGCCGAGCCGGGCGGGCGCGGGAGCGTGAAGCGTTTGCCGGGAGCGAGGGCAGGAAGTTGCATGGCGGCGGTGATGCACAAAGCAAGCCGCCCCGCGAGGCCGGCTGACGCTGGCTCATCCGTGGGGCGGCTGATGGGTCAGATTATAGAATTCGCGCTCCGATGACGCAGGTGCCCACCCCCCAAGACCTTCCGCGCCTCTACGCGCTGGTGCCGTGCGCCGGTGTCGGCGAGCGCGCGGGGGTGGCCGGGCCGAAGCAGTATGCGCAGGTCGCCGGACGCAGCCTCGTGGCCCACACGCTCGCGGCGCTCGCGCAGGTGGCGCGACTGACGCAGACGCTGGTGGTGCTCAGCGCGGGTGATCGCGAGTTCGAGACACATGCCCGTGGATTCACCGGCTGGGTGTCGCGCGATGGCGGCGCCACGCGCGCACAGACCGTGATCAACGGCCTGGACGAACTCGCGGCGCGGGGTGCGCGTGATCACGACTGGGTGCTGGTGCACGATGCGGCGCGGTGTCTGGTCCGCGCCGAATGGATCGACACGCTGATCGATGCGTGCATCGGCGACGACGTGGGCGGCCTGCTCGCGATGCCGCTGGCCGACACGCTGAAGGCCGAGCGCGCGGGCCGCTCGGTGTCCACGATCGACCGCCATGCCAAGTGGCAGGCGCAGACCCCGCAGATGTTCCGGCTGAAAGTATTGCGCGATGCACTCGCGGCCGCCACGCACGTGACCGACGAGGCCAGCGCGATCGAAGCCGTGGGCCTCGCGCCGAAGCTGGTCGCCTGCGGCATGGAAAACTTCAAGATCACCTGGCCGCAGGATTTCGACCTGGCCGAACGGCTGCTGAGGACGAGAACATGAATGCACGTGTCAAACCGCCGCTGTGGCGCATCGGCGAGGGCTGGGACACGCACGCAATCGTTGCCGGCCGCAAGCTGGTGCTTGGCGGTGTCGAGATCCCGCACACGCACGGCCTGCTGGGCCACTCAGACGCTGACGCGCTGTGCCACGCCATCACCGATGCGCTGTTCGGTGCCGCGGCGATGGGCGACATCGGATTTCATTTCCCCGACACCGACGAGCAGTACCGCGGTGCCGACTCGATCGCGCTGCTGGCCGAGTGCGTGCGCCGGGTGCGCGCCGCCGGCTGGCTGGTCGGCAACATCGACAGCACGATCATCGCGCAGGCACCAAAGATGGCGCCGCACATCCTCGCGATGCGCCAGCGCGTCGCGCAGGCCGTGGGCGTGAGCGTCGATCAGGTCAGCGTGAAGGCCAAGACGGCCGAGAAGATGGGGCCGGTCGGTCGCCTCGAGTCGATCGAGGCGCGGGCCGTGTGCCTGCTGTGGAAAGGCTGAGCGTGCCGCCGGCGATCAAGGCGCCTTCTTCAGCCGGATGTGTGCCATCAGCCCGCCGTCCGGGGCGTTGACCAGCTCGAAGGTGCCGCCCATGCGCTGCACCGCCTTGTCGACGATCGCGAGCCCCAGGCCGGCGCCGGTGGCCGCGGTGCGTGCGGCGTCGCCGCGGAAGAACGGCGTGGTGAGTTGCGCCAGCTTGCGCGGGTCGGCGCCCTGGCCGAAGTCGCGCACCGTGAGGATCACCCACGGCCCGGTGCGGGCGTAGCTGACGAGCACGCGCGCGATTCCCGTCTCGGTGCTGCGGCCATAGCGGCGCGCGTTCTCGAACAGGTTCTGCAGCACGCGGCCGAGTTCGGTGTCGTCGGCCATCACCTTGGTGTCGATCGCCACGCGCGAGCTGATGCGGATCTGCCGCGTGTCGCGGAACGCCGCCATTTCGCGGTCGACCACGCCGCTCAGGTGCACCGGCATCAGCTTGCTCTCGCCGGGGCGGGCGTAGTCCATGAACTTGTCGATGATGGCGTCGAGCTGGTCGATGTCCATCGCCATGTTCTGCTTGGCCTCTTCGTCCTGCACGCTCATCTCGGCTTCGAGGCGCAAGCGGGCCAGCGGGGTGCGCAGGTCGTGCGAGATGCCGGCGAGCATCACCGCGCGGTCGGCCTCGACCTTCGCGAGCTCGCGTGCCATGCGGTTGAAGCCCATGTTGACCTGGCGGATCTCGCTCGTCAGCGTGTTCTCGTCCAGGCGCGAATCGAACTCGCCTTCGCGGATGCGGCTGGCGGCGAAGCTCAGCTCCTTCAGGGGCTGGTTGATCAGCCGCGCGATCGCCGCGGAGCCGAGCAGCGTGGCGAGCAAGGCGATGCTGACCCACAGCGTGATCGTGTTCCACGAGGTCGGGCCTTCCCGGATCAGGTCGGCCTGCAGCCAGTACGGGTCCTTCTCGATCGAGAAGCCGACCCACAGGCCTGGCGCGCTGTTGACGGCGCCGGCGACGAGGGTGTCCGGGCCGAGCTGCGCGCGGATCTGCTCGGCGATCGTGCGCGAGATCTTGTCGCTGTCGTAGGGCTCCCACTTGTCGCCGGGCTCGCGGGGCTTGAGCTTGAGCGACTCCTGGTTCGAGATGCCCTTGATCAGCGCGACGCGGTTGATGCCGTCGCTGGCGAGCAGCGCGGCGCGCGCGATCTTCACGAGGCTGGCGATCTGCTGGCCCGCCTGCGCCGCGCGAGGTTCGAGTTCGAGCGCGCGGAAGGTTTGCGTCCAGGCGATCACGCCGCTGGCCAGCAGCAGCGCGATCAGGAAGAAGGTGCGCCAGAAGAGGCTGAGCGCGACGTGTTTGGGGGCCATCTGTTCTGCAGGCTAACAGACAAGAAAACGGCCCCGAAGGGGCCGCTTCGGCAAGCGATCAGGAGGTCCCGTCCGGCACGAAGACGTAGCCGACGCCCCACACGGTCTGGATGTAGCGCGGCTGCGCCGGGTCGGGCTCGATCATCTTGCGCAGGCGCGAGATCTGCACATCGAGGCTGCGGTCGA
>JBDTVC010000443.1:0-3086 GCA_040007475.1 Burkholderiales bacterium
TGGGACGCGGTCGAACTGCCGAGCCAGTTCATGGAGAACTTCTGCTGGGAGTGGGACGTCGTCAAACACCTGACCGCGCATGTCGACACACATGAGCCCTTGCCGCGTGCCCTCTTCGATCGCATGCTCGCCGCGAAGAACTACCACAGCGGGCTGGACACGCTGCGCCAGGTCGAGCTCGCGCTCACCGACATGCGGCTGCACACCGAACCCGGTGCGCCCGAGCGGGTCTCGCAGATCGTGGCCGAGGTGCGCGCCGAGGTCGCGCTGCTCGCGCCGCCGGCCTTCAGCCGCACGCTGAACACCTTCTCTCACATCTTCGACGGCGGCTATGCCGCCGGCTACTACAGCTACAAATGGGCCGAGGTGCTCTCGGCCGACGCCTGGAGCGCGTTCGAGGAGACCCCGGCCGAAGACGGCGGCGTGCTCAGCGTCAAGACCGGCCGGCGTTTGCGCGAGAGCGTCTTCGAGACCGGTGGCAGCCGCAGCACGCTGGAGAGTTTCAAGGCGTTTCGAGGGCGCGAACCGCGCATTGATGCACTGCTTCGGCACCAGGGGCTCAGCACTGCGGCTTGAAGCGCAGAGATGCGTACGGTAGATTCAACCATTCACGTTCATATGAATCCGGAGCCTCGATGACTCTTCACCGCA
Source organism: Burkholderiales bacterium (assembly GCA_040007475.1). GTDB lineage: Bacteria > Pseudomonadota > Gammaproteobacteria > Burkholderiales > Burkholderiaceae_C > LMDS01. The sequence goes on from JBDTVC010000443.1 coordinate 652, forward strand.
TGTCGGCCACTCTGCGCCTCGCGCTGCGATCGGCGCCGTTGATCGCGCTGCTCGCCGCGCTGCCGAGCCACGCGCAATACAAGGTCGTCGGCCCGGACGGCAAGGTCACCTACACCGACCGGCCGCCGCCGGCGACGCAGGGCAAGGTCGCGCCGCTGCCCAGCCGCGGCGGCACGGCAGCCAGCGATGCGGCGTTGCCCATCGAGTTGCGCCAGGTCGTTGCGCGGTACCCGGTCACGCTGTACGCGGTGACCGGCACCTGCGAACTGTGCAGCGCTTCGCGGCAGTTGCTGCGCCAGCGAGGCATCCCTTACGCCGAGAAGCAGATCACGGGCCCCGACGACTCCGATGCGCTCGAGCGCGTGTCCGGCGGGCGCGATATACCGACGTTGACGATTGGCTCGCAGGTGCTGCGAGGTCTTTCGGCAGAGTCCTGGAACTCATACCTCGACGCGGCGGGTTACCCGCGCGAGTCGAAGCTGCCGTCGAGCTACCAGTACGCGGCGCCCGCGCCGATCACCGAGCGCGCAGCGGCACCGGCGCGCGCCGCTCAAGCTGCACCGGCGCCAGCGACCCCGCCCACTGCCGAGCCGGCGGCGGACAACCCCACCGGCATCAAGTTCTAGGCTGGCGCGCCGATCCGGCGCGCCAGGGTGCTGCCCGCAACGACCGCGGCGCCCATCACCCAGAACAGCGATGCGGTGCCGACCGCGGCACCCGCCAGGCCGAACATCAACGGCATCACCGCGGACGAAAAATTGATCGTCATCGAGCGCAGCGCGATCGCCTCGCCGTGCCGGTCGTGCGGCGTGAGCTGGTGCAGCGTCGTCATGATCATCGGCTGCACCGAGCCGAGCGACAGGCCGAGCATCACCGCACACGCGCCCATCATCCACGCCGAGTGCACGAGCGGGTAGACCGAGAACACGGCACCGGTGCACAGCATCGCGCCCACCAGCACCTGCGACTCGCGCAGCCGATGCGCGAGCACGGGAACGGCCAGCCGCACCAGCGCGACCGCGCCCGCGAACACGCCGAGCACCAGGCCGATTGCCGACGCGCTGAAGCCGCGCTCGTGGCCGAGGATGGGCACGACGAACGCGTGCACGTCCCAGCTCGTCGAGAGCAGCCAGTTCACGGCCAGCAGCCGGCGCAGGCCCGGTGTGCGCAAGAGCTCCCACGAACTGCGCGCCAGCGCTTCCGCGGTGCGCGGGGGTGGCGTCTCGTGCGGCACGCGGCGCGCGGTCCAGAGCCCGGCCAGCGGCAGCAGCATCAGCACGCCGAACGCGACGCGGAAGCCGCCCGTGTCGATCAGCACACCGGCCAACACCGGCCCGGCCATGTTCGACAGCGCCGGCGCGAGGCCCAGCCAGCTGAACACGCGCTTGAGGTCGGTCGCGTCGTGCGCGCTGCGGCCTGCCGTGCGCTGGATCGCGATCAGGCCGATGTTTGCGCCCGCGCCAGTGAGTGTGGCGGCCGCGCAAAGCACGACGAAGTCCACGGGCGACGGGCACCAGGTCGCGAGCACCGCGCACGCGCCACCGGTCACGGTGAGGCCGACCGCGATGCGCAGAGGGTGGTGATAGCCGTGCCGGTCCGCGAGCCGACCGGCATGCAACGCCAGCGCGATCGGTGCTGCGGCGAACAGGCCCATCAGCACCCCCACCGTCCACGCCGGGTGACTCTGCTGCAGCACCCACAGCGGTGCGGCCATGCGCACGCCGGCCATCGTCGAATGCAGGCAGATCTGGCCGATGACCAGCGCCACCAGCACAGCGGCGATCGATGCGTGGCGGTTCGGTGGCTCGGGGGTCAACTCAGGCGCTCTCGTCGTCCGAGAGCTCGGCCTCGGCGCCCGGCAACAGCACCTGCGTGCGCGGCTCCGACAGCGCCTCCACCGACTTGAGCTTGCGCGTCATCACGTTGGTGCGGGTCTGCGCCATGTCGATCGTGCTGCTGGCCTCGTCGAGCTTCTTCTTGGTCCTGGCCAGCACGTCACCGAACTTGCCGAACTCGGTCTTGACCGCACCGAGCACCTCCCAGACCTCGGCCGAGCGTTTCTCGAGTGCCAGCGTGCGAAACCCCATCTGCAGGCTGCTCAGCGTGGCGAGCAGCGTCGTCGGCCCGGTCAGCGTGACGCGGTACTCGCGCTGCAGCGCTTCCATCAAACCCGGCCGGCGCAGCGCCTCGGCATACAGGCCCTCGGTGGGAACGAACAAGATCGCGAACTCGGTCGTGTGCGGCGGTGCCACGTACTTCTCGCGGATCACCTTGGCCTCCAGGCGCAGCCGTGTCTCGAGCGCGCGGCCCGCGGCTTCGGCTTCGGGCTTGTCGGCGCGCTCCTGCGCGTCCAGCAAACGCTCGTAGTCCTCGCGCGGGAACTTCGCGTCGATCGGCAGCCACAGCGGCAGGCCGTCGTCGCGCCGGCCCGGCAG
>JBDTVC010000444.1:0-3081 GCA_040007475.1 Burkholderiales bacterium
GCCGACCTGATCCGCTACGCCAAGGCCAACCCCGGCAAGCTGAACATGGCCTCGAGCGGCAACGGCACCTCGATCCACCTGGCGGGCGAACTGTTCAAGACGATGACGGGCACCTACATGGTCCACTTCCCGTACCGCGGTTCCGGCCCGGCGCTGCTGGACCTGATCGGCGGCACGATGGACGTGATGTTCGACAACCTGCCCTCGGCGCTGCCGCAGATCAAGTCCGGCAAGCTCAAGGCGCTGGCCGTGACGAGCGCGACGCGCAGCGCCGCCGTGCCCGAGCTGCCGACGATCGCCGAGGCCGGGCCGGTGAAGGGCTTCGACGCGAGCTCTTGGTTCGGGCTGCTGGCGCCCGCGGGCACACCGGCCGATATCGTCAACCGCATCCAGCAGGAGACGGCCAAGGCGCTGCAGTCGCCGGCGCTGAAGGAGCGGCTGCTGGCGCAGGGCGCGATCCCCGGCGGCCAGTCGCCGGCCGAGTTCACGAAGTTCATCGCGGCCGAGACGACCAAGTGGGCCCAGGTCGTGAAGGCGTCGGGCGCGAAGGTCGATTGAGCGCAACGCCGCCCCCGGCGCCGCGCCGGGTGTCCCCCGCACTGCTGCTCGCCCTGCTCGCGCTGTGGCTGCTCGCGACCATGGGCTGGCGCCCGTTACTGCTGCCCGACGAAGGTCGCTATGCCGAGGTCGCGCGCGCGATGCTGCACGACGGCCTGCTGGTGCCCATGCTCGACGGCCTGCCGTTCTTCCACAAGCCGCCGCTGTTCTACTGGCTGGGCATCGCGGCGATGCATTGGCTCGGCGAGAACGTGTTCGCCGCGCGTTTCGGCTCGTTCGTCGGGGCGTGGGTGATGGGCGCGGCGCTGCTGTTCGCGATGCGGCGCTGGCACGGGCCACGCGTCGCGGCGATCGCGCTCGGCGTGCTCGCGACGACGCCGTTCTTCTTCATCGGCGCCCAGTACGCCAACCACGACATGCTGGTGGGCGGGCTGATCGCTGCGGCCGTGCTCGCGATCGCGCGCGCGGTGGACGAGCCGCCGCGCGTGAACCTGCGCTGGCTCGTGACCGGCTGGGTGCTGTGCGCATTGGCGATGCTGGCCAAGGGCCTGATCGGCTTCGTGCTGCCCGCCCTCGTGATCGGGCCCTGGCTGCTCGCGCAAGGGCGCTGGCGGCAGATGCTGCGACTGCTGCACCCGGTCGCGCTGCTCGCGTTCGTGATCGTCGCCGCGCCGTGGTTCGTCGCCATGCAGATGCGCTTCGCGGACTTCTTCGACTACTTCTTCATCGAGCAGCACTTCCGCCGCTTCGCGCAGACAGGCTTCAACAACCAGCACGGCGTGTGGTTCTTCATCGTCGTGATGCCGCTGCTGACCTTGCCGTGGAGCGCGTGGCTGCCGGTCGCGGTCAAACGTGTGTGGGCCGGGCGCAGCGCCACGGTGGGCTTGTACGCGTGGTGGCTGGTCGCGGTGCTCGGCTTCTTCTCGATCCCGAGCTCGAAGCTCGTCGGTTACGCGCTGCCCGCGCTCGCGCCCTGGTGTGCGCTGCTCGCATTGGCCGTGGCTGCAAGCACGCGCCGCGCCTGGCCCTGGGTGATGGGCACGGGGGCGATCGCCTGCGTGGCGATCGTCGCGGTCGTGGCCTGGAAAGCCCCGCAGTCGAGCCGCACGCTGGCACTCGCGCTGGGCCAGCGCATCGCACCTGCCGACACCGTCGTGATGGTCGACGAGTACTTCTACGACGTGCCGTTCTATGCCCACCTGTCAAAGCCCGTGGTCATCGCCAGCCGCTGGGAGGACCCCGACCTGCCACGGCGCGACAACTGGCGCAAGGAGGTGTTCGATGCGGCCCGCTTCGACGCCGAGCGTGGCGCCGCGCTGCTGAAGCCGCTGGTGCCGCTGGACGCGCTGAGCTGCGGCACCGGCGCGGTCTGGTTCATCGCATCGCCGAGCGAAGCAGCCCGCGTCGCCGCACTGGCCGGCGCGCAGCGCGTCGTCACCGACCAGCGCGCCGAGCTCTGGCGCGTGCCCGGCCGCACCTGTCCCTGAAGGCCTGAACCGAGGCATGCGGCACTTCATCCGCTACGGCGCCGTCGGCGCGATCGCCACCGCGGCCCACTACCTCGTGCTGATCGCGTGCGTCGAATGGGGCCACTGGCCCGCGTTCATCGCATCGGGCGCAGGCGCGGTGGTCGGCGCACAGGTCGCGTACGCGGGCAACCGCTGGTTCACGTTCGCGCACACCGGCGCGGTCAGCGCGTCGTGGCCGCGCTTTCAGGCGACCGCGCTGCTCGGCGGGCTGCTGGGCATGGGGGTGGTCGCGCTCGGCGTGCAGCTCGGGCTGCACTACGTGCTCGCGCAGATCGTCGCGACGCTTCTGAGCCTGATGTTGACCTTCGCGATCAACCGCGCCTGGACCTTCGCGAAGTAGCGCTCAGCCGCCACCAGGCCACCCCAAGGCGGCGGAACGCCCCCTCGGGGGGCAGGAACGAAGTGACGTGGGGGTCGTCATGTCAGTTGCTCCACCGCGCTGCACACGATCTGCGCCGCATGGAATCCGAGCGCTGAGCGAATGACTGCATGCGGCGATCTGCAGTCGTTGGTGGATGGCGGTTTCCTGGCATCTCCACTGCCACCCTTGCGTCGGATCCGTGGGCGGTCACGAGAAGGAGGACAGGCAGAATGGCACACACAGGTGGTCGGCAGTCAGAGGGATTGAGACCATGCACTTCCTGCTCTCCGACGCCCGCGCGCTGTACGCACACGGCGCGACGCGCCTGTCTGGCTACAGCGCCGACGCTGCTGATGCAGCCTACCCTGGCACCTCCCGACCGGCGACAGCATTTGTGGTCGATTCCGACACGTGGCAGCGCTATTCGACGCGTCCGTCGACCGTTGCGGCCTCAAGTCCGGCGCGCTGCCGCCGACTAACAGCGCATGCGTCTCGCGTGTGCACTTGCGTTGGCTTTGGTGCTGCCCGACGTCGCGGCAGCAGCGGTGGTTCCCGCCGCCCTGCTGGAGATCGAACGCGCCATCGGCGACGACCCGCGCCAGGTGGCGGCGCACGCCGAGGCGACGCTGAAAT
>JBDTVC010000445.1:0-3061 GCA_040007475.1 Burkholderiales bacterium
GCTTCCGCTGCGGCTTCCTCGGCCTGCTGCACATGGAGATCGTGCAGGAGCGGCTGGAGCGAGAGTTCGATCAGGATCTGATCACGACCGCGCCGAGCGTCGTCTACCAGGTCGAGCTCGGCAACGGGGACGTGATCCAGGTCGACAACCCGTCGAAGATGCCCGACCTGGGCCGCATCAACGAGATCCGCGAGCCGATCGTGCTCGTGCACCTGTACATGCCGCAGGACTACGTCGGCCCGGTCATGACGCTGGCCAACCTCAAGCGCGGCAATCAGCTCAACATGGCCTACCACGGCCGCCAGGTGATGCTGACCTACGAGATGCCACTGGCCGAGATCGTGCTCGACTTCTTCGACAAGCTCAAGAGCGTGTCGCGCGGCTACGCGTCGATGGACTACGAGTTCAAGGAGTACCGCGCCGCCGACGTCGTCAAGGTCGACATCCTGCTCAACGGCGACAAGGTCGATGCGCTCTCGATCATCGTGCACCGCAGCCAGAGTCAGTACCGCAGCCGGGCGGTGGTGGCCAAGATGCGCGAGCTGATTTCGCGCCAGCAGTACGACGTGGCGATCCAGGCGGCGATCGGGGCCAACATCATCGCGCGTGAGACAATCAAGGCCCTGCGCAAGAACGTGATCGCCAAGTGCTACGGCGGCGACATTTCGCGCAAGCGCAAGCTGCTCGAAAAACAAAAGGCCGGCAAGAAACGCATGAAGCAGATCGGTTCTGTCGAAGTGCCGCAGGAAGCGTTTCTGGCCATCCTCCAAGTGGAAGACTGATGGGTGCACTGACCGGTTTGCTCTATGGCCTCCTCGCGGTCTTTCTCGGCGGCTGGTATTTCGGCAAGTGGAGCGGCAACTTCTCGCTGCTGCTGCTGATCCTCACGGTCGTCACCTTCGCCTACTGGCTGGCCGAGCGCTTCGTCTTCGCGCCGCGTCGCCAGGCCGCGGCTGCGACGCTGGAGCAGCAGGACGCCGAGCGCCGCGCGCGCCTGGCCGGTCAGGGAATCACCAAGGTCGACAGCGATGTCGCGCAGGCGCGCGAATCGATCCTGATGCAGCCCTGGTGGCTCGACTGGACGGCCGGGCTGTTCCCGGTGATCCTGGTCGTCTTCCTGCTGCGCTCATTCCTGTTCGAGCCGTTCAAGATCCCGAGCGGGTCGATGATCCCGACGCTGCTGGTCGGCGACCTGATCCTCGTCAACAAGTACCACTACGGCGTGCGCCTGCCGGTGATCAACAAGAAGATCATCGCCAACAACGACCCGAAGCGCGGCGACGTGATGGTGTTCCGCTACCCCAAGGACACCAGCATTGACTACATCAAGCGAGTGGTCGGCGTGCCGGGCGACGAGGTGTCGTTTCGCGAACAGCGCCTGTATGTGAACGGCGTGGCCGCACCGCTGGAGCAGACGCCGCCCCCCGGCTTCTACGATGAGGATCTGCGCCTGTACTTCCCCGAGTACAAAGAGAAGCTCGGCGAAGTCGAGCACAAGATCCTGCTGAACGTGCAGAGCCAGCCGTTCTACGGCCCGGAAGACAAGATCACGTTCCCGTTTCGTGAGAACTGCCGCTACAGTGCCGAGGGCGTGACCTGCAAGGTGCCGCCCGGGCACTATTTCATGATGGGCGACAACCGCGACAACTCGCAGGACTCACGGTGGTGGGGTTTCGTGCCGGACGAAAACATCGTCGGCAAGGCCTTCCTCGTGTGGATGAATTTCGGCAACTTGAAGCGCATCGGCGGGTTCCAGTGAGCCCGCGTGACCATCGACAGGAGCATTCGAGCATGGCGGCACGACGCAAGCATCAACGCGGCATCACGCTCTTCGGGCTGATGTTCTGGGCCATCGTGGTCGGCTTCGGTGCGCTCGTGATGATGCGCGTGCTGCCGACGATGAACGAGTACTTCACGATCCAGAAGGCGGTGAAGAAGATCGCCACCGAGGGCGGCGGCACCGTGCCCGAGATCCGCGGCGCGTTCGAGAAGCAGAAGGAGATCGAATACTCGATCCAGTCCATCAGCGGCAAGGACCTCGTCATCACGAAGGAAAACGACAAGGTCGTCGTCAGCTTCGCCTACGACAAGGAGATCGAGCTGATGAAGCCGGTCTACCTCTTGATCAAGTACGAGGGGCGCTCCAAGTAGGGGTGCTATCCACCTGCTTTCGGTCTCGCTCATGGAAACCCGCCTGGACGCATTGCAGCGGCGCATCGGTCACCGCTTCGAAGACGCCGCCCTGCTGACGCGCGCGCTCACGCACCGCAGCTTCGGTGCCGATCACAACGAGCGGCTGGAGTTTCTCGGCGACGCGGTGCTCAGCCTGGTGATCTCCGGGCTGCTGTTCGAGCGTTTCGCCGGCTCCGATGAAGGCGATCTCACCCGTGTGCGCGCCCACCTGGTCCGCGAAGAGAGCCTGCACCGCGTCGCGGTGCTGTTGGGCCTGCCTGACGTCGTGCGTCTGGGTGAGGGCGAGGCCCGTGGGGGCGGCGCGCAGCGTGCGTCCATCCTGGCCGACGCGCTCGAGGCGCTGATCGGCGCCACGCATCTGGACGGCGGCTTCGAGGCCGCGCGCACCGTGGTCACCGGCCTGTTCGGCGAAGTCATCAACACGACCGACCTGACGAGCTGGGCCAAGGACGCCAAGACCGAGCTGCAGGAGTGGCTGCAGGCGCGCCGACTGCCGGTGCCGACCTACCGCATCAGTGCGACCCGCGGTCAGGCGCATGCACAGACGTTCGAGGTCGAGTGCGTCGTGCCGGCGCTGCACCTGGTCGAGTCCGGCGAAGGGCGCTCGCGCCGCGTCGCCGAGCAGGAGGCCGCGCGCCGCATGCTCGACGCGCTGACGCTCAGCGACAAGCCCGGCGGCCCGCTGCAATCCTGAACAGGCCATGACCGATACCGAACATGAGACCGCGCCTGCCGCGCAGCGCTGCGGGCTGGTCGCGATTGTCGGCCGCCCGAACGTCGGCAAGTCGACGCTGCTGAACGCGCTCGTCGGCCAGAAGGTCAGCATCACCTCGGCCAAGGCGCAGACCACGCGGCACCGCATCACCGG
>JBDTVC010000446.1:0-3047 GCA_040007475.1 Burkholderiales bacterium
CGTAGCCGCAGTTCTGCAGCAGCTTCTGGATGATGTTCTCGACGTCCTCGCCCACGTAGCCGGCTTCGGTCAGCGTCGTGGCGTCGGCAATCACGAATGGCACGTTGAGCAGCCGCGCGAGCGTCTGCGCGAGCAGCGTCTTGCCCGAACCGGTCGGGCCGATCAACAGGATGTTGCTCTTCGCGAGCTCGATCTCGTCCTTGGTGCGGCTCATGTGCTTGAGCCGCTTGTAGTGGTTGTAGACCGCGACCGAGAGCGTGCGCTTGGCGACGTCCTGGCCGATCACGTACTGGTCGAGGCTCGCCTTGATCTCGCTCGGGATCGGCAGGTCGGACTTGGCCGACTTCGCGTCGCCTCCGTCGACCGGAACCTCGTCACGGATGATGTCGTTGCAGAGCTCGATGCACTCGTCGCAGATGAACACCGACGGGCCCGCGATGAGCTTCTTCACCTCGTGCTGGCTCTTGCCGCAGAAGCTGCAGTACAGAACCTTCTCGCCGGAGGCGCCCTTCTTTTCGGCCATGGGTAAGTTCAGGAACGGGGTTGAGCGCGGAGTGCCGCACCATCATAGACGAATCGCCCGTCCGCCACAGGCCGGGAAAAGGCCCCCAAAGCGCCCCTCGTTCGGGGCCTGCGGGGGGCGCGCAAGTGCGCCGAGTTCAGGCGCGCTTGTCCAGGACCTGGTCGATCAGGCCGTAGCTGCGCGCCTCGCCGGGTGACATCCAGTAGTCGCGCTCCATGTCGGCGACGATGCGCTCGTAGGTCTGCCCGGTGCGCTCGGCGTAGATGCGGTTGAGCTGCTCGCGGGTCTTGATGATCTCGCGCGCCTGGATCTCGATGTCCGTGGCCTGGCCTTGCGCCCCACCCGAGGGCTGGTGCAACATGATGCGCGAGTTCGGCAACGCCGAGCGCTTGCCCTTCGCGCCGGCCATCAGCAGGAAGGAACCCATGCTCGCGGCCATGCCCATGCACAGGGTCGAGACGTCGGGCTTGATGAACTGCATCGTGTCGTAGATCGACAGCCCCGCGCTGACGCTGCCGCCGGGCGAGTTGATGTACAGGAAGATGTCCTTGTCGGGGTTCTCGCTCTCGAGGAAGAGCATCTGCGCGACGACCAGGTTCGCGGTGCCGTCGTTGACAGGCCCGACCAGGAAGATGATGCGCTCGCGCAGCAGCCGGCTGTAGATGTCGTAGGCGCGTTCGCCGCGGCCCGACGTTTCGATGACCATCGGGACCAGGCCCAGGCCTTGGGTTTCAAGCGCGCTCATGACATTCCTTGCACAAAGATTCGACAGATGTTGGGGCTGATTATGTCGTCACAAGACGAGGCCCGCAGATAACAAAAAGGCGCCAACCTCGCGGCGGCGCCTTTCAGTGATGCAATGCGCGGTCAGCCCGTCATCAGCTCATCGAACGGCAGCACCTTGTCGGTGACCTTGGCCTTGCTCAGCACGAACTCTGCGACGTTGTTCTCGACCACGACCGCCTCGACCTCGGCCAGGCGCTGGCGATCGCCGAGATACCAGCGCACGACTTCCGACGGCTTCTCGTAGCTCTGCGCCATCTCCTCGATGTGCGCCTGCAACTGCGCCGGTTGCGCCTGCAGGTTGTTGGAGCGAACCAATTCGCCGACGACGAGACCGAGGCGCACGCGCTTCTCGGCCTGCGGCTGGAAGATCTCGGCCGGGATCGGCGCGTTTTCCGCATCCTTCACGCCACGCTTCTTCAGGTCGGCACGGGCGGCTTCGATCATGCGTTCGGTTTCGCCGGCGACGAGCGCCTTCGGCACATCGAGTTCGGCGGTCTTGACCAGCGCGTCCATCACGTTGGCCTTGTTGCGCGCCAGCACGCGGAACTTCACCTCGCGCTCGAGGTTCTTCTTCACGTCGCCGCGCAGGCCCTCGACCGTCGCGTTGGCGATGCCCAGCGTCTTGGCGAACGCCTCGTTCACTTCGGGCAGGTGCTGCGCCTCGATCTTCTTGACGGTGACGAGGAAGTCGGCTTCCTTGCCGGCCACGTCCTTGCCCTGGTAGTCGGCGGGGAACTGCAGCGGGAAGGTCTTCGACTCGCCCGATTTCATGCCGCGCACCGCGGCATCGAACTGCTCGAGCATCTGGCCTTCGCCGATCAGGAACTGGAAGGCTTCGGCCTTGCCGCCATCGAAGGGCACACCGTCGATCTTGCCTTCGAAGTCGATCGTCACGCGGTCGCCCACCACCGCCGGCTCGGTGGCCGGGCGCTGCGCGAAGGTGCGGCGCTGCTTGCGCAGGATGTCGATGGTCTTGTCGATGGCCGCGTCCGACACTTCGGTCGAGACGCGTTCCACGTCGGCAGTGCTCAGGTCACCCAGCTTGACCTCGGGATACACCTCGAAGGTGGCGTCGAAGGCCATCTCGCCCTCGGGCGCGCCTTCCTTCTCGGAGATCTTCGGCGCGCCGGCAACGCGCAACTTGGCCTCGTTGACGGCCTCGGAGAAGACCTGCCCGACCTTGTCGTTCATCACCTCGTAGTGCACCGAGTAGCCGTAGCGTTGCGCGACCACGCTCATCGGCACCTTGCCCGGGCGGAAGCCGTCGGCCTTGACCGTGCGCGAGAGCTTCTTCAGGCGCGACTCGACTTCGGTGTTGATGGTGGCGGCAGCCAGCGTCAGCGTGATGCGGCGCTCGAGCTTGTCAAGGGTTTCGACTTGGACGGACATGATGTGTGAACTCGGTGAATTGCAGGGCTGGTGCGCGGGGCGGGACTCGAACCCGCACACCATTGCTGGCGTCAGGACCTAAACCTGGTGCGTCTACCAATTTCGCCACCCGCGCAAACGCCTTCGGCAGAAGACGACGGCGAGGTCACCGAGGTGACCTCTTCAAGGCTACTGGTAAGTCGGCGATTCTAGCCCGGCTTCTCGGCTGGCTTCCTCACCCGGAACCACGCAGCGTACATCGCCGGCAGCGACAGCAGCGTGAGCACCGTCGCGACGATCAGCCCGCCCATGATGGCCACCGCCATCGGCCCCCAGAACACGCTGCGCGACAACGGGATCATCGCCAGCA
>JBDTVC010000447.1:0-3039 GCA_040007475.1 Burkholderiales bacterium
GCCGTGTGCCCGGGCTGGGTGCGCACCGCGATGGCCGATGAGCAGATGCAGGTGCTGGTCGAGGCGAAGGGCCTCGCCGATGTCGATGCCGCGTACGCGCTGGTCACCCGCGACGTGCCGCTGGGCCGCCCCGCTACCTCGCAAGAGGTGGCCGACGCGGTGCTGTTTCTCGCGTCGTCGCAGGCTGCCATGGTCACCGGCACCTCGTTGATGGTCGATGGCGGTGCCTCGGTGGTCGATCTGCCGACCCTGGCCTTCGTGAAATGACATTGGAGTCGCACCCCATGGAACAAGCCCGCCCCGCCGACTGGAAGAACTACGACGATTTCGCTGCCGGCATCGCCACCAACCGCCTGCCATCGAGCGACGCACTGATCGGCCGCACGCTGCGCCTGAAGCTGCCGGCGCTGACGCTGACGCTGCAGCCTTCGGCGCTGCACAGTTTGCGTTGGCAAGAAGAGGGCGGGCGCCAGGGCCATGGCGAGGATTGGTACGAGGCGATCGAGGTCGCCGAGGCCACGTGGTTCATCGACATCACGATGGCGAGCCGCCCGCAGGAGGCGCTGACCGTGATCGTCAACACCCGCACGCTGCGGGTGCTGGCGATCCGGTGCCGCATCATCGGCGCGGCCGAGGCCGCCGGCCAGCCGCGGGTCCCACAGGACTTCTGGGCCGGCACGCTCGACAGCGATGGCGCGGCCGCGAGCGGCATGGCGCCGCACGAAACGCGCGACCTGGTCGGCCTGCGCACCTTCCAGACCTACAGCCCGAACCACACCTACGAGCACACCTACCTGAGTACACAGCGCTACGCCTGGCAGTGCCTGGTCGGCGTGCAGCGAGGTCATGGCGACGTGGACCTGGCGAGCTTCTGGCAGTTCGACACGGACCAGTACATCTTCACCTTCCGCGAGTTTCTGATCCCGGTGGCGTCGGTGTTCTTCTTCAACTTCGCGAGCGGTCGCTCGACCGGCAAATTCCTCGGCGTCACCGGCGACGGCGCGGTCGCCAACAACCCGGCAGGCGCCTACATGCGCAAGGCCTCGATGACCTTCTACCCGGCCGACGCCGCCCCCGTTTGAACACTTCACAGGACACCCCCATGCGCACCGCACTTCAGATCGTCAGCGACCACTACGACGGCTCCGCCGCGAAAGATCTCGGCAAGATGATGGCCGAGGTGGCCGACGACGTGCAGTGGACCGAGATGGCCGGCTTCCCCTGCGCCGGCACGCATGTCGGCCCGGCGCAGGTGATCGACAAGGTCTTCAAGGTGCTCGGCGGCGAGTGGGACGACTACGCCTTCCACCTGGAGCGGCTGATCGATGGCGGCCAGAGCATCGTCGGCGTCGGCACCTACACCGGCACCCACCGCAAGACGGGCAAGGCCATGCGGGCGCGGGTGGTCCATGTGTGGGATGTCGAAGGCGGTCTCGTGCGGCGCTTCGAGCAGTTCACCGACACGCTGCTCGTCGCGCAGGCGATGCAGTGACCGACGAGGCCAAACCGATGCAGCCCAGAGACCTCACGCTGGCCAAGCTGGCGAAGCTGTCCAACGCCGGCTTCCTGGCCCGCCGCCGACACGGCAACTTCGTCGACGGGCGCGAGACGTCACCCAGCAGCGACGCGTACCTGCCGGTGGTCGACCCGGCCACCGAGATCGTGGTCGCCGAGGCGCCCGACAGCACGGCCGCCGATGTGGCTGCCGCGGTCGCCTGCGCGCGCCGCACCTTCGAGGATTCCGCCTGGTCGCGCCTGCGGCCGGCGGATCGCGAGAAGCTGCTCTACACGCTGTCGACGCTGATCGAGGACCACGCCGACGAGCTCAGCGTGCTCGAGACCCTGCAAAGCGGCAAGCTGCAGGGCATCGCGCGGATGATCGACGTGGGGGCCGGGGCCGAATTCGTGCGCTACATGGCGGGCTGGGCCACCAAGCTCGAAGGCCAGACGTTCGACCCGTCGATCGGCTTCCCTCCCGGCGCGCAGTACTTCACCTACACGCGGCGCGAGCCGGTCGGTGTGGTGGGCGCGATCGTGCCGTGGAACTTCCCGCTTGCGATCGCGCTCTGGAAAGCCGCACCCGCGCTCGCCGCCGGTTGCACCGTGGTGCTCAAGCCCTCGGAGGAGACCCCGCTGACGGCCCTGCGCCTGGCTGAGCTGGCGATCGAAGCGGGCTTCCCGCCCGGTGTGCTGAACGTGGTCTGCGGTCGCGGTGCGGTCGCCGGCGCAGCGCTCGCGAGCCACCCGGGCATTGCCAAGCTCAGCTTCACCGGCTCGACGCCGGTGGGCAAGAGCATCGGCCATGCGGCGATCGAGACGATGGCGCGCTTCACGCTCGAACTCGGTGGCAAGTCGCCGCTGATCGTGCTTGAAGACGCCGACCCGGAGCAGGCCGCGATGGGCGCGGCGATGGGCATCTTCTTCAACCAGGGCCAGGTGTGCACCGCCGGCTCGCGGGTCTACGTGCAACGCAAGATCTTCGACAAGGTCGTGCACGGCATGGCGCAAATCGCCGAGGGCATGAAGATCGGCTCGGGCTTCGACGCCAGCACGCAGCTCGGTCCGGTCGTGTCCAAGCGCCACTTCGAGCGGGTGATGGGCCATCTGGACCGCGCCAAGGCCGAAGGCGCCACCGTGCTCACCGGGGGTGGCAGGGCGCTCGACGGCGGCTACTTCGTGCAGCCGACGGTCTTCGTCGGCACCACGGCAGCGATGCGCATCGAGCGCGAGGAAGTGTTCGGCCCGGTCGCCATCGCGGTGCCCTTCGACGAGGTCGACGACGCCGTGCGCATGGCCAACGACACGCCTTTCGGCCTGGCGGCCAGCGTGTGGTCGCGTAACCTGTCGGCGGTGCACCGCATCGTGCCGCGGCTGAAGGCCGGCATGGTGTGGGTCAACACCCACAACATGCTCGACAACAACCTGCCGCTCGGCGGCGTCAAGCAGTCGGGCTACGGCCGCGACCTGGGCCGCGCTGCAGTCGAGAGCTACACCGAACTCAAGAGCGTGTGCATGTCGGTCTGACCCGCACACACAACA
>JBDTVC010000448.1:0-3007 GCA_040007475.1 Burkholderiales bacterium
TGCTGTCCGTCGCCAACCTGACGCGTCAGGACGGGCTCGACTTTCTCGGCCAGGTACCGCGCATGGGCATCGTCACGAAGACCGCGCGTTATCCGCTGCGGGAAGCTAACAAGGCCCTTGCAGATCTGCGCGCGGGGCGGTTCGAGGGCGCGGCGGTGCTGGTGCCCTGAATAAGGTCTGCGGCGTGATTCGTTCGGCGCCTGTTCGTCAGCGCACAGACGAATCGACATATCGAGATGCTCAACTCTGGTCATTCTTTCCTCGCAATGCATGGGAGCGACGATGTTCACGTTTGAAGTCGGCATGGGTGTCGTCATGTCAACGAACGACACGAGCGACACGGGCGGCATCGTCGTCGCTCGCTCCAGTTCGGTGACTTCGGAGAACAGCTATCTGGTTCGCTATGTCTCCACAAGCGGCGAGACCTCGGAAGCCTGGTGTGGTGAAGGCGCGCTCAAGGCGGCTGTGGAGTCGGCGGCAGTCAGCGAGAACTCAACGGGCGCAAAGGCATCCAAGGCAACGACTCGGTCATCAATCTCCTCGAAAGAACCCACCATGAAAGCTGTTCGCATTCACGACTACGGCGATGCCTCGGTCCTCCGTTACGAAGATGCGCCCGAACCGGCATTCGCGCCCGACGAGGTGCTCGTCCGCGTCGTCGGTACCTCGGTGAACCCGGTCGACTGGAAAATCCGCCAGGGGCATTTGAAGGACATGCTGCCGTTCTCGATGCCCTTCATTCCGGGCTGGGACGTCTCGGGCATCGTCCACGCGGTCGGTGCGCAGGTGCGGCGGTTCAAGCCGGGCGATGCGGTCTATGGGCGACCGGACATCGCGCGAAACGGCACCTATGCCGAATACGTCGCGGTGCGCGAGTCCGAGCTGGCGAACAAGCCTCGCACCATCTCGCACATCGAGGCGGGTGTATTGCCCTTGGCCGGCATCACCGCCTGGGAGGCCGTTGTCACCGCGGGCGGCGTGCAAGCCGGCCAACGCGTTCTGGTGCACGCCGCGGCCGGTGGTGTCGGGTCGCTGGCGATACAGATCGCCAAGGCGCGCGGCGCGCACGTCATCGGAACGGCTTCCGGTGGCAACCGAGCACTGGTGGAGTCGCTGGGCGTCGACCAGTTCATCGACTACAAAACCCAGGAACTGCAGGACGCCGGCCGCAACGTCGATCTGGTGATCGACACGATCGGCGGCCAGGTGCAGCACGATTCATTTGCCGTCATGGGGCCCGAGGCGATGCTGGTCTCAACGGTCGGCGACCCCACGACGGACCCCGCTCGGCGGCACGGTCAGCGCGCCAAGGGCATCTTCATCCAGCCCAACGTGCCGGTGCTCGATCAACTGACGATGATGGTGGACGACGGCCGCCTGCGAGTCGTCATCTGCGCCGAGTTCGGGTTGAAGGACATTCGGCGCGCCCACGCGCTGAGCGAATCCGGCCATGCCGTGGGCAAGATCGCCATCTATGTGGGTCAGCCTTGATGTCTGCCGAGCCTTCGGGAGCATCCCCTGTGCACCTGGTCTGCCCCTCCTGCGGAGCCACCAACCGCGTCCCCGAAGTGAAACTGAACGACGCACCGGTCTGCGGCAAGTGCGGCGCGGCCTTGATGTCGACCCAGCCAACGGACATTGGCGACGCAGCGTTGCCCAAGTTCATCTCCACCACCGAGTTGCCCGTGCTGGTCGATTTCTGGGCCACTTGGTGCGGGCCCTGCCGCCAGATGGCGCCCCAATTTGTCAGTGCCGCGCAGCAACTGCCGGCGGTGCGCTTCATCAAGGTGGACAGCGATGCCGCGCCGCGAGCCAGCGCGGCGCACGGGATCCGCAGCATTCCGACGCTGATCCTGTTCAAAAGAGGCGCGGAACTGGCGCGGCGCTCAGGCGCCGTTTCGTCCGGCGAGTTGGTGGCCTGGGTCAGGCAACAGATGGGCACGCGGGCAGGTTGATTCCAGGGTTCGGGCGACGTGACACGGCGCGCACCCATTCGTGCGCATCGTTCGTACCTCGACAGTCTGTGCGTCGTTTCTGCGATCGTGGTCGCGTCGCAGACAGTGAGGGCCGAATTGCCCGAACTCTGGTCCGCCTGGACGGTTGCCATGTGGTTCGCCACTGCCAATGCGCGGCTGGATGGCCGAATGCCAGTGGAGGCGCTGGGTTCGGACTTCGCAGGTGTCTTGCAAGCCGCGCAGGCCTTGGCATCGATCGAAGACACGAGCTTTATGCAAGAGCGGCAGAAGTTCGAGTTCGCGGCACACGCTTGAGTGAAGGAATGCGCCACGTAAACGGATGCGACCGGCTGTGCTCACAACTGAATCAGAGTGGCGTGGCGAGTGCGCACGGTTGGGCTCACCGTACGGTGTCGCACAGATGCCGTCATTGCCAGCGGATATATCTGCTTCTCGCCACCCTGGTGCGCAAATGCACGTGGTGGTCCACCAATCGCGGCGCACCATGAACGACACCACCCATCGCCTGCACGTCCTGGGGCAAAGCCTCTGGCTCGACAGCATCAGTCGCGACTTGCTGCGCAGCGGCACTCTGGCGCGCTGCATCGCCGAACTGTCGATCACCGGAGCGACGTCGAACCCGACGGTATTCGAGCATGCGATCGATGGCGGCCGTCACTACGACGCCAGCATCCGCGTGCTCGATGCTGCGGGAATGTCGGGCGAAGAATTGCTGTTCGAGCTGGCCATGGAAGACTTGACGCAGGCCGCCGATCTGCTGCGCCCCGTCTTCGAGGCCAGCCAGGGCATCGACGGCTGGGTGTCGCTGGACGTCTCGCCGCTGCTGGCGGACAACACGACGCACACCATCCAAGCCGCCGATCGGTTGTTCAAGCGGGCTGCGCGGGCGAATCTTCTGGTCAAGATTCCCGGAACACCCGAAGGCCTGCGGGCGACCGAAGAAGTCGTCTTCGGCGGGGTCCCCGTCAACGTCACACTGCTGTTCTCGCGCGAACACTACCTGGCTGCGGCGCAGGCCTACATGCGCGCCA
>JBDTVC010000449.1:0-3005 GCA_040007475.1 Burkholderiales bacterium
CACAGAAACCAGCCCCAGCCCGAGTACCAGTCGGCCCAATACATGTTGCCCATTTGAAGCTCCTTCGATGAATGCGATTTCGGGTTGAGGTGCCCAAACGTGGCGAACCCGTGTGACTACCTCCTGCCCTCACGCCGACTGTGTACCTCCGCGAATTTCGAGTCTGTTCGCTTGCGCACCAAGACCACTGCGGCACGCAGCTTTGCATCCAGACACGCAGCCGCGTGCGTCCCGTGTGATCGTCGACTCGGTTCGACAACCCGCAGTCAAAGCGACACGAAGAAGTTGGCGAGCCGCGCCCGTGCGCTGTCGCACAGACGGGCCGTGGTTCGCGCAGCACGCTGCGTGCGATGAGTGTCGCCCACGCCAACGCCTCCACCCTGCTTCGGGCACCGCCCCCTGCCACCGATGCGCCCGGGTTGACCGCTGCCGAAGCCAGCAAGCGCCTCGCCTCGGCGGGCCCCAATCGGCTGCCCGACGATGCAGCCCATCCATTGCGAACCGCACTCGGGCAACTATGGGCGCCGGTCCCGTGGATGCTGGAAGGAGCGATAGTCCTCGAGCTCGCGCTGGGCAAAGTCGCCGAGGCCGGGATCATCGCGGTGCTGCTGCTGTTCAACGCAGGTCTCGGGCTCTTCCAGCAGAGCCGGGCCCAGGCCACGCTGGCGGCGCTCAGATCGCGGCTGGCACTGACGGCCTCGGTGCGGCGCGACGGTCAGTGGGTAACCTTGCCCGCCGCCAACGTCGTGCCTGGCGACATGGTCAAGCTCTCGCTCGGCGCGGTCGTCCCGGCCGACGCGCGTCTGGTGAGCGGCGCGGTGCTGCTCGATCAATCGATGCTGACCGGCGAATCGGTGCCGATCGAAGCCGGACCCGGCGTGCAGACTTATGCGGGCGCATTGGTGCGTCGCGGCGAAGCAGTGGCCGAGGTCACCGCCACCGGTGAGCGAACCAAGTTCGGCCACAGCGCTGCGCTCATCCGCGACGCCCATGTGGTCAGTTCGCAGCAGAAGGCCGTGGTGCGGGTGGTGGGCGACCTGGCGCTGTTCAATGGCGCCGTGATCGCCGGGTTGATGCTCTACGCATGGCACATCGGCCTGTCACCCTCGGAGGTCGTACCGTTGTTGCTCACGGCGGTGCTGGCGTCGATCCCGGTAGCGCTGCCGGCGACCTTCACGCTTGCCGCTGCGCTCGGCGCGCGTGCGCTGGCCAAACTGGGCGTGCTGCCAACGCGACTCTCCGCCGTGGACGAAGCGGCCGCGATGGATGTGCTCTGCGTCGACAAGACCGGCACGCTGACGCTGAATGCGCTCACGGTCAGTACCGTCAGCCCGTTGGCGGGCGACTCGACCGCGCAGGTGCTGGGCCTGGCCGCGCTCGCCAGTGCCGACGGCGGCCAGGACCCGGTCGACGCAGCGGTTCGCAAAGCCGCTCTGGCGGCGTCGTCATCTTCACCTGAACCTGCGGCCGAAACGCCGCGCCTAATCGAGTTAACGCCTTTCGACCCTGCGACGAAGATGTCCGCGGCGACGTTCGGGCAACCAGGCGGCGCCGTGCAGCGCGCCGTCAAGGGTGCGGCGGCAGTCGTCTTCGCGCTGGTGGAACCGACCCCCGCGGCACGCGCCCGCGTGGCCGAGCTTGAAGCCCGGGGCCTGCGCGTGCTCGCGGTCGCGTCGGGGCCGCCGACGGCGATGGCGCTGGCGGGTTTCATCGCGCTCAGTGACCCGCCGCGCCCGGACGCTGCGGCGCTCGTCACGCAACTCAAGGCAATGGGCGTGCGCACGCTGATGGTGACCGGCGACTCGGCGCTGACAGCGACCAGCGTCGCGCACGCTGTCGGGCTCGAGGGCAGCGTCCGCCCGCCGGGGGTCATTCCCGACTCGATCCGGGCCGCGACCTTCGACGTGTTCGCCGGCGTGCTGCCGGAAGACAAGTACAAGCTCGTGAAGGCGTTGCAGCAGGGCGGCCACGTCGTCGGCATGTGCGGTGACGGCGCCAACGATGCGCCGGCCTTGCGCCAGGCGCAGATGGGCATCGCCGTCTCGACGGCCACCGACGTGGCCAAGTCGGCGGCAGGCATGGTGCTCACGACCGCGGGCCTCGCCGGCATCGTCGCGGCGATCAAGGAAGGGCGCATCACGTTCCAGCGCATCCAGACCTACACGCTCAACTCGATCACCAGCAAGATCCTGCAAGTGATGCTGCTAACGGTGGGCCTGCTCGTCACCGGGCAGGCCATCCTGACGCCGCTGCTGATGGTGATCATCATGATCACCGGAGACTTCCTGGGCATGTCGCTGACCACCGACAACGTGCAGCCGTCGACCCGGCCGAACGTGTGGCACGTCGGTCGTCTGACGCTCGCGGGGGTGGTCATGGGCCTGGCGTCGCTCGTGTTCTGCTGCGCCGTCTTGGCGTTCGGCGACTTCGAACGCGATTTCGCCATCGAGCAATTGAGAACGCTCGCCTTCGTGGCCATCGTGTTCGTCAAGCAGGCCACGACCTACACCAACCGCGAACGCCGCTGGTTCTGGTCGTCGCGCCCGAGCCGCTGGCTCGTCGCCTCGTCGGTCGCGGATGTCGCGATTGCCTCGACACTGGCGGTCGGTGGCCTTGCGATGGCGGCGCTGCCGGCCGATGTCGTCTTCGCGACGCTGGCTTGCGCGGCGGTCTACATCTTCGTGCTGGACGCCATCAAGGTGCCCGCGTTGCGGCGCCTGGGGCTCGACTGAGGCCATCGGTGCGAGGGGAAAGCGGCTCGGCCCGGCTTTCGGCATGGCGCTGGTGATCGCCGAGATTTCGAATCAGGCTACCGCCGAGGCTCCTCCTGAAGATGCCGCTCGCCGCGCGCTTCGGGCTCCGGGCGCTCTTGTCGCTGCGCGTGCGGGCTCGAAACCGGGCTCTGGTCTGTTCGCTTGCGCACGGAGACGGAAATCAGGTGCCCGTGAGTCGGCCGTCGATCACTTCGATGGTCTTGTCGCAGCGCGCGGCCAGGTCGACGTTGT
>JBDTVC010000450.1:0-2997 GCA_040007475.1 Burkholderiales bacterium
GTGCTGATCCGCACCACCGGCGACACGATCGCGCTGTCGCCGCCGCTGATCGTCGAGAGCTCGCACATCGACCAGATCGTCAGCACGATTGCCGACGTGCTGAAGAAGAACGGCTGATCCGCATTACCACCTTGCGTCGTCCACTCTCGAAAAGGCTTGCCTAGCGCACACCCGTTTATGACCCTGCTCAGCGCCGACCAGCAATTGACGAAGCACTCCTACTACGTGGCCACGGCGCCGCGTGGCGCGGGGCATGGGGCACTGGAGTCGGCACTGGACTGCGATGTCGCTGTCGTCGGCGGGGGGCTCGCAGGGTTGTCGGCCGCGATCGAGCTCGCCCAGCGCGGCTACAGCGTCGTGGTGCTGGAAGCGCAGCAGGTCGGCTGGGGGGCGTCCGGGCGCAACGGCGGACAAGTGATCGCCGGTTTGGCCTGCGACCAATCGGTGATCGAGCGGCAGTTGGGCGAGACCGCGTCGCGCGCGGTGTGGGACATGACGATGGAGGCGCTGCGCCTGATCGGCGAACGCCGCGAGCGCTTCGACATCGATTGCGATTGGCGCAGCGGCTACGTCAGCCTGGCCGTCAATGCCCGCAAGGCCACGGAGTTGCAGACCTGGCAGGCGCACATGCAGCGCGCCTACGGCTACGAGACGCAGTGGATCTCGCCCGCCGACATGCCGCGGTGGATCGCCAGCAAGCGCTTTCACAGCGGCGCACACGACCCGCTCGGCGGGCACCTGCATCCACTGAAGTACAGCCTCGGCCTGGCGCGCGCCGCGGCTGAACTGGGCGTGAAGATCTTCGAGGGTTCGGCCGTGCTCGCGATGGAGCCGGGTTCGACCGTCACGCTGCGCACCGCGCGCGGCTCGGTGCGGGCCTCGCACGTGCTGCTCGCCGGCAATGTCTACCTGCACGGCGTCGCGCCGCTGCTCGAGAAGCGGATCATGCCGGTCGGCACCTACATCGTCGCCTCCGAGCCGCTCGATCCCGTGCTCGCGCGTTCGCTGATCCCGTCCGGATCGGCGGTCTGCGACACCAACTTCGTGCTCGACTACTTCCGCCCGACCGCGGATCAACGCATGCTCTACGGCGGGCGCGTGAGCTACAGCACCGCGACCCCGATGAACCTCGCCGCGAGCATGCAGCGCCGCATGGCGGCGACGTTCCCGCAGCTGCACGACACGAAGATCGAATATTCGTGGGGTGGTTTCGTCGACATCTCGATGAACCGCGCGCCCGACTTCGGCCGCTTGCCCGGTGCGCACGCCAACGTGTACTACCTGCAAGGCTTCTCGGGCCACGGCCTGGCGCTCACCGGCCTCGCCGGTCGGCTCGTCGCCGAGGCGATCGCTGGCGACGCCGAGCGCTTCGACACCTTCGCGCGCATCAAGCACCGCCCGTTCCCCGGAGGCCGCCTGCTGCGCACGCCAGCGCTGGTGATGGGCATGGCGTACTACCGGCTGAGGGATATGCTGTGAAGATGACACAGCGCAAACCCCTCGTGCTGGTCCCGGCGTGCAATCGCATGATGGGCGAGCACCCGTTCCATGTCGCCGGCAAGAAGTACATCGATGCGGTGCGCCTGGCCGGTGGCCAGCCGCTGATCGTGCCCACGGCGGAGCTCGACGAGCTCGATGCGCTGCTCGACGTGGCCGACGGCGTGCTGCTGACCGGCTCGGCCTCCAACGTCCACCCCAGCCACTTCGACGAGGCCGTGCACGACCCCGAATTGCCGCTGGATCTCGATCGCGACGCGTGGACGCTGCCGCTGATCCCGCGCGCGATCGCACGCGGCATTCCGCTGTTCGCGATCTGCCGCGGCTTCCAGGAGGCCAACGTCGCCCTCGGCGGCACGCTGCACCAGGCGGTGCAGGAGGTTCCCGATCACCACGACCATCGCGCCGCGAAGAACGCCTCGGCCGACGTGCAGTACGGCCTCGCCCATGAAGTCATCGTGCAGCCCGGCGGCGTGCTCGCGCGTGTGCTCGACGAGCCGCGCATCCGGGTCAATTCGGTGCACGGCCAGGGTGCCAAGCGCCTCGCTGCGGGGCTGCGTGTCGAAGCGCTCGCGCCGGACGGCCTCGTCGAGGCCTTCTCGGTCAGCGATGCGCGCGGATTCAACCTGTGCGTGCAATGGCACCCCGAATGGCAGGCCGCCACCAACCCGGTGTCGATGCGTTTGCTGAAGGCCTTCGGCGCGGCCTGCGAGGCCTACCGCGACCGACACCGCGTGCCCTACCAGGAGCCTGAGCCACCTGACCCGCGGGTTCGATTCTCATAGGTGCGGTTCTTGCGGGTGTTGCCCCGCGCAGAAGAACAATCGATTCCCGGTGCTGCCTCCGCCAACACGACGCGAGTGCATCCCAAGACTTCAGGTGTCCCATGCAAGACAAGAGCAAATTCACATTCGCCGATCTCGAATCCTGGTTCGATGAGCGCCGCGTGACCGAGATCGAATGCCTCGTGCCCGACCTCACCGGCGTGGCCCGCGGCAAGATCCTGCCACGCGAGAAGTTCACTGAAGACCGAGGCATGCGGCTGCCCGAGGCCACCGTCGCGATCGGCGTGACCGGCGAGTTCCCCGAGGACGGCCCCTACTACGACGTGATCCACCCGACCGATCGGGACATGCACCTGCAGCCCGACCCGTCGACCGTGCGCATCGTCCCGTGGGCCACCGACCCGACTGCGCAGGTGATCCACGACTGCTACGACCGCGAGGGCAAGCTGATCCCGTTCGCGCCGCGTTCGGTGCTCCGGCGGGTCTGCGATCTGTACGCCGCCGAGGGCTGGGAGCCCGTCGTGGCCCCCGAGGTCGAGTTCTACCTCGTGGCGCGCAACACCGACCCGGACGTGCCGCTGAAGCCACCGGTCGGTCGCAGCGGCCGCGCCGAGACATCACGCCAGGGCTACTCGATCGACGCGGTGAACGAGTTCGATCCGCTCTTCGAGGACGTCTACGACTACTGCGAGAAGATGGAGCTGAACGTCGACAC
>JBDTVC010000451.1:0-2983 GCA_040007475.1 Burkholderiales bacterium
TGGCCAAGCAGGCCATCCAGCGCATCGCCTGGCTGTACCGCGTCGAGGCCGATGCAAAGGTGCTGCCAACTGAGCAGCGGCTGCAGATGCGGCTGGAGCGGTCCAAGCCGCTGTGGGAGGAACTGCACGTGTGGCTGCAGCTCGAGCGCCAACGTGTGCCCGACGGCAGCGCCATTGCCAAGGCCATCGACTACAGCCTGAACCACTGGGCAGGACTCGGGCGGTTCTTGCTGGACGGCGCGGTGCCGATCGGTAGAGTAGAGATGTGGCGCGGTGGCAGTAGGTCCGGTTTGTCTGTTCCCGCCCCTTTCGTCTGGCGGTGCCCGAGTAACCTCGCCGTAGCTCCGTTTCCACATCCCCCTCGTCGAACCGGACGTGCGGATTGCCCGCATCCGGCTCTCTTCCAACGCATCAAGCCTTCGCGTTCGAGCGGCCGCGTGCAATCGGCAGCAGGCGTATCAGCCTCAACTTCTCGTAAAGGGTACTGGTCGGAGTATTGGCGGTACCCCGTTCCCCGCTTTCCGCTGCGCCTTCGCAGCCAGATCCGCATACGCCGCGCGGTATAGTCGTCCAGGCGCCGATAGATTTCTCGGACCGGCCCTTGGTTGAAGTAGTTCGCCCAGCCTCGAAGCATCGGGTTGAGTTCCTCAACCCGCTTCTTCGGTGTCGTGGCGTGCCACCGCGTGGTCGTCTCGTCGTGTATGCGCTCCCTTACGCGTTTGATGGACTTCATCGACGGTGCCGTGCCCCAGTAGGGCCGGCCTCGGTACCCATAGAACCACCCCACGGTGTATCCCAGGAAGTCGAATCGTTCCTCGGGCAGCTTGACCAGTCGGGTCTTCTTCTCGTTGACCGTCAGGCCGAGCTTGGACATCAGTCGCCTCATGGTCGCCATCGCTTCTTCACCCCGCCCTTGCGGGCACAGGATCACGAAGTCATCGGCATAGTTGACTACCTCGGACTGCAGCCGCCGCGCGTGACCACCACCGTACCAGGCCAGCATGAAGCGGCGGAAGTACAGGTTGGCCAGCATCGGCGAGATGACACCCCCTTGCGGAGTGCCACGGTTCGTGTCGCGCGCCACCGTCGTGCGGATTTCGCCGCCGCCGTCCGCGCGCTCGACGACCGGTGCGTCGAGCCACTGGCGAATCGTCGCCAGCACCGTCCCGTCAGCGACCCGTCGTGCGACGCAGCGCAGAAGGTCACCGTGAGGAATCGTGTTGAAGTAGTCAGCGAGATCGGCGTCCACCACTTCGCGCGCTCCACGGTCGGCGATGCCGAAGTGGATGCGCCGCAGCGCCATCTTGGCGTCCATGCCCTCGCGGAAGCCGTACTGCCAGGGGAACAGGTCTTCATCGAAGATCGGTCCGAGAACCAGCAGCACCGCCATTTGCGCGACACGGTCGCGGATGGTCGGGATGCCCAGCGGGCGCTGCCCGCCATTTGCCTTGGGGATCCATACACGCAGCAGGGGCGTGCACCGGTACTGCTTGGTGCCCAACTCCTGCCGTAGTCTTCGCAGCCAGGGCTCAAGCCCACGGGCTTCGATGTGCGCGAAGGTCTCGCCGTCCACCCCCGGCGCGCCGCGATTGGCGCGGCAGCGTCGGTAGGCTTCGTACAAGACGTCCTCCCGGCACACCTTGTCCCACAGGCTGTAGAACCGGTAGGCTGCTTCGCTCTTGGCTTTCGCCCGCAACCTGCTCTGCAAGGTTCGAACCGAATCGAGCGGGGTTGGTAGGCTTGCGCCAATCCCCGGGCTCTTCCTGCTTTGCACGTTCGCATCGGAACAGGGGGCCTTCGCTCCACCAGCGTTACCCAGCTTCATCACTACTACACCCCCATCCGCCATCCGCAGCAGCCGACTCCACCCCTCACGAGGTCGTCGTTGCCCGACTGCCCGCCGAGCACCACCACGGACTTCCCTTGTTGCACGATCGATCTTTCGCCATGCGTGCTGCCACCACTACCCCGGTGGACGCGGCGCCTGCCAATCACGCTCACTTCGGCGCCGCCGCCGGCCTTCCCCGTTGTTATGGCGGGTCGGCATCCACGTTGGATCTTTCGAGGCCTGCTCAGTGTTCACTCACGTTGCGGCCCGCATGGCCCGCTGGCCTCCTACGAGGCCTTTTCAAGAAGTGCTTCAGCCCATTCGTTACCTCCTGGACCGCCCCTTGTGCTTCCGGCCGGAGCGAGAGTTGGCCGGGTCGGACTGGGCTCGGCCGAGGCCTCGCCGTCACCGACGGATCAAACGTGCCTTTGCAAGGCACACACAACAACCACATCGAGAACCAGATTCGGCCTTGGGCGCTCGGACGAAAGAACTGGCTGTTCATCGGCAGCCAGTTGGCCGGCGCGAGAGCTGCTGTGATGATGAGCCTTCTGCAGTCGGCCAAGCTCAACGGGCACGAGCCCTGGGCCTACTTGAAGGACGTGCTCACACGCTTGCCCACGCAGTTGAACAGCCGGATCGAGGAGTTGCTGCCCCATCGGTGGCGCCAGGCCGATTGAGGTCCACCAGGCTTGCCCAACGCGCCGCATGAGCAACGCGGCCACGCGCTGGCCGATGCCTGCGACCAGGGCGCCGACGCACAGCCAGCGCGCGAGTCGCGTCAGCGCGGCCCTGCCGGTCATCGCCACCACCTTCGTCATGCACGCGATGGTCGAGCGCCGGTCGCGTCAGCTCAAGATGCCGCGCCCAGACGCTTACACTCCGTTGGCGAAGGTAACGGTTCGAATGTCACCAGCGAGTTGACAATCTGTCACGAAGCCCTTCACGAGCCTGGTGTGCAGTGAGCCCACGTCTCGCAGTGCCGACCAGACCTCTTCGGCGGGCACATCAATCAAAACGTCTCTTCGGATGACGCCATTTTTCTCTGACCTTCTACTGATAGTTTGGGAATTGGAAGCTGAGGGTACGCCCTGGGGCTGGCGCTACGCTGGCCGTCTTCGGACATGTTCATCTAGCCGGCATCTCCATAGACCT
>JBDTVC010000452.1:0-2980 GCA_040007475.1 Burkholderiales bacterium
CGGGCTCGATCATCTTGCGCAGGCGCGAGATCTGCACATCGAGGCTGCGGTCGAACGGCTCGAACTCGCGACCGCGCGCCAGCTGCGCGAGCTTGTCGCGCGACAGCGGCTGGCGCGGGTGGCGCACCAGCGCCTTGAGCATGGAGAACTCGCCGGTGGTCAGCGCGATCTGCTCGCCTTCCTTGCTCAGGCGGCGCAGGGCGAGGTCGAATTCGAACGGGCCGAAGGTCACGGTCTGCGCTTCGAGCGCGGGGGCGCCAGGGGCTTCCAGCGTCGGGCGGCGGCGCAGCACCGCATGGATGCGGGCCAGCAGTTCGCGCGGATTGAAGGGCTTGGGGAGGTAATCGTCGGCGCCGACTTCGAGGCCGACGATCCGATCCACATCTTCGACCTTGGCGGTCAGCATGATGATCGGCGTCACGTCGTTCGCTGCGCGCAGGCGGCGGCAGATCGACAGGCCGTCCTCGCCGGGCAGCATCAGGTCGAGCACGATCAGGTGCACGGTCTCGCGGGTGAGCAGGCGGTTCAACGCCTTGGCGTCCTCGGCGAGCAGGACCTCGAAACCCTCCTGCGTGAGGTAGCGGCGCAGCAGGTCACGGATGCGGGCATCGTCATCGACGACGACGATTCGGTCCGGGCGCGGGTTGGGGACAGCAGACATTCAGAACTCCAAACTTGTAACAAGCGCGATTCTGAACGCGATTTCGCACCGGATTTGCATGCCCTGACCAGCTGTTACACCTGCGTTCGCCACGCCATTTCACCCCCATCGTGCGCGCCGAACGTATAAGTCTGCATCGGTGATCAGCCGGGCACCCCGCCTGCCGCGCCGAACTTTCAGGAGGCCCATGAACATGGCCTGGCTCTCGATTCGACCCGTCATGGCGGCCCTTGGCTGCACGCTGGCCACCGGCATGGCTGCCGCCGCCGAGCCGCCGGCACCGCAGGGCGTTGTGCGCCTGGCGAGCAGTGCCAGCATCGACGTGACGAAGGACGTGCTCAGCATCGCCTTCAACACCACGCGCGAGGGTGCCGATGCGGCCACAGTGCAGGCACAGCTGAAGCAGGCGCTCGATGCCGCGCTCGCGGAAGCGAAAAAGGTCGCGAAGCCCGGCCAGGTCGATGTGCAGACCGGCAACTTCTCGCTCTCGCCGCGCTACACGAACAAGGGTGTCGTGAACGGCTGGCAGGGCAGCACCGAGCTGATCGTCGAGGGCCGCGACATGCAGGCCATCGGGCAACTCAGCGGGCGCATCACGACGCTGACGATCAACCGCGTGGGCTACAACCTCTCGCGCGAGCTGCGCGAGAAGACCGAGAGCGAGATCTCGGCGCGGGCGATCGCAGGCTACCGCGCCAAGGCCGACAACTATGCGAAGCAGTTCGGCTACGGCGGCTACGCGATCCGCGAGGTCGAGGTGACGAGCAGCGAGCCGACGATGCCCATGCCCCAGCGGATGAGCATGAAGTCGATGTCGGCCGCGTCGGACGACGCGCTGCCGGTCGAGCCCGGCAAGGGCGCGGTCGTGGTCAATGTCTCGGGCACGGTGCAGATGATCAAGTGAATCCCTTGATGACCTTGCGGTCGCGATGAGGAGGGCCTTCGCTTAGCATGACCGGGCGCAGCGACCCGAGAAGCACCATGACCGAACCCCGCCTGAACCACGTGCAATGCCTGGACGCCCGCGGTCTGCATCGCATGGCGTACTGGGAGTGGGGCGACGCGGCGAATCCGCGCGTGCTGGTGTGCGTGCACGGGCTGGCGCGACAGGGGCGTGACTTCGACGTGCTGGCGCAGGCGATGAGCGGCGAGTACCGCGTCGTGTGCCCCGATGTCGTCGGTCGCGGCCAGTCGGATGCGCTCGCCGATCCGGCGGGCTACCAGATCCCCGCCTACGTGGCCGACATGGTCACGCTGGTGGCGCGCCTGAACGCGACGACGCTGCACTGGGTCGGCACCTCGATGGGCGGGCTGATCGGGCTGGGCCTGGCTTCGCTGAAGCAGTCGCCGGTATCGCGCCTGGTGCTCAACGATGTCGGCCCGGCGATCCGCTTCGAGGCGATCCAGCGCATTGGCACCTACCTCGGTGCGCCGCTGCGCTGGAACACGCTCGACGAAGCCGCCGACTACTTGGGCAGCATCTCGCAGGGTTTCGGCCCGCACACGCGTGAGCAGTGGCTGGCACTGACGCGGCCGATGCTCAAGGCCGACGGCGCTGGGTACAAGCTTCACTACGACGCGAACATCGCGGTGCCGTTCAAGGCGCTCACCGCCGAGATGGTGGCCGGCGGTGAGGCGATGACCTGGTTCGCCTACGACGCGGTCACCTGCCCGACGCTCGTGCTGCGCGGCGCCGACTCCGACCTGTTGACGCGCGAAACCGCGCTGGCCATGACGCAGCGCGGCCCGAAGGCGCGGCTGCTCGAGTTCGCCGGTGTCGGGCATGCGCCGACGCTGATCGCCGACGACCAGGTGCGCGCGGTGCGGGAGTTCCTGTTGTCGTGAAGACCGGCCAGGCAGGTGCCAGCGCCGCGGCGTCGGCGATCGTTCAGCTGCTCGACGAGTCGGCCAGTGCGGATGCCGAGCTGGCCCAGCTCGCGCGTGCACGCGCGTTCTCCGAGCCGCTGCTCGACGGCCAGCTGCTCGACACGGCCGAGGACGCGCTCGCGCACGCCGATGGTGTCGCCGCGATCCTGCAGGGCATCGGTGCTTCGCCGGCGATGCGCGCCGCGGCCTACCTCGTGTACGCGGGCGACTACCTGAACAAGCCCGAGGAGGTCGTCGCGAAGGCCTTCGGCCCCTCGCATGCGAGCCTGGTGATGAACACGCGCAAGCTCGTCCAGCTGCAACGCGCGGCGCGCGAGGCGCAGCTCGGCGCCGAGCAGCGTGCGCAGCAGACCGAGCGCGTGCGCAAGATGCTGCTCGCGTTCTCGCGCGACCTGCGGGTCGTGCTGCTGCGCCTGGCGTCGCGGCTGCAGA
>JBDTVC010000453.1:0-2963 GCA_040007475.1 Burkholderiales bacterium
TGGCGTCCCACCTCCCTGCGTTTGTCCGCTCACTGATCGAGCAGAACTACTCTGTTGTCTGCGTGCGCGCCAAGGCGTGGCGCGCGGTCGCCTTCGACGACTGGCTGGCGCGACGCGATGTCGAGCTGATCGACGTGGGCGACGAGCTCATCGATCTCTTCCATCGCCGTAGCTACTTGCGTCGCAGCGACTGCCGAAGCGAGCCGCACCGGCATGAGTCGACCGACCTGAGGCACCTTCTTCGCTATCTGCGAGCGCATGATCTGTGTGCACCTGCGCCTAAGCGCAGCTGGCCAGCTGACGCAATCGTCGATGCCTTCGAACGATTTCTGATCCGCGATCGCGGCCTGGCCGCGAGCACGGTCCGCGGCTATTGCGCGACCGCCAGGGGCTTTCTCGTCGATCGCTTCGGCGATCAGGGCGTTGATCTCGCTGTCATAGACGCAAGCGACGTGCAGCGCTTGGTTGGTCGTCACGCTCGGCGCCTGAGGCCGCGAGCGCTCAAGCAGGTCGTCTCCGCGCTGCGCGCCTTCATTCGCTATGGCGAGTACTGCGGCGACGTCGGATCCTTACTCATCGGGGCAATTCCGGCTGTTGCGGTGTGGACCACGACGCCGCAGCTTCCGCGCGCCATCTCACCTGAACATGCGCAGCGCGCCATCGCAAGCTGCGATCGAGGTGGTCCGGTTGGCTGCCGCGACCGAGCCATCTTGTTGATGCTCGCGCGGTTGGGGTTGCGCTCCGGTGAGGTCCTTGAGCTGATGCTGGACGATGTGGACTGGGACGCTGGCCACATCCGCGTTCGTGGCAAGAACGGCCATGCATGCCTGATGCCATTGCCTGCCGACGTGGGTCAGGCGATCACGGCCTATCTGGAGCACGGTCGCCCCGCCACTCTCGACCGCCATCTCTTCGTGCGAACGCGAGCGCCATTCACCGGCTTACGGCACGACTCGGACGGTGTCGGCTCGATCGTGCGCAATGCATTGCGACGTGCCGGCGTCGATGCGCCGCACCGAGGCTCACATCAGTTTCGCCACGCGCTGGCGGTGCGCATGCTCAAGGAGGGAGCATCCATTCCAGAGATCGGTGAACTGCTTCGCCACCGCAGTCCGGTCGCAACTTCTGTCTACGCCAGGGTCGATCTCGTCGCTCTGCGTGCGCTGGCGTTGCCGTGGCCGGGGAGCGTCGCATGAACACGCTCCGCGAGGCCCTGCACGACTACCTTCAGTTGCGGCGCGACATGGGTTTCAAGCTCGAGGATGCGGGCTTGCAGCTACCGCGCTTTGTCGACTTCTTGGACGATCGAGCCATCGACCACATCACGACGGCTCTGGCACTGATGTGGGCACAGCAACCGGTCTCGGTATTGCCCGCAGAGTGGGCACGCCGGCTAGGTTACGTAAGGTGCTTCGCCCGTTACCGCAGTGCGGTCGATGCTCGAACCGAGATCCCGCGGGCCGGCCTCCTTCCGCATCGTTCGACTCGCGCCAGACCCTACCTGTATTCGGATGCAGAGGTCGAGCAGCTCTTGGCGGCCGCGTTGAGGTTGCCGACGTCCTGGCATGGCACGCCGCTGCGCCCGTGGGTCTTCTATTGCCTGCTCGGCCTTCTGTGCACCACCGGTCTGCGCATGTCAGAGGCGCTGGCCCTGCACGTTGACGATCTGGATGTCGAGCAGTCGGTGCTGACCATCCGCGGTGCCAAGCTCGGCAGGATCCGGCTCGTGCCGCTGCATGCGTCCACGCTCAAGGTCTTGGTCGACTATCTGCTCCGGCGTGAGGAGTGCTATGGCTTGGCCATCTCACCATACATCTTCGTCTCGAACCGCGGCACACGGCTGGACCAGGCACAGTTGCACCGAACCTTCTACGAGTTGTCTCGTGGTGTCGGGCTGCGCGGCGCGAACGCCAGCAGTGGTCCACGTCTGCACGACTTCCGCCACCGCTTCGCTGTGCGTGTCTTGACCCATTGGTACGAAGCAGGCGAGGACGCGGCTCGACGACTGCCGGTCTTGTCGGCGTACCTCGGTCACGTGCACGTCGCCGACACCTACTGGTATCTGAGCGCTTGGCCAGAACTGATGACGCAAGCGATGGCTCGCGTCGAGCGGCGGTGGGGAGTAGCGTCATGACGGCCCGGGTCAGCTTCGCCTCGCTGCTGGAGCGCTTCTTCACGGAGCGCCTGTCGCGCCAACGCCAGGCCAGTCCGCACACCATCGCGTCGTATCGCGACACGTTCAAGTTGTTGCTGCAGTTCATTCAGAAGCGCCTTCGCAAGGCGCCATCCGTTCTCACGTTGGAGGATGTCGATGCGCCGCTAGTCGCGGCATTCCTCGATGACCTCGAGGCCACGAGACGCGTGACGGCGCGAACACGCAACCTACGGCTGACGGCGGTGCACTCGTTCTTTCGGTTCGCCTCGTACGAGGCGCCGACTCATGCCGCGCAGATCGCTCGGGTGATGGCGATCCCGGCCAAGAAGTTTCAGCGGACCTTGGTATCTTTCTTGAGCCGTGCGGAGGTCGACGCGTTACTGGCGGCACCGGACCAGCGGACGTGGTTCGGGAGGCGGGACCACGCACTGATTCTCTTGGCGGTGCAGACGGGGCTGAGGCTTTCCGAGCTCACCTCCCTCCAGACGGCAGACGTGCACATGGGGACCGGTGCGCACGTGCGGGTCGTTGGCAAGGGTCGCAAGGAACGATGTACGCCGTTGAGCAAGAACACGCGCGCCGTCCTGACCGAGTGGATGCGCCAGCCGCCGCGCGCCCATGATCAGCCGCTCTTCCCGAACGCGAGGGGCGGGCGTCTGAGCGCGCACGGGATGCACTATCTGCTGGCCAAGCACGTCAAGGCGAGTGGCGATGCGTGTCCGTCGCTCAAGACGAAGCGGGTCTCGCCTCACGTCCTTCGTCACACCACGGCGATGGATCTCTTGCAGGCTGGAGTCGAGCAGTCGGT
>JBDTVC010000454.1:0-2948 GCA_040007475.1 Burkholderiales bacterium
ACGCCAGAACGCGCGCGCGCTTTCGCCCAGTCGTAAGGAGTTCAAGAGGTCAGGCTTTCCATCGCTAGCGGAAGGTTGCTCATGATGCCTTCCTACAACGAGGGTGCCACTCGGATACCTTGCCGATCAAGTTGCGGGCGATGGCACTCAGGACGAGTGCAGCACGGTATCGCCCTTGTCCAGCACGCGCACGTCGACGGGGAACGCGAGCCGCACGCTCTGTGTGACCACGCAGAAGTCCTCGAACTGGGCAAGTACGCGGTCGATCTGGGCGATCGCCGAGGCGTCTGCGGCGAGATGCACATCGACGGCGATGCGACCGCCGCGCAGACGGTTCTGCGGGTTACGCACCATCTTGACGGTGGCCACGGCACGCAGGGGCCCCGGATCGTTCTTGAACTTGCGCATGGCGAATAGCAGGCTTGCGGCCAAGCAGTTGGCCACCGACACGCCGAGTAGGCGCACGGGGCTGGGCCCGGCATTGCCACCGAGCGGCTTCAGCTCGTCGGTGAGCAGGACCGGAATGCCAGGGTCGTCGAAGCGCGCTTCAAAGCGATAGTCCGACTGCTGGACCAGCTCGATCCGAAAGCCGCCGTCGGCGACGAAGGCGTCAGCGGGCGCCACGCGGGCAGCTGTTAAGACCGAGCATCGCGTACAACGGGCAAAAGCTCACCAGTCCCGTGAGCAGCGGCACGATGCCGACATATCCCCAGGGGCCGATCAGGCCCGAGACCGAGAGGCCGATCAGCACGATGCCCGCGCCAATGCGCAGGGCGCGGTCAAGACTTCCCAGATTTGTTTTCATGAGCGGGCTTTCGAGTGAAGGAAACCTGCATCGTCGAACGCAGAACCGATTCGCGGTTTGTTCCGCATCAAGAATTCCCTCTGTTCATCTCAGGCGCGCGACAGACGGCGCTCGGACGAGCCCGAGCCGATGGCATCAGCCTGTCGACCCCCCGCAACCACCACCAGCTCACCTTCACCAAGCGGCCGCCAGGTCTCGGCCGTGAGCGGGACGCTTGCGACGAGCACCATCTCCTGAAAGCCCGGTGCCACGGTCAGGCCAATGGCGTCCACACGTTGCTCTGGGTCGGCACAGTGACACGACCAGAGCCACAGACCCGGCGGCTCGATCCGGCCGGTGGTGGGCTGCACGCGTCGATGGCCGTGTGCGAACAGGACGTCGCCATCGGAGTAGAGAAAGTTGGCAGGTCCGAGCTTGCGCAGATCGGCGGCGAATTCGGAAATCACCGAAAGGCGCTGGTCGAGCGGCGGCGGGGACGCCACTTTCCAGAGACCCTGCATGCGCTCCAGCAGCGCACAGAAGGCGTGTTCGGAGTCGGTCGTGCCGACCGGACGGTAGCGGTCGAACGCCAGACTTCCGGCGCGCTCGATCCCCACCAGATTGCCGTTGTGGGCGAACACGTGGGCGCGACCGGCGAGCTCGCGCACGAAAGGTTGGGTGTTCGAAAGGTCGACGGCCCCGCGCGTGGCATGCCGGATGTGCGATATCGCCAGCGTCGTGCTTGGTCCTTGCGACTGGAGAAAGCGCACGAGGGGACTGCCGCTCGCCGCCGACGGTTCTCGATAGAGCGCCGCATCGCGGCCGTCGTAAAACGCGACGCCCCAGCCGTCGCGGATCGTGCTGGCACCGGCACTGATGCCGGCTTGAAGCCGGTGCGGCGGCAGCGGAATGGAGCATTAAGTGTGCTCCGATCCGGATTCCCCCTCCCACCGCGCGCCCACCAGCACCGCATTGTCGGGCGGCAAGGTCGCGGCATCCGCAGGCCTTTGCCTATGGCGAGGCGGCCGACGCACCGAGGAGCTTGCTGATCCAGTTCATGGAGCCTGCCGGCTTTATCGTTCAAGCCGCTCGATGCCCAGCGACTTGAGCACGTACTTCTCGTAGATCGGTTCGGAGGTGCCGTTCTTCATCTTGTACATGAAGTATTTTTCGTAGCCCACCTTGGCCAGGTGGACCCACTTGCCTTTCTTGAACCAGTTGACGTTGCGCGGCGGGATCTGCGGCATCGCGACGAAGGCAGCGCCGGTGTCGCCCATGTCGGCCAGGCAGATCGCGTTCCAGGTGCCCTTGGCCGTTGCGGGCTTGCCCGCGATCTCATTGGCGATGTTGTGCACGATCGCGGTGATCATGGTCTCGATCATGTAGCCGGTCTTGGGCGCGCCGGTGGCCACTGGGGTCACCTCGACCGGCGGGATCGCCACGCAGACGCCGGCCGAGAAGATGTTGCGGTACTTCTTGCTGCGCTGGTACTCGTCGATCAGCACGAAGCCGCGCGGGTTGCACAGGCCCTCCACGGCAGCGACCGCATCGACGCCCTTGAATGCCGGCAGCATCATGCTGAACTTGAAGGGCAGTTCGTGCTCCTTCTTCGGCTGCCCGTTCTCGTCCATTTCGGTCACGAACATCTTGCCCGCTTCGACCTTCGTCACCTTCGCGTTGGTGATCCACTTGATGTCGTTGTTGCGGAACTCGCTCTCCAGCATCGACTTGGAATCGCCGACGCCGCCCAGCCCCATGTGGCCGATGTAGGGCTCGCTGGTCACGTAGGTGATCGGCACCTTGTGGCGCAGCTTGCGGCGCTTGAGGTCGGTGTTGAAGATGAAGGCGAACTCGTAGGCCGGTCCGAAGCACGAGGCGCCGGGCATCGCGCCGATGACGGCCGGGCCGGGGTCCTGCAGGAACTGCTGGTACTGCGTCCACGTCTGCTCCGCATGGTCGACCTTGCAGATCGACTGGGTGTGGCCTTCGGGCCCGGCGCCGGGCACTTCGTCGAACGAGAGTTTGGGGCCGGTGGTGATCACGAGGTAGTCGTAGGCCAGCCGGCTGCCATCGGCCAGTTCCAGCGCATTGCCTTCGGCGTCGATGCGATGCACCTGCTGGGCCACGAACTCGATGCCCTTCTTCTCGAGATGGGGGCGCAGCG
>JBDTVC010000455.1:0-2947 GCA_040007475.1 Burkholderiales bacterium
CTTTGGAGAGCTTGAAGGTCTCCTGCCGATGAGGCTGAAGACCGAAGGCGCGCCATGGTGCGAGTGCTCCAGTGCGTCGCTGCATCAGGCACGCTCTCCAGCGTCTTGGCGATCACGGCGTCCACCCGGGTGTCGTCGATCGTGCGCGGCGCGCCGGGTCGGGGGGCATCGAGCAACCCGTCCAGCCGATCCTGTACGAACCGAGCTCGCCACTTCGAAACGGTCTGCGGCGTCACGCGCTGCCGACTCGCAACCATCTTGTTGTCCACGCCCTCGGCGCAGGCGAGAACGATGCGCGCGCGCAGCGCCAACGCCTGCGCAGTCTTACGCCGCAGCGTCAGTGCCGTGAGCTGCTCACGCTCGGCCTCGTTCAACACCAGTTCCGCCTTCGGTCTTCCTCGCATCGCCGCCTCGTCATGTACATACGGAACACGTATCGACTCAGCATGCGCTGATTAGTTCAACGAAGTTCTAACTCACGACACTAGACGTCGTCTGCGCGATCAGCGCTGCGCCCTCGCTCAGCAGAAAGTCCTTGAACGCCTGCGCCACCGGCGGCAGGCGCTTGTGGCGGCGGTGCACGACGTACCAGTGCAGCATCAGCGGGAAGCCGCGCACGTCCAGCACCTTGAGGCTGCCGGTGCGCAGCTCCTGCGCGATCGTGTGGGCTGACAGGAAGCCGATCCCCATGCCGGCCATCACGGCCTGCTTGATGGTTTCGGTGCTCTTGATCTGCATCGCGATGTTCAGGCGATCGACGCGATCGCCGAAGCCCTCCTGCATCGACTGCCAGGTGTCCGAGCCCTTCTCGCGCACGACAAAGGGCTCGCGCAGCAGGCGCTCGACGCGGATGCCGGTCTCGCCGACCAGCGCGTGGCCGGGTGGCGCGACAATCACGTAGGGGTGCGGCGCGAACGGTTCGGCGACCATGTCCGCCTCGTGCGGCGGGCGCACCATGATCGCCAGGTCGGTGAGGTTCGCCGTCATGTGCGACAGCAACTCCTCGCGGTTGTGCACCGTGAAGTTCAGCACCACGCCCTGGTGCCGGCCGATGAACTCGACCAGCAGCCGCGGGAAGAAGTAGTCGCCCGCGCTGATCACCGCGACGTTGAGCTTGCCGCCCGAGACGCCCTTGAACTGCGTCATCGCGCTCTCGGCGATCTCGAACTGCTGGATGATGCCGCGGCTGATGTCGAGCAGCTCCGCGCCGGCCGGCGTCAGGTAGATCTTCTTGCCGAACTGCTCGAACAGTGCGAGGCCGGCATGCTCCTCGAGCTTCTTGACCTGCGTCGACACGGCCGGCTGCGTCAGGTGCAGTTCCTCGGCCGCGCGCGAAAAACTGAGCAGCCGCGCGACGGCCTCGAAGACCTTGAGCTGGCGCAGCGTCGCGTGCTTCACGCCGCCACGGGCAGCTCTTGCAGACGCAGTTGCGCTCGCTGCTCGCCCATGCTCTTTTCGAGCAGCTTGACGAGCGCATAGACGGTGTCGATGTGCGGAGTCGGCGTGTCGGTCAATCGGCCGAGTTCGACCACGGTGCCGACCAGCGCATCGATCTCGGGTGCGCGGCCCGCCTCGATGTCCTGAAGCATCGAGGTCTTGTGCTTGCCGACCTTCTCGGCTCCGGCGATGCGCTTCTCGAGCGACACGCGGAACTCGATCCCGAGCTTGTGCGCGACCGCCTGCGCTTCACGCATCATCGAGGCGGCGAGCTCGCGCGTCAGCGGGTACTGGCAGATGGCCTCCAGCGTCGCGTGAGCGAGGCTGCTGATCGGATTGAAGGTCAGGTTGCCCCAGAGCTTGAGCCAGATCTCGGCGCGGATGTTGTCGAGCACCGGCGCCTTGAAGCCGGCGTTCGAGAAGCAGGCCGAGATGCGGTTCACGCGCTCGCTCGACGAGCCATCGAGCTCGCCGACCGGGAAGCGATCGCCCTCGATGTGCTTGACCACGCCGGGCGCGATCAGCTCGGAGGCCGGATACACCACGCAGCCGATCACACGCTGGGCCGGGATGCATTCGCCGACGATGCCGGTCGGGTCGACACTGTTCACGCGTGTGCCTTCGAGCGGGCCGCCGTGCTGGCTGAAGTACCAGTACGGGACACCGTTCTGCATCGTCACGACCGCGGTGTCGGGCCCGAAGAGCTTGGGCACGTCACGGGCCACGGCTTCAACCTGGTGCGCCTTCATCGCGAGGATCACCAGATCCTGCGGGCCGGCCTCGGTGTAGTCGTTGGTCGCACTCACGTTCTTGGCGACGTGCTCGCTGCCGTCGGCCATGATGAGCTTCATGCCCTGGCTCTTGATCGCCGCGAGGTTTGCACCACGCACGATGAACGTCACGTCCTCACCCGCGAGCGCGAGCTTCACCCCCACATAACCGCCGATGGCCCCGGCGCCGATGATGGCCACTTTCATTGAAGACTCCTGAAGTTGAATTCATCGGTGGCGCGCCCAGGTGCGGCGGCTCACTCGTAGCGGTTGCGCAGCGCGCCGATGCCGGCAATCTCGACGGTCACGTCGCTGCCGGGCTTCATGGAGCCGACACCGATCGAGGTGCCGCACAGGATCACGTCGCCGGGCAGCAGCGTCATGTCCTGCGAGATCAGGCTCACGAGGCGCGGCACCGAGAAGCGCATGTCGCTGATGGGGTAGTTCTGGCGCACGCTGTCGTTCAGCGTGGTCGTGACGACGAGCGTCGCGGCGTCGAGGCCGGTCGCGACGACCGGGCCCATCGGGCAGAAGGTGTCGAAGCCCTTCGCGCGCACCCACTGCGTGAACGATGCATCGCGGTTCAGGATGTCGGCCTCGGTCACGTCGTTCGCGCAGGTGTAGCCGAACACGTGGTCCATCGCATCGGCCTCGCTGACACCGCTCGCGGTCGTTCCGATCACGATGCCGAGTTCACCCTCGAACACGACCTTGCCGCCGCTGCGCGGCTGGCGGATCAC
>JBDTVC010000456.1:0-2927 GCA_040007475.1 Burkholderiales bacterium
AGCGTGCGCGTGCCGCCGGTGAGAAACGCCGACTTCGCCGGCTCGCTGCGCTCGAGGCGCACCAGGCCGACACCCGGGCAATACCACTCGGCCGTGGTCAGCGGCAGGTCGCGCCAGCCGCTCGCCGGATCGGCGTAGACGCGCACGCTGGCCGTGCCCTGCACGCGCAGGCAGTGCGCGAAGCGGCCGGCCGGCGTCTCGACCGCCTCGTCGATCGCGGCGATCGTGTAGAGCATTGGCACGTTCGGGTGCGTGTAGCGGATCTCGCGCGGGAACTCGTTGCGGCGCACCAGCAGGTAGGCCGTCGTCGTCGACTGCCACTGCGTGCCGATCGTGTACGGCGCCTTCAGCACGAAACGCGGCGCCTTGTCGGGTTGCGGCTCGGCATCGAGATCGCTCTTGCTCGCGACGCGGTAGATGCCGCTCGCGTCGGCGCGCAGCCAGTAGTCGACGCCGCTGTCACTGCGCCTTCGCCAGGCGGAGTCGCCGAGCACCGGCACGGTTTCGGGCCCGAGCGTGCGCAGCGTGAGCGACTCGCGCTCGCTCGTGTCGTCGTCGCCGCGCGTCGTGACGCGGTAGGTCCAGCGGTGCCCCGCGGCGAGCGGGAACCAGCCTTCGGCCGGCGTGTCGCGCTGGCAGCCCGACAAGCTCGCCGTGAGGGACATGGCGGCGAAGG
Source organism: Burkholderiales bacterium (assembly GCA_040007475.1). Taxonomy (GTDB): domain Bacteria; phylum Pseudomonadota; class Gammaproteobacteria; order Burkholderiales; family Burkholderiaceae_C; genus LMDS01. The sequence continues at coordinate 677 of JBDTVC010000456.1, forward strand.
CGATGAGGATGACAGGAGCGCGGCCCATCACTTCTCCGGCAGCTGCGGCACGGGCAGGTCGCGCAGCTTGACGACCTGTTCGTCGCTGCCCGGGCGCAACCACGACAGGCCGGCCTTGCCAGGCTTGGGTTCACTCGTGCCCAGTTGGCTCACGCCTTCGCGAACCTTTTTCAAGCCCTCGTTCAGCAGCGCGTGCAGGTCCTTGCTGTACGGCAGCCTGAACGCGCGTGGCAGCGCGGCCGGCTTGCCGTCCTCGAGCGCGTTGACCCAGACGTAGAGGCCGCCGGGCCGCTTCGCGCTCGGCTCGTCGATCACCGCGGCGAGCAGCACGAAGCGCGCCGGCAGCGTGTCGTCGCTGGGCCAGCCCCACAGGTTGTGCACGAGGTCATTGGCGAAGAAATAGAAGACCGTCACGCCGACGACCAGCAGGCCCTTGAGCCACGCCGGCCAGCGCGACCACAGCAGCGCGAGCAGCGCGACGAAGACGAGCGCGACGAAGCTCAAGACCAGGGCGAGGTTCATTGGTGCACCCTACGGCCTTCGGCCGGTCCCGCCGAGCGGGAGCATGAGCCCTTCGGGCGGCCGTGCGTTCTCATAGTCGTTGCACCAGCGATTTCGGCAGCGTGTTGACGTTGACGACCTTGCCGTCGGGCTGGATCGTGAAGCGCGCCGCGGTCGCCTCGTCACCCTGGCGCGCGAGCTTGAGCTGGCCGTAGAACACGACCTCGGCGCGCGGGTTGACCTTGATGATCGAGACGTTCACGTCGACCGGCTGGCCGTCGCGCGACTGGTAGTACTGGACGTTCACGGCGAACTCGCCCGGCACGATGCCGCGCACCGTGACAACCTCCTGGCGGAACGGGCTGACGATGCGCTGGCCGTTGATCAGGATCGCGTCGTTGGCGTCGCCGCGGTCGTCGCGGTCGAGGTACATCAGCCCGGCCTCGCGGGCGCGGAACCACACGAGGTTGCCGCCCGGGTCCTGCACCCAGGTGTCGATGTCGTTCGGGTTGCGATCAGGCCAGCCGACGGTGATGATGTATTCGGCCTTCGACGGGATGTCACCGATCTTCAGCGCCTTCGGGTTCATCGCCAGCAGCGCGATGATGAAACAGAAGACGAACGCGATCAGCATGTTGAACAGCATGTCGTAGAACGGATCGACCTCGGGCTCGCGCGTTAGACGACGGCGTCGCATCGTCAGGCTCCCGCGCCTTCGGTGCGCTCGCGTGCCAACCCGAGCCGCTGGATGTCGGCGACAAGGCGATCGGCGTAGCGGTCGAGGCGTGTCAGCTGCAGGCCGAGCAGAATGTTGCCGACAAGCCCGACCATCGTCGTCAGCAGTGCGACACCGAGGCCGGTCGTCAGGCTGCGCAGCAAGTCTTGCGACTGGCCCGCGTCGAAGCTTTGCAGGTTGCCGATGTTGAGCGCGAGGATCGAGAAGCCGATCACCTTGCCGAGCAGCCCGAGCTTGAGCAGGATGCCGTTGACCCACCACGCGGTCGTGTGCGGGCCGTGCGTGCGCTCGAGCAAGAGGTCGAGCGCGGTGGCGCCGTCGGCACCGGAGCCGCGCAAGGCCTCGACGTAGTCGGCGCTCCAATCGTCGTTGCCGTCTCCGCGGCCGCTGCGATCGCGGCGCCCGCTGGCGGTCAGCGCGGCGCGCTGGCATTGCAGCACACGTGCGCGTGCGCCGCACCACAGCGTTGCGGCGGCGAAGATCACGATGATCACGAGCGTGATGCCGGTCGGGTCGGCACCGAGCAGCAGCGCCCACACGCCGCGCACGCCGAGCAGCCAGGTCGCGAACGTGAGCACGCCGCCGAGGGCGAGCCATTCGAGCCAGAGTGGTTCGGCCATCGCCGCGCTGTCGCGGCGAGCCGCAACCCAGGTGCTCCAGCGCAGCGCCTGCGCCTTCACAGCTCGATCTCCATCCCGTCGTGCGCGACCTCGATGCCGTGCTCGTCGAGTGCGCGCCGCTGTGCGCCGCGCTCGTCGAGGATCGGGTTGCTGTTGTTGACGTGGGTCAGGATCTTGCGCTGCGCACCGGTCGCGTCGAGCACGTCGATCATGCCGGCGCGGCCGCGGAAGCGGCTCTGCGGCAGGTGGCCGAGATCGGACGCACTCTGCTCGGAGAGGCCGGCATCACGAAGTTCGTGCTCGTCCCAGAACGTGCCGTCGACCATCACACAGTCGGCCTCGCGCATCCACGCCAGCTCGGCTTCGCCGACCTCGGCGAGGGCGGGCGAGAAGA
>JBDTVC010000457.1:0-2891 GCA_040007475.1 Burkholderiales bacterium
AGCTCGCCGCCAAGCTGCACATCGAACCCTTCCTGAAGCGCCTGCCGGCCGAGCTCTCGGGCGGCCAGCAGCAGCGCGTCGCGCTCGCCCGCGCGCTGGCGAAGAACGCTCCGCTGATGCTGCTCGACGAACCGCTCGTGAACCTCGACTACAAGCTGCGCGAAGAGCTGCGCGACGAACTCTCGCAGCTGTTCGCGAGCGGCCAGTCGACGGTCGTCTACGCCACCACCGAGCCGACCGAAGCGTTGCTGCTCGGCGGCTACACCGCGGTGCTCGACGGTGGCGAGCTGCTGCAGTACGGCCCGACGGCCGAGGTCTTCCGCCGGCCGAAATCGCTGCGTGTCGCGCGTGCGTTCAGCGACCCGCCGATGAATCTGGTGAAGGCGACCGCGCAACCCGGCGGCATGCTGCTGCAAGGCGACGTGACGATCGCGATCACGCTGCCCGCCACGCCCGACCCGGCGTTGACGCTGGGCGTGCGGGCCGGCGCGCTGCGCGTGCACCAGCGCGACGGTGACGTGGCGCTGCCCGGCAGCGTCGAGCTCGCCGAAATCGCCGGCTCCGACACGTTCGTGCACGTGCACACCGCCATCGGCGAGCTGGTCGCGCAACTCACCGGCGTGCATGTGTTCACGCTGGGTGCACCGATCACGCTGTACCTGAACCCGCAACAGGCCTACGTCTTCGACGCGCCCGGCAACCTGCTCGTCGCACCGGTGGTCCTATGAACAGCCCCCACGCTCACTTCGTTCACTGCCCCCCGAGGGGGCGTTCAATGCCCTTCGGGCGGCCGGGCGGGCATTGACATGGCACGCATCGATCTCGACCTGGCGCACGCCTACAAGCCGAATCCGCAGCGCGACGAGGACTACGCGCTGCTGCCGCTGAAGATGACCTTCGACGATGGCGGCGCGTATGCGCTGCTCGGCCCGTCGGGCTGCGGCAAGACGACGCTGCTCAACATCGTCTCCGGCCTCGTGAAGCCGTCGCAGGGCAGCGTCAAGTACGACGGCGTCGACGTGACGGCGCGCACGCCGCAGCAGCGCAACATCGCGCAGGTGTTCCAGTTCCCGGTCATCTACGACACGATGACGGTGGCCGAGAACCTCGCGTTCCCGCTGCGCAACCGGGGTGCCTCGGCCGACAAGATCAAGCAGCGCGTCGGCAAGATCGCCGAGATGCTCGAGATGAGCAAGCAGCTCGACATGCGCGCCGCCGGCCTCGCGGCCGACGCCAAGCAGAAGATCTCGCTCGGCCGCGGCCTGGTGCGCGAGGACGTGAGCGCGGTGCTGTTCGACGAACCGCTGACCGTGATCGACCCGCACCTGAAGTGGCAGCTGCGCCGCAAGCTCAAGCAGATCCACCACGAGCTGAAGCTCACGCTGATCTACGTCACGCACGACCAGGTCGAGGCGCTGACCTTCGCCGACCAGGTTGTCGTGATGACGCGCGGCCGCGCGGTGCAGATCGGCAGCGCTTCCGAGCTGTTCGAGCGGCCCGCGCACACCTTCGTCGGCCACTTCATCGGCTCGCCGGGGATGAACTTTCTGCCGGCCAGCGTGGCGCCGGGGGCGCCGGCCGGGGCCACCACACTGGGTGTGCGGCCCGAGTACGTGACGATTGCGGCACCGAACGCGGCCGGCGCGGTGCCGGCCACCGTGACGCAGGCCCAGGACATCGGGACCTACTGGCTGCTGACATCGAAGCTGGCCGACGGCGCCTTGGTGCGCGCGCGGCTCAGCGGCGAAGCGGCGATCCCGAAGGTCGGCGAGGCGGTGTGGCTGGGCATCCGCGGCACGCACACGTGCTTCTACAAGAACGAGGAGTTGATGGCATGAAACCTGTGAACCAGAAGGCGTGGTTCCTGATCCTGCCGGTGATCCTGTGCGTCGCGTTCTCGGCGATCCTGCCGCTGATGACCGTCGTGAACTATTCGGTGCAGGACATCATCTCGCCCGAGCGTCGTGTCTTTGTCGGCACTGACTGGTTCAAGTCGGTGATGCGCGACGACGACCTGCAGGGCGCGCTCTATCGCCAGATCGTGTTCTCGCTCTCGGTGCTACTGGTGGAGATTCCGCTCGGCATCGCGCTGGCGCTGTCGATGCCGGCCAAGGGCTGGAAGTCGTCCGCAGTGCTGGTGCTGGTCGCGATCTCGCTGCTGATCCCCTGGAACGTGGTCGGCACGATCTGGCAGATCTACGGCCGCACCGACATCGGCCTGATGGGCGCGGCGATCGCCAAGCTCGGCATCGAGTACAGCTACACCGGCAGCTCGCGCGACGCGTGGCTCACGGTGCTGGTGATGGACGTGTGGCACTGGACGCCGCTGGTCGCATTGCTGTGCTTCGCCGGGCTGCGCGCGATCCCCGCCGCGTACTACCAGGCCGCGAGCATCGACGGGGCGAGCAAGTTCGCGGTGTTCCGCTACATCCAGCTGCCCAAGCTACGCGGCGTGCTGATGATCGCGGTGCTGCTGCGCTTCATGGACAGCTTCATGATCTACACCGAGCCCTTCGTCCTGACGGGCGGCGGGCCGGGCAACGCGACCACGTTCCTGAGCCAGTACCTGACGCAGAAGGCCGTCGGCCAGTTCGACCTCGGGCCCGCGGCGGCGTTCTCGCTGATCTACTTCCTGATCATCCTGCTGCTGTGCTTCATCCTCTACAACTGGATGCAGCGCGTCGGCACCGCGGACAAGACGGAGGCAAACCAATGAGCCCCCATGCTCACTTCGTTCACTGCCCCCCGAGGGGGCGCGCAGCGCCCTTCGGACGGCCGGGCGGGCACTGCCATGGATGACCGCCGCCTGAAGAAGCGCGTCTTCTTCCTGATCGCGTACCTCGTGTTCGCGATCCTGCCGGTCTACTGGATGATCAACATGTCGTTCAAGA
>JBDTVC010000458.1:0-2885 GCA_040007475.1 Burkholderiales bacterium
CGTGGATGTGCACGTCGCGCTTCTCGAACATCTCGTCCTTGATGCCCAGGCGGCGAGCGCGGCTGCGCACCACCGAACGGGCGGCCTCGACGGATTCTTTCATCACGTCGCCGAGCTGACCGGTGCGAATGATGTTGCCCTTGCCGGGCATCACCGCCGCCTCGATGGTCAGCAGATCACCACCGACTTCGGTCCACGCCAGGCCGACGACCTGTCCGACCTGGTTCTGCTTCTCCGCCTGGCCGTAGTTGAACTTGCGCACGCCGAGATAGTCGTTCAGGTTCTCGTCGGTGACGATGACCTTGCCCGTCACCTGCTTGAGCTGAATCGCCTTCACCACCTTGCGGCAGATCTTGCTGATCTCGCGCTCGAGCGAGCGCACGCCGGCCTCGCGCGTGTAGTAGCGAATGATGCCGCGCACCGCAGATTCGGTCAGCTCCATCTCCTCGTCCTTCACGCCGTTGTTCTTGGCCTGCTTCGGTGCAAGGTACTTCAGCGCGATGTTGAGCTTCTCGTCCTCGGTGTAGCCCGACAGGCGGATCACCTCCATCCGGTCCAGCAGCGCCGGCGGGATGTTCATCGAGTTGCTCGTGGCGATGAACATCGTGTCCGACAGGTCGAAATCGACCTCGACGTAGTGATCGCTGAACGTGTGGTTCTGCTCCGGGTCGAGCACCTCGAGCAGCGCCGACGACGGGTCGCCGCGGAAGTCCATGCCGAGCTTGTCGATCTCGTCGAGCAGGAACAGCGGGTTCTTCGTGCCGATCTTGGTCAGGCTCTGCAGCACCTTGCCCGGCATCGAGCCGATGTAGGTGCGGCGGTGGCCGCGGATCTCGGCCTCGTCCCGCACGCCGCCGAGCGCCATGCGCACGAACTTGCGACCGGTCGCGCGCGCCACGCTCTGGCCGAGCGAGGTCTTGCCGACGCCCGGGGGACCGACCAGGCACAGGATCGGCGACTTCATCTTGTCGACGCGCTGCTGCACCGCGAGGTACTCGAGGATGCGGTCCTTGACCTTGTCGAGGCCGTAGTGGTCCTCGTTCAGCACCGCCTCGGCAAACGCGAGGTCATGCTTGATCTTGGTCTTCTTCGCCCACGGCAAGTTGACCAGCGTGTCGATGTAGTTGCGCACGACTGTCGCCTCGGCCGACATCGGTGACATCAGCTTGAGCTTCTTGAACTCGGCATCGACCTTCTTGCGCGCGTCCTTGGGCATCTTCGCGGCGATGATCTTCTTCTCGAGCTCTTCCATGTCGGCGCCGTCTTCACCGTCGCCGAGCTCCTTCTGGATCGCCTTGACCTGTTCGTTCAGGTAGTACTCGCGCTGGCTCTTCTCCATCTGGCGCTTGACGCGACCACGGATGCGCTTCTCGACCTGCAGGATGTCGACCTCGTGCTCGAGTTGCTCGAGCAGCTTCTCGAGCCGCTTGTCGACGGCATAGAGGTCAAGCACCGACTGCTTGTTCTCGAGCTTCAGCGGCAGGTGCGCGGCGATGGTGTCGGCCAGGCGACCCGCATCGTCGATGCCAGCGATCGACGTGAGGATCTCCGGCGGGATCTTCTTGTTCAGCTTGACGTACTGGTCGAACTGCTGCGTGACCGCGCGGCGCAGGGCCTCGATCTCGGGCTTCGTGTCGATCACCGGGGGCACCGGCGTCACGTCGGCCACGAAGTACTCGCCGTTGTCGCTGATGCTGTGCGTGTTGGCACGTTGGATGCCTTCGACCAGCACCTTCACGGTGCCATCGGGCAGTTTGAGCATCTGGAGGATGCTGGAAACGCAGCCGACCTCGAACATGTCGTCGGGCTTGGGCTCATCCTTGCCGGCGGCCTTCTGGGCAACCAGCATGATCTGGCGGCCCGCCTCCATTGCGACCTCGAGCGCCTTGATCGACTTGGGGCGGCCCACGAACAGCGGGATCACCATGTGGGGGAACACGACCACGTCCCGTAGCGGCAGTAGCGGCAGCGTGATTTGTTCAGCGGGCAAAACAGGATGTCCGGACATTGAAGAATCCTCTCTTTCTCAAGCCGATGTAAGGCCCGAGCGGTGAATTGCAAGAAGCCACCCGGCGTGAGGCCTGCGGCGGAACCCGGACTTCTCTAGCGCTCTCTCCGGCAGGATCAGGCGCTGGCCTTCTGCTCGCGATACACGAGCAGCGGCTTCGCGTCGTCCTCGACCGTGTGCTCGTCGAGCACCACCTTGGCCACGCCCTCCAGTGCGGGCAAGTCGAACATCGTGTCGATCAGCGACTGCTCCATGATCGAGCGCAGACCGCGCGCCCCAATCTTGCGCTTCAGCGCCTTGCGGGCGATCGCCTGCAGGGCGGACGGCCGGATCTCGAGCTCGACGCCGTCCATCGCGAACAGCTTCTGGTACTGCTTGACGAGCGCGTTCTTCGGCTCGGTGAGGATGCGCACCAACGCGTCCTCGGTGAGTTCGCCCAGGGTCGCCACCACCGGCAGGCGACCGACGAGTTCGGGGATCAGGCCGAACTTGATCAGATCCTCGGGCTCCACATCGCGGAACACCTCGGAGACCCGCTTCTCGCTCTTGCTGTGCACCGTGGCGCCGAAGCCGATGCCCGACTTCTCCGAGCGGTTCTGGATCACCTTCTCGAGCCCGTCGAAGGCTCCGCCGCAGATGAACAGGATGTTGGTCGTGTCGATCTGCAGAAAATCCTGGTTCGGGTGCTTGCGCCCGCCCTGCGGCGGCACGCTGGCCATCGTGCCTTCGACCAGCTTGAGCAGCGCCTGCTGCACGCCTTCACCCGAGACGTCGCGCGTGATGCTGGGGTTGTCGGCCTTGCGGCTGATCTTGTCGATCTCATCGATGTAGACGATGCCGCGCTGCGCCTTCTCGACGTCGTAGCCGCAGTTCTGCA
>JBDTVC010000459.1:0-2871 GCA_040007475.1 Burkholderiales bacterium
GAGCGCGCGCGCGAGTTCGAGGAACTTGCGCTGGTGCAGGTTCAGGTCGTCGGGGCGCGCGGCCGCCTTGTCGTGCAGGCCGGTGAAGTCGAGCCAGGTCATCGCCTGCTTGCGCGCCGCGCTCACGTCGTGCACGGCGCCGCCGAACATGGTCGCGAGCGCGACGTTGTCGAGCACGCTCAGGTGCGCGAACGGCCGCGGGATTTGATAGGTGCGCGCGATGCCCGAGGCCGCGATCTCGTGCGCGGGGCGGCCCGTCAGGTCGCGGCCCTCGAACACGATCTGCCCGGCGGTGGGCATGTAGTGGCCGGTAACGACGTTGATGAAGGTCGACTTGCCCGAGCCGTTCGGCCCGAGCAGGCCGAGGATCTCGCCGCGGCGCACCTCGACATCCACGCCGGTCAGCGCGTGCACGCCCTTGAACGACTTCTTCAGCCCGCGCACACGCAGCAGCACCTCGCCGGGCGCGACGTGCTTCGATGTCGTGATCGGCGCCGCCACTTGCGCAGCGACCTGCGCGGGCGCGGTGCCGCTCGCTGGCGCTCGGCGTGAGAAGAGCTTCTGCAGGCGCGGCAGGATGCCGTCCGGCATGAACAGGATCGCCGCGATCAGGATGACGCCGATCATCGCCTTGCCGGCGATTGCGTGATCGGCGGCCGTGAAGCTGTACAGCAGCGCGGTGATCGCGACCGCGCCGACCGCCGGGCCGGCCCAGTGGCGCGTGCCGCCAAGCACGCTCATCAGCACGACCGTCAGCGGCACCGCGATCGTGAAGACCTCGCCGACCGTCACGTACGAAAGGAACATCGCGTGGATGCCGCCGGCCACGCCCGCGAGCGCGCACGAGACGCCAAGCGCCATCAGCTTGTAGCGGTAGGTCGGCACGCCCATCACCTCGGCGGCGTCTTCGTCGTCGTGGATCGCGAACAGGCCGGCCCCGAACTTGGAGACGAAGATCGCCCAGGCGATCAGCATCGTCAGCGTGGCCGCGGCGAGTGCGAGCAGGTAGAACGTGGACGACGGTGTCGGCCCGATCTTCGGCAACGGCACGGCGCTCAGCGAGACACCGTTGCCGCCGTCAAGCGGCGTGTTGACGACGATGGTGCCGATCACGAAGGTGATCGCGAGCGTCAGCAGCGCGAACAGCTCGCCGCGCACGCCCTTGACGCGGAACACGACCGCGCCGAGCGCGACGCCGAGCAATGCGGCGACGAGCGCCGCGACCGGCAGCGTCCACAGAAACGGCCACTCGTAACGTGCGAGCAGCGTGCTCGTCGTGTACATGCCGGCGCCGAAGAACGCGCCGTGGCCGAACGAGAAGTAGCCGGTGTAGCCGGAGAGGATGTTCCACGAGGTCGCGAGCACGATCCAGTGCAGCATCAGGTAGAGGAGCGAGTCGTAGAACGCGGGCAGGCCGAGCTTGGGCACGAACGCGAGCAGCACGCCCGCGCCGAGAATGATGAGCGGCACGCGCTTGTTCGTCGTGAACTTCATGCCGCCTTCCCCGGCCGCAGCACGAGGATCACGATCAGCAGCGTGAACGACACGATCGGCGCCCACGACGGCGCGGTCACGGCCATCGTGATCGCTTCGCTGACGCCGATCACCGTGCCGGCGATCAGCGGTCCGAGCGGTCGCGCGAGGCCGCCCAGCATCACCGCGGCGAACACCACGCCGATCCACGCGTACATCTGCGAGGGCGCGAGCGTGAAGCTGAGCGCCAGGCACACGCCGGCGACGCTCGCGAGCGCGGCACAGGTGCCGGCCAGCAGCAGCGCATTGCGCTTCTGGTTCACGCCGAAGGCCGAGGCGATGGGTGCGTCTTCGGCGGCGGCGCGCATCGCGCGGCCGAGATCGGTGTAGCGCAGCACCGCCCACGCCGCGAACGAGATGCCCACCGCGAGCACAAGCGTGATGAGCTCGGGCACCGGCATGTAAAGGCCGGCCAGCTTGAACTTCTGCTCCCCGTAGCTCGATTCGAGCTTGCGGAAGTCGGCGGTCCAGATGGTCTGGATGATGGATTCGACGATGCCCATCAGCCCGAAGGTCAGCAGCAACGAGTTGAACGGCGTGACCTTGAAGCGCGCCATCACCCAATGCAGCCCGACGCCGGCGGCGAAGAACGCGGGCACGATCACGCCGAGCGTGAGCAACGGGTCGATGCCCTTGCTCGCCATCTCGTAACAGAGGTAGGCGGCGAGGAACGCGAACGCGAAGTGCGCCAGGTTGATGAGCTTGAGCAGGCCCCAGCTCAGGCTGAGGCCCAGGCCCATCAAACCGTACAACGCGCCAACAAAAACGCCCGACAGGATGCTTTGCGACAGCAGCGAAGCGCTGGGGAGCGTGAATGCCGACATGCAAGCGTGACTACTGGGCCAGCAGCTTGGCGCCGCCTGAGGTCACTTCCTTCGGCCAGACGACGACCCAGTGGCCGTTCTGCACCTGCTTCACACGCATCAGGTCGTCGCCGAAGTTGCCGGTGCCGTTGAAGCGCAGCTTGCCCTGCAGCGTGTCGACCTTGTTCGCCTTGAGCCACTCGCCGATCTTCTTGTCGTCGAGGCTCTTGGTCGCGACGACGCCGGCTTCGAGGATCTGCCACGCGGTGTACGACGCGGCGGCCTGCGTCTCGACCGTTGGGTCGGTCAGCCCGGCCTTCGTCGCGCGCTCGCGGTAGAGCTTGACGAACTCGGCGGCGCCGGTGTTCGACGTGAACGGCGGCTGCTCTTCGAAGATCGTCACCGAGAGTGCGTTCTTCGCCTCCGGCAGCGCGACCAGCGGGCCGGGCGAGGGATACAAATAGAAGTGCTGCGGCGGCACGTAGTCGATCTTCTTCATCGCGTCGAGCAGCAGGTTGCCTTCGAGGCCGATCGC
>JBDTVC010000460.1:0-2865 GCA_040007475.1 Burkholderiales bacterium
TGCCGAGTTCACCCTCGAACACGACCTTGCCGCCGCTGCGCGGCTGGCGGATCACGTCGCCGGGGTTCGCGAACGAGTTTGGTGACTTGAGCAAGTAGAGCGGTTCGGCAGGCACCGCGAGGTTGAGCTTGGCGCCCAGCGCAGCGAAGTTGTTCCACAGCGCGATGACCTTGGTCGGCTGCGTCGGGCTCAGCAGCTTGACCGCGTGCAGCGCGAGCGTGCGGCCGGTCGGCTCGGGCGCAGCGAACATGTCGCCGCGATGTTCGTGAACCGTGGCACCGCTCAGCGTGCCGAAGCCGATGGCGCCGGCATGTTGGTATCGAACCCACTTTTGAGCCTGAACCGCCTGGACCTGAATACTCATGTGATTCCCTGAACGCTCGACATGAATATTCGAACGTCTTGATTGCTAGGACGACATCGTGCGAATGAACTGCCGACGCTTGGTTTCGATGGCATTGACGAGAAACTCGGCGTCATAGGCCCGCAGCAGATGCGGCTGGTGCGCCTCGAGGTAGCTGCGCACATGGCACTTCGGCTGGGCTGCGGCGCGGAGCTCGGCGTAGGTCTTGGCATCCCAATACCATTCCAGCCCCAACTCGCAAAATGCCACGTTGTAGGCGTTGCGTTCGATTTCCAGGATGTCGTTCGGCGAGTGAGTGGTCATGGTGTTTCTCCGTTGCTGGGCTTCTGTCGATGAACCCATTGTTCGGGAGACTCACCATTATGAACAGTCAAACTATTTTGCAGTAACCATTGCTTCAGCGTTATGGATCGCGTTGCTCAGGGCCTGGCCGCCGCCGTAGCTCGATTGCAGCGCCGGTGTGCCGCCGAGCGCGACACGGACCGCGCAGTACTTGAACTCGGGGATCTTCGCGAACGGATCGAGCGCCGCGTTGGTCAGCTTGTTGATCGCCGCCTCGTAGTAGCAGAACGGCACGAACACCGCACCGCGCGGTGAGCTGTCGTCAGCGCGCGCATACAGCACCACTTCGCCGCGGCGCGACTGGATCGTGATCACGTCGCCCGGCTGGCCGCCCATCGCGGCGAGGTCGAGCGGGTGCACCAGCGCGACCGGATCAGGCTCGATCGCATCCAGCGCCGTCGCGCGCCGCGTCATGCTGCCGGTGTGCCAGTGTTCGAGCTGGCGGCCGGTGATCAGCACCATGGGGTACTCGGCATCGGGCCGCTCGTCGGCGGGGATGATGTCGGCCGGAACGAACTTCGCGCGCCCGCCTTCGCGCGGGAAGGTGTCGGTGAACACGACCGACTGGCCGGGGTCGCCTTCCTTCATGCACGGGTAGGTGACGGCGTGCTCGCGGTCGAGCCGGTCCCAGGTGATGCCGCCGATGCTGGGCATCGTGTGGCGCATTTCGTCGAACACCTCCGAGACATGGCCATAGTGCCAGTCCAGGCCCATGCGCTTGGCGATCTGCTGGATGATCCAGAGATCCTGCTTCGCATCGCCCGGCGGGTTGACTGCCTGGCGGCCCATCTGCACGAGCCGGTCGGTGTTCGTGAAGCTGCCGGTCTTCTCGGGGAAGGCGCTTGCAGGCAGGATCACGTCGGCGAGGTACGCGGTCTCGGTCAGGAAGATGTCCTGCACGACGAGGTGATCGAGCGCGGCCAGCGACTCGCGCGCATGGTTTGCATCCGGGTCGGACATCGCAGGGTTCTCGCCCATCACGTACATGCCGCGGATCGCGCCCTTCTTGATCGCGTGCATGACCTCGACGACCGTGAGGCCGACCTGGTCGTCGAGCGAACCGGCGGGCACGCCCCAGGCCTTCTCGAATGTCGCGCGCACACCCGCGCTCGACACGTGCTGGTAGTCCGGGAACATCATCGGGATCAGACCCGCGTCCGACGCACCCTGCACGTTGTTCTGCCCGCGCAGCGGATGCAGCCCGGTGCCGGGGCGGCCGATCTGCCCGGTCATCAGCGCCAGCGCGATCAGGCAGCGTGCGTTGTCGGTGCCGTGCACGTGCTGCGAGACACCCATGCCCCACAGGATCATCGAGCCCTTGGACGTGGCGTACAGCCGCGCCACGTAGCGCAACGTGTCGGCATCGATGCCGCAGATCGGCGCCATCGCTTCGGGCGAGTAGCCCTCGACGTTCTTGCGCAGATCGTCGTAGCCGATCGTGCGGCTGGCGATGAAGTCGGCGTCGACGAGGTTCTCGGTGACGATCACATTCATCATCGCGTTCAGCATCGCGACATCGGTGTCGGGCTTGAACTGCAGGTAGCGGTGCGCCATGCGCGCCAGATCGGAGCGGCGCGGGTCGCAGACGATCAGCTTGGTGCCGTTGTTGACCGCGTTCTTGATCCAGCTCGCGGCCACCGGGTGGTTCACGCTCGGGTTCGCACCGATGATGATCACGACATCGGCCTTGGTCACGTCCATCACCGGGTTCGACACCGCACCCGAACCGATGCCCTCGAGCAGCGCGACCACGCTCGAGGCGTGGCACAGTCGCGTGCAGTGGTCGACGTTGTTGCTGCCGAAGCCGGTGCGCACCAGCTTCTGGAACAGGTAGGCTTCCTCGTTGCTGCCCTTGGCCGAGCCGAAGCCGGCGAGCGACTTCTTGCCGTGCGTGTCGCGGATCTTCGCGAGCTGGCCGCCGGCGAGTTCCAGCGCTTCCTCCCAGGTCGCCTCGCGGAACACGTCGTAGACGCGGTCCGGGTCCATCACGAAGTCGCCGCGCTTGGGCGCGTCCTTGCGGCGGATCAGCGGCTTGGTGAGGCGGTGCGGATGGTGCGCGTAGTCGAAGCCGTAGCGGCCCTTCACGCACAGCCGCTCGTGGTTCGCCGGGCCGTCGCGGCCGTTGACGAACAGGATCTTGTCGTCCTTGACGTTGTAGG
>JBDTVC010000461.1:0-2860 GCA_040007475.1 Burkholderiales bacterium
GCGATGCGCTGAAGCAGCGAAAGAGCAGCGACACACGAACGACAGCAACGGGCCGGCAGCCGTCGCACCTTCACAACTCAATACGGTGAGCGTCATGTCAGTGGTGCCGAATCCGCGGATTGATTACGCCATACATCACATCCACGAGCAGGTTGACGCCGATGATGACAGTGGCCGTCATCAGCAGCCCACCCTGCACCGCAGGGTAGTCACGCCGGCCGATCGCCTCGACGATCCACTTGCCGATCCCGGGCCACGAGAAGATCGTCTCCGTCAGGATCGCGCCGGCCAGCAGCGTGCCGACCTGCAGGCCGACCGTGGTGATCACCGGGATCAGCGCGTTGCGCAGCGCGTGGATGCCGACGACGCGAAACGCCGAGGCACCCTTCGCGCGCGCCGTGCGGACGTAGTCCTCGCGCAGTACCTCGAGCATGCTGGAGCGCGTCATGCGCGCGATCACCGCGAGCGGGATCGTGCCGAGTGCGATCGCGGGCAGGATCAAATGCGACACCGCGCTCCTGAACGCGCCCTTGTCGGACGACAGCAGCGAGTCGATCAGCATGAAGCCGGTCACCGGGGGGATGTCGAACTGGATCGCGATGCGGCCCGACACAGGCGTCCAGCCCAGCGTGACCGAAAACGTGAGGATCAGCAGCAGGCCCCACCAGAAGATCGGCATCGAGAAGCCGGTGAGCGACGCGCCCATCACCGAGTAGTCCCACACGGTGTTGCGCTTGACGGCCGCGATGATGCCGGCCGGCAACCCGATCAGCAGCGCCAGCAGCATCGCGCAGAACGACAGCTCGATCGTGGCCGGAAAGCGCGCGATGAACTCGCGGAACACCGACTCGTGCGTGATCGTCGACAGGCCGAGATCGCCGTGCAGCGCGCGCCACACGTATTCGCCGTACTGCACAGGCAGCGGGCGGTCGAGGCCGAACTCGTGCAGCAGCCGCTGGTAGCGCCCCGGGTCCATGCCGCGCTCGCCCGACAGCGCCTCGACCGGGTCTCCGGGGATCAGCCGGATCAGCGAGAAGACCAGCAGCGTGATGCCCAGGAACGTGGGCACCACGAGGCCGAGGCGCTTCAGGACGAAGGTGAACAAGGGAAATCGCCCTCAGCGCCGTCGTGGCTCACTTGTCGGCCAGATCCACCTTGGCGAAGTGATGGTGCGCGGTCGCGTCCATCTTGTAGCCGAGCACTTCCTTGCGGATCGGGTCGAAGCGCACCGAGTGGGCGATCGTGATCCACGGCGCTTCTTCGTGCGCGATGACCTGAGCCTTCTCGTACAGCGCGGCACGGTCGGCCTGCTTGGTCACGCCCTTGGCCTTCTGGATCGCGTCCTCGAAGTCCTTGTTGCACCAGCGCGAGGTGTTGCCGCCACCCTTGACCGCCGAGCAGCCCAGCAACGGCACGAAGAAGTTGTCCGGATCGCCGTTGTCGCCTGACCAGCCGAACATGATCGCGTGCTGTTCGCCGCCCTTGCTGCGCTTGCGGTACTCGCCCCACTCGTAGGTGATCAGCTTGGCCTTGATGCCGGCCTTCTCCCAGTCGGCCTGGATCAACTCGGCCATGCGCTTGCCGTCAGGGTTGTACGGGCGCGTGACCGGCAGGTACCAGAGCTCGACCTCGACGCCGTTCGGGTAGCCGGCCTGCGCGAGCAGTGCCTTGGCCTTGGCGGTGTCGTAGGGGTAGTCGACGACCTTGTCGTTGTAGCCCCACAGCGTCGGCGGGATCGGGTTCTTCGCGACCGCACCGGCGCCCTGGAACACCGTGTCGAGAATCGCCTTCTTGTTGACCGCGAGGTTCATCGCCTGGCGTACCAGCTTGTTGTCGAACGGCTTCTTCTCGACGTTCATCGCGATGTAGCCGACGTTCAGGCCGTTCTGCTGCACGAGGTTGATGTTCGGGTCGGCCTTCATCAGCGCGACGTCGGCCGGCTTCGGGAATGCCATCACGTGGCACTCGCCGGTCTTGAGCTTCGCGTAGCGCACCGACGCATCGGTCGTGATCGCGTAGACGAGGTTGTCGATCTTCGGCCGGCCGCCCCAGTAGGCATCAAAGGCCTTGTAGCGGATCACCGCGTCCTTCTGGTACGACACGAAGCTGAACGGGCCGGTGCCGATCGGTTCGCGGTCCGGCACGTCGGGTGTGCCGGCAGCCTTCATCTTGTCGAAGTACTCGGCGGAGAGGATCGACGCGAAGTCCATCGCCATGTTCGCCATGAACGGCGCCTCGGGCTTCTTGAGATGGAACTTCACTGTCATCGCGTCGACCTTCTCGACCTTGTCGACGATGTTCTTCATGTCCATGTCGTCGAAGTACGCGTAGGTCGTGCCCGGCGTGGTCTTCGGCATGGCCGGATCGGACATGCGGTTGAACGAGAACAGCACGTCGTCGGCGTTGAAGTCGCGCGTCGGCGTGAACTTGGCCGACGAGTGGAACTTCACGCCCTTGCGCAGCTTGAAGGTGTACGAGAGGCCGTCGGCCGCGGCAGTCCAGCTCTCGGCCAGGCCCGGAATGATGTTTGTCGTGCCGGTGTCGAACTCGACGAGCCGGTTGTACATCGGCACCGACGACGCATCGGCGGTCGTGCCGGTCGTGTAGTACTGCGGGTTGAAGCCCTCGGGGCTGCCCTCGGAGCAGTAGACGAGCGTCTTGGCGGCCAGGGCCGCACCGGCGAATCCGAGCAGTGCGCTGGCCGCGAGAGCAGAAAGAGTGAAGCCACGATGGGTCATAAGGAATCCAGGAAGTGGAAGGGCGAAGGCTGACTCGTCCGAGCGGGGGAATGATAGGCGGCACCGTGTCGGCGCATGCCCGGGTTCGCCCTAGCGATCCAAGCAAATCGCCTGCCAGATCG
>JBDTVC010000462.1:0-2843 GCA_040007475.1 Burkholderiales bacterium
TCGCCGCGGCGCTGCAGCTCGGCGAGCTCGCGCTGGCGGCTCTCGGTGCGGTAGCGCTGTGTGAGCTCGACCATGCGCGCGCTGCTGCGCTCCGCAGCCGCACGCGACTGCATCTCGGTCGCTTCGGTGGCCAGTGTGTAGGCGCGTTTGTGGTCGCCGGCGGCCGCGGCCAGCCGGGCCAGGCGGCGGGCGCTCTCGGCACGGTAGTACGGCGCATCGATCTCGCCGGCGAGCGCGTAACCGCGGTCGGCGTCGGCCTGCGCAGCGGCGCGCTCGCCGCGCGCCTCGTGCAACTCGCTGCGCACCTTGAGCGCGAACCACATCCCGATGCGGTGCGGGTTGGCCTCGTAGATCGCGACGGCGCGGTTGATCTCGGTCGCCGCCTCGACGATCCGTCCCTGACGATGCAGGTTGTACGCGAGCGTGTAGTACGCGATCGCCAGGTTCGCCGGCGTGCGCGTCGCCTCGAACATCGCGATGGCCTGCCGGTTCAGCACCATGCCGCCGTCCGTGTCGCCGCGCTGCACGGCCATGCCGGCGAGACCGAGCACGGCATACGCCTCGAGCACCTTCGAGCCGGCCGCCTGCGCGTGGCGGCGCATCTGCTCGTACTGCTCCGAGGCTTCGACGAGCCGGCCACTCTGGTCGTAGGCGAGCGCCAGGCCATGGTGCGCATAAACGAGCGCGAGTTCGTTGGCGGAGCGCTTCGCGATGTCCATGCCCTGCATCGCCAGCGTGACCGAGTCGTCGATCTGGCCGATGCGGCGGTACATCACCGAGGTGCGCAGCATCGCTTCGGCCAGCAGTTCCGGTCGCTGGATGCCGTCCAGCAGCGACAGGCTGTGCGTCGTCGTTTCGACGAGGCGGTCGATGCGGCCTTCGTTGATGGCGGTCAGCGATAGATTGATCTCCGCTTCGGCCTGGCCGACGCGGTCGCCGGCCTCGGCGGCGATCTGCAGCGCCTGCTCGGCGTGCTGTGTCGCCGGCTTCGTCAGCGCCATGTGGATCTCGGTGCGCGCCAGTACGTTCAGCGCGCGTGCACGGTCGACCGGGGTGGCGTCTGCGGGCAACGTGGCCTGAAGTCGCCGCGCCTGCTCGTAGGCCGTCGGGCCGTCGTTGTCGGCGAGCTGGCGCGTCTGCGCGACGCTGGCGCGCCAGTCGTCCAGCGGCGCGGCCACGGCCGTGGCCACCGCGCACAGCGCCGCGGCGCACATGCTCATGAGCCGAGCCCGCTGGAATCGACCTCCCGCCATCAAGCCATCTCCTTCTTGCGATTGTCGACGGCGGGCAGGTGCGCAGCCGGCGCCGGGCCGAGGCCGCGATCGTCAGATCTTCACGCTCAGGCTGATGCCGATCTGGCGGTCGTTGACCGTCGCACTCTCCGGCCGCGTCCCGACATCGAAGTATGAGCGCCGCAGCGTGCCGAGCAGGTTGCCGCCGTCGAGCGAGCAGGTCACGCGATCGGTGACGCGCCAGCGCAGCGACGCGTCGAGCCAGCCGTAGGCGCTCGTGTAGGCCTGAAACGCGCCCAGGCCGACGACGCTGACCGAACGGCTGGCGAAGCGGCTGCGCCAGTTGTACGCCAGCCGCGCCGACCAATCGCCGTGCTCGTACATGCCAATCAGATTCGCGCTTTGGCGTGACAGGTTCTGCATCGGCACGTCGGCGCGAAGCACGCGGTCGAAGGTGCTACTGTCGACATAGGTGGCGTTGGCTTGCACGCCCAGTCCGCGCCAGGCGCCGGGCAGGAAATCGAGGAAGCGCTGGTAGGCGAGTTCGACGCCGCGGATGTGGCCGGTGTCGGCGTTGTACGGCCGGCTCACCTGGTAGGTGGCGCCGTCGTGCTCCTCGGCCTGGGTCTGGGTCGCGATGAAGCCATCCACGCGCTTCCAGAACAAGGTCAGAGAGGCGGCATGGCCGCGCCCGAAGTCGGCCTCGGCGGCCAGATCGAGGTTGGTCGCACGCAGCGGGCGCAGCGCCGGGTTGCCGGACGTGCCCTGGTTGAGCTGCGGGTTCACCGAGTTCGGCGTCAGCGTGATGGAGGGTGAGAGCTGATTGAAGTCGGGGCGCGTGATCGTGCGCGACGCCGCCACGCGCAGCTGCAGCGGACCGCCGCTGCGCCAGCGCATGCCCGCACTCGGCAGCCAGTCGGTCGTCGCCGAGTCGATCGCGATCGGCTCGACCGAGCCGGTCGAGGGCACGGTCTGGTTGCCGTCGACCGTCGAGCGGGTGTGCACGAGGCGCAGGCCGAACTGGCCATCGGCCTGCAGTGCCGGCTGCTGCCAGCCGGCCTGCGCATAGGCGGCGTCGGTGCGCTCGCGGATGCGCCAGACGCCGAGCGGGCTGCCGGCCGTTGGCAGCGGCGCCGTGATGCCGAATGCGCTGCGCAGCGCGGCCGGGTCGCGCGCATCGGCCAGCGTGTCGGTCAGGTAGCCGTCGATGCTGCCGGTGCGGCCATCGAGGAAGGGGCGGTACGGATAGGGCTGGGTCCGGCCCGGCCGGTCGGCCGCGGTCACGGTGCCGGGCACCGCGATATCGCCGAAGATCAGGTTCGGCGCGTTGTTGGCCTCGCGGCGCGCCTGCCGCCACCCGAACGAGATGCGGTCGAGCATGCCGCTTTCGAGCCGCCATTCGCCGTCGACGCGGCCGGCGAGCAGGGTGCCGCGCAGCGGGCGGATGCGGTAGAGGACGGAGGCGTAGCGGCCATTGGCGGGGTCGGCGAGGTCGATGCCTTCGACCGCAGTGCCGGGCACCTGGCCCGACAGGTCGTGCACGAAGCGCGGCGCGGTTGCCGCGAGCGTTGTCCCGGAGAAGAACAGGTTGTTGAAGCTGCGCGTGTGGCT
>JBDTVC010000463.1:0-2837 GCA_040007475.1 Burkholderiales bacterium
GGCGTGTAGCCGCGCCGGCGCAGGCCGACGATGGTAGGCATGCGCGGGTCGTCCCAGCCGTCGACGATGCCCTCGTCGACCAACTGGCGCAGCTTGCGCTTGCTCGTGATCACGTAGGTCACGTTGAGCCGCGCGAATTCGTACTGGTGCGGGCGCGGAGTGCCAAGCAGCCCGAGCGTGCACAGCGTGTCGAGCAGCCAGTCGTACCAAGGGCGCTGGTCCTCGAACTCGAGCGTGCAGATGCTGTGGGTGATGCCTTCGAGCGCGTCCTCGATCGGGTGCGCGAATGTGTACATCGGGTAGATGCACCAGGTGTTGCCGGTGTTGTGGTGCTCGGCGCGCTTGATGCGGTAGAGCGCCGGGTCGCGAAGGTTGATGTTGGGGCTCGCCATGTCGAGCTTGGCGCGCAGCACGGCGGCGCCGTCGGCGAGCTGGCCGTCGCGCATCTCGCGGAAGCGGGCGAGGTTCTCGGCCGGCGTGCGGCCGCGGAACGGGCTGTCGGTGCCGGCGTGGCCGAAGTCGCCGCGGTTGTGGCGCATCTCGTCGGCGGTCTGCTCGTCCACGTACGCCAGACCTGCCCCGATCAGCGCCTCGGCCGCGCGGTACATGAAGTCGAAGTAGTTGCTGGCGTAGTAGAGGTGGCTGGTGCGCGTGCCATTGAAGTCGGCATGCCAGTCGAAGCCCAGCCACTTCACTGCCTCGAGGATGCTGTCGACGTACTCCTGCTCTTCCTTCTCGGGGTTGGTGTCATCGAAGCGCAGGTGGCACACGCCGCCGTACTCGGCGGCGAGGCCGAAGTTCAGCGTGATGCTCTTCGCGTGGCCGATGTGAAGGTAGCCGTTCGGCTCGGGCGGGAAGCGGGTGCGGATCTTCGCCGGGTCGGGCTGCCCGGCCGCGTGGTGGGCGGCGTCGCCCGGCGTGCCGGCGAAGCGGCGCTGTGAATAAGTACCGCCGGCCAGGTCGTGCTCGATGATCTGGCGCAGGAAATTGCTGCCGGGCTTGGGGGCGGAATCGGAGGCGGATGTCATCGGCGGATTCTATCGACGCACCCGGACACCCCTCAGCAATGAACATTTACCTCGCGGCCCGTGCCGCGGGTCAACGTGGCGGGGGGTGGGCGCGTTGGTGGGTCACGCGGGCCGCCCTGTGGCCCGACGAAGGAGAGCACGATGATCAAGTCCGCTGTTGTTGCGCTCGTTGCCAGCGCCGCCACCCTGGCTGCCGGTGCCGCCCACGCGGGTGGCGTCTCCTGGCATGTCGGCATCAACCTGCCGGTGCCGCCGCTGCCGCAGGTCTTCATCTCGGCGCCGCAGCCGGTCTACTACGAGTCGCAACGCCCGGCGTACTACGAGCCGGCACGCTCGGTCCACTACGAGCCCGCGCCGGTCGTCTACGAGCGCCCGCCGGTGCAGTACCGCCCGGTGCCGGTCGTGTACCCGCGCTACTACCCCGAGTGGCGCTACGAGCACCGCCACCACGACCGCGATCACGGCCGTGACCGCAGGGACGACCGCGACTGGCACCGCAACTGAGGCCTGTCGGCGCCGGCCTACGTGCCGGCGGCCATCGATCCGATGGCGGGAACCTGCGGCGCGGCGAAGAATCGATGCAATCCGCGCGTGCATCCGCCCGCCCGGTCACAGAAGGAGAAATCAAATGTCGTTGCGTTCCTTGTCCCTCTTGGCGTGCGTGAGCGCGCTGGCGCTCGCCACCGGCTGTGCCGTGCGTGAAGAACGCGTCGTTTACCAGCAGCCGGCGCCTGCACCCGTGGCTCGGCCCGTGCCCGTGTATGCCGAGTACGGCCGCGTCGAACGCGTCGGCTACATCCAGGTCTCGCAGCGCCCGAGCGGTGCCGGCGCCGTGCTCGGCGCGGTGATCGGTGGCGTGGTCGGCCATCAGTTCGGTGGTGGTGGCGGCAAGGCGCTGGCCACCGGTGCCGGCGTGATCGGCGGCGCGATCGCCGGCAACGCGATCGAAGGGCGCCAGCGCCGCGACGACGAGGTCTATCGCGTCACGGTGCGCTTCGACAACGGCAGCATGCGCGACTTCGACTTCCAGCGCATCGACGATCTGCGCACTGGCGATCGCGTCAAGTTCGAAGGCGGTCAATTGCATCGACTCTGATGCACCGCCTGCTCTGAGTCACCGCTCCTGCTGGCGCAGCTGTTCGATCTCGCGCGCCAGCGTGCTGCGGCGCAGGCCTTCGCCCTGCAACGACATGAAGGTCACGAGACCGTGGATCGCCAAGCCCAGGCCCCAGCCCCACACAGGGAAGTGCGCCCAGCGCGGCTCGCCGGTGAACGCGTTGATCGCGTAGAGCCCCAGGTTCACCGCCACGAACACGAAGGCGTGGATGAAGAAGCCCATCTTGCGGCGCACGCGGCGGTGGGCACGGGCTTCGATGCTGTCGTCATTGATTCGGTCGCGGCTCATGGGGTTCTCCGTTGAGGGCCACCAGATTCGGCGGCCATGAACGAATGGTGCGTCGGCGCCGCCTCGCGGTGAACATCCCTGCGACGAAACGCCGGCCGTGCCGACGAAGCGGCGGCGCCGCGGCGCCAGATGTGCTCTACATCGCCTTGAACAGGTGCGCGTAGAGGCGGCTCGCGACTAGCTTGTCGGCGTGGTCGCGCAACGTGAGATGCACCTTGCCCGACTCGTCGCGCAAGGCCGTCGCGATCGCGTCGGCGCGCACCACGGTGCCGCGGTGCACCTGCCAGAAGCGCTGGGTGTCGAGCTGCGGCAGCAGTTCGCGCAGGGAGGTGCGGATCAGGTATTCGCGCTGCGCGGTGATCACGCGCACGTACTTGTCGGCGGCCTCGAAGTACAGCACCTCG
>JBDTVC010000464.1:0-2836 GCA_040007475.1 Burkholderiales bacterium
TGGAACGGCACGCCGTGGCTCGCGCACAGCTCGGCGAAGTCGGGGTGGTTCGAGACCACTGCCGCGATGTCGGCGTCGAGCTGGCCGGACTGGCAGCGGAACAGCAGGTCGTTCAGGCAGTGGCCGTGGCGGCTGACCATCAGCAGCAGCTTCGGGCGACGCGAGAGCGGGTGGATGTGCAGCCGCATCGCGAAGCGCTCGCGCAGCGGCGCGAAGCGCTGCACCAGCGCCTGCGCATCACCGAGCTCGGGCGAGGCCTCGAAGTGCACGCGCATGAAGAACAGGCCGGTCGCGTCCTCGCTTAAAACATCGCCGAACTGCTGCGAATCGAGAATGTTGCAGCCCGCCTCGAACAACAGGCCGGAGACGGCGTAGACGATGCCCTTGGTATCGCGGCAGGACAGGGTGAGGATGAATTCGCGTGAGCTGGACATAAGATAGGCGCTGGTTGCCCTCTGCTATTGCGCACGATTGTACGAACGCCCACAAGAACCTTCCTTCTCATGCCGACCCCCCGACCGACGCCGAAGAGCGACTGGAGTGAACGCAGCGTCGAGCTGTCGCAACTGCTCGCGCGCGTCGGGCTCGGTGACCGTGCGGCATTTGCCACGCTTTACGAGCGCACCAGCGCGCATCTGCTGGGCGTGGTGTTGCGTATCCAACGAGACCGGGCGCTCGCCGAAGACATCCTCCAGGAGGTGTATGTCAACGTGTGGCGCGCGGCGCAGAGCTTCGATGCCGCGCAGAGCCAGCCCCTCACCTGGCTGACGAGCGTGGCGCGCAACCGCGCGATCGACAGCCTGCGTCGTGCGCAGGCGCAGCCCCAGCTGAAGACGAATGTCATCACCCTCAACGACGACGAGGAAACCGACGTGTACGACACCGTGGCCGACGACGCGCCCGGCCCGCTCGATCTGCTGAGCCGGGCCTCGGATGCGCGCGCTCTCTCGGCGTGCATGGAGGGCCTGAGCGCGCAGCAGCGCCAGAGCGTCGCGCTCGCGTTCTTCGATGGCCTGAGCCATGCCGAGGTCGCCGACTCAATGCGCCAGCCGCTGGGCACGGTGAAATCATGGGTGCGGCGCGCGCTGCAATCGCTGAAGAGCTGCCTCGACGCTGCCGTGCAGCGCGACACGCGCAAGGCCGGAGGCTGAGATGGACTACAGCCGCCCCGAACTCGCCGATCGCCTCGCCGCGGAATACGTCAGCGGCCTGCTGCGCGGCCCGGCGCGCCGCCGCTTCGAGAAGCTGCTGCCCGCGCACCCGGCGCTGCGCAACGCGGTGCGCGCCTGGCACGACCGGCTGATGCCCCTCACGGCCGAGATCGCGCCCGAGCCACCGTCCGCGGCGGTGTGGCAGCGCATCGAGGCAAAGATCCACGGCGCCACGGCCGCTCCCGCACCCAGCGTCGGCTGGTGGCGCCAGCTCGCGTTCTGGCGTGCCTTCTCGGCCGTCGGCGCGGCGGCCACGTTGAGCCTCGCGGCGCTGCTCGCCACGCCCGGCCCGGCGCAACCGCCGATCGTCGTGGTGCTGTCGGCCACCGGGCCGGCGCCGGCCAGCGGCGTGGTGCCGGCGTCGTTCGTCGCGAGCATCAGCGGCGATGGTCGTGCGATCGTCACCCGTCCGCTCGTCAACGTGGCGCTGCAGCCTGGCCGGGTGCTTGAGCTGTGGGCTGCGGCCGGCAGCGGTGCGCCGCGTTCGATGGGCTTGATCTCGGCGGACGGCGCGAGCGTTGTCCGCAAGGCCTCGATGCCGCCCGGCACGGACCACCTCGCCGTGAGCCTGGAGCCACCCGGCGGCTCACCGACCGGCGCGCCGACCGGGCCGGTGCTCTACGTCGGCAAGCTGGTGCTCTGAAGCGCGGCGGTCAACGCTGCATCGACACGCGCCGCGCTCACTTCCGTGAGGCAGCGCGTGTGACCGAAGCGGCAGACGCGGTCGAAGCACGGCGCGCAGTCGAGTTGCAGCTCCTCTTTCAGCCACACCACGCGCGCGTGCTCGTTCAGTGGCGGCGTGTGCTCGGGGCTCGTGGAGCCGAACACCGCGGCCTGCGGCACGCCGAAGGCCGCGGCCACGTGCATCAGGCCGGAGTCGTTGCTGACGACGCCGCGCGCCGCGGCGATCAGCGCCATCGCGTCGATCAGTGGCGTCTTGCCGGCCAGCACGCGGCATGCGCCCGGTGCGGCGGCCGCGATGGTCTCGCACAGTGCAGCCTCTTTGCCCGAACCGAGCAGCAGCACCGGCTGGCCGTGCGCTGCGAACAGCCCGCGGGCCAGCTCGGCATAGCGCTCGGCCGGCCAGCACTTGGCCGGGCCGTACTCGGCGCCGGGGGCGAAGACCCAGTAGCCGCCGGGCTGCACACCGGCCGCGCTCGTCACGGCCTCCAGCACGGATGACGCGAAGGCCATCCGCGGGTGTTCGCCTGGCGGTGGCGGCGCCCCGGCCAGTGCGCTGTAGAACGCGACCATCGGCGGGCGCCCTGCCGGGTTCGGCAGCCGCTTGTTCAGCAGGATGACGCGGCCCTCGCCCTGGTACCCGACTCGCTTCGGGATGCGCGCGAGCCAGGGGATCAGCGCCGACTTGAGCGAGTTCGGCAGCACGTAGGCGATGTCGAAACGGCCACGCAGGCCCGTGGCCACGCGCTTGCGCTCGGCCCAGTCGAGCCGGCCGTGCGCGAACGGCAGCTCGATCACCTCGCCGACCTGCGGCATCCCGCGGTAGACGGGCGCGACCCAGGGCAACGCCGCCACCGTGAGCTGCTCGCCGCGCTGCGACAGGCGCGCCAGCAGCGGCTCCGACATCACCGCGTCGCCGATCCATTGCGGCGCGATGATCAGGC
>JBDTVC010000465.1:0-2835 GCA_040007475.1 Burkholderiales bacterium
TCACGCCGTTCCCGATCCTGCCGGATACGCTGACCGTGTTCGCGATGATGAGCAAGAAGTGGTGTGAGGAGAACAAGGCCGAGAAGCCGGTGGATCGCCGCAAAGGGATCGAGAACACGGCAAGCTTCAAGGCCAATGGCACCGGGCCGTTCAGGCTGAAGGAGCGGCAGCCGTCGATCCGCACGGTGCTGGTGCGCAACTTCAACTACTGGGACAAGGTCGAGAGCAACGTCGACGAGGTCGTCTTCACACCGATCAGCAGCGATGCCACGCGCGTCGCCGCGCTGCTCTCTGGCGAGATCGACGTGATGGAGCCCGTGCCGCTGCAGGACGTCGAGCGCATCAAGGCCGCATCGAACTACACCGTGCTGCAGGGGCCCGAGCTTCGCACGATCTTCCTCGGCATGGACCAGAAGCGCGATGAACTGCTGTTCAGCAGCGTGAAGGGCAAGAACCCATTCAAGGACAAGCGCGTGCGCCAGGCCTTCTACCAGGCGATCGACATCGAGACGATCAAGTCACGCGTGATGCGCGGCGCGGCAACACCGACGGCACTGATGGTCGGCCCCGGCGTGAACGGCTTCCAGGCCGACATGAACAAGCGCCTGCCTTACGACACCGAGGCCGCGAAGAAGCTGCTCGCCGAGGCCGGTTACCCGACCGGCTTCGAGGTCACGATGAATTGCCCGAACGACCGCTACGTCAACGATGCGGCGATCTGCCAGGCGGTCGCGGCCAACCTCGCCCGCATCGGCGTCAAGATCAACCTCCAGGCTGAGACCAAGAACACCTATTTCCCGAAGATCCTGAGGCGGGACACGAGCTTCTATTTGCTCGGCTGGACGCCGAGCACGACGGATGCACACGATGCGCTGTACAACCTGATGGCCACGCCGACCGACAAGGGCCAGGGTCAGTACAACCTGGGCACCTACAGCAGCACGAAGCTCGACGAGCTGACGAGCAAGATCCAGACGGAGACGGATAAAAGCAAACGCAACGAGATGATCCGCGAGGCGTTCAAGGTCCACCTCGACGACGTGGGCCACATTCCGCTGCACCAGCAGGCGCTGGCCTGGGCCTACAACAAGAACGTGACGCTGACGCAGCTGCCCAGCAACTACATGTTCTTCAAGTGGATCTCGATGAAGGCGAAGTGACGTGACCGCCGAGAGTTCCGCGATCGCCACGCCCGCGGCCGCGCCGAGTGCGTGGGCGCGCTTCTTCGACAGCGACGTCTGGCACTCGTTTCGCAGCTCGCCGATGGCGATGCTCGCTGCGGGTGTCGCGCTCGCGTGTGTGTTCTGCGCGCTCTTCGCCAGCGTGATCGCGCCCCACAACCCATTCGATCTGGCCACGCTCGAACTCAGCGACTCGATGCTGCCGCCGGCCTGGATGGAAGGCGGCCAGGTCAAGTACCTTCTGGGCACCGACGAGCAGGGGCGAGACGTGCTGTCGGCGTTGATGTACGGCGCACGAATCTCGATCCTGATCGGCGGCGCGTCCGTGATGCTGTCGGTGTTGATCGGCGTGGTGCTCGGCCTGATCGCGGGATACGCGGGCGGCGCGGTCGACTCGTTCATCATGCGCATCTGCGACGTGATGCTGTCGTTCCCGTCGATCCTGATCGCGCTGTTGATCGCCGGTGTCGGCCGCGCGCTGTTTCCGCAGGCGCACGATTCGCTCGCGTTCGGCGTCCTGATCCTGGCCATCGCCCTGCCGGGCTGGGTGCAGTACGCGCGCACCGTGCGCGGCTCCACGATGGTCGAGCGCAACAAGGAATACGTTCAGGCCGCGCGTGTCGTCGGCGTGCCGCCCATGCGCATCATGCTGCGGCACGTGCTGCCCAACGTGCTCGGCCCGGTGCTGGTGCTGGCCACGATCCACGTGGCCACGGCGATCCAGACCGAGGCCACGCTGTCGTTCCTCGGTGTCGGCGTCTCGCCCACGTCGCCGTCGCTTGGCACCTTCATCAGCGAGGGCAACAAGCAGCTGTTCAGCGGCGCCTGGTGGCTGGTCATCTTCCCGGGGACGATGCTGCTGATGATTGCACTGAGCATGAACCTGTTCGGCGACTGGCTGCGCGATGCGTTGAACCCGCGGCTGCGCTGAGGGTGTTGCCCTGCCCGCACCGCTGCCAGGAATTGAACCACCCATGACCACACCGCTGCTCGATGTCCGAAACCTGCGCGTCGAGTTCCCGACGCGCCGCGGCAAGCTCGTCGCACTCGACGACGTGTCGTTCGACATCGCACCAGGCGAGATCCTGGGTGTGGTCGGCGAGTCGGGCGCGGGCAAGTCGCTCACGGGCGCAGCGATCATCGGATTGCTGGATCCGCCGGGACGCGTGGCATCTGGCGAGATCCGTTTCGACGGCCGGCGCATCGACAACCTGCCGTATGAAGAGATGCGCAAGGTGCGTGGCCGGCAGATCGGCGCGATCTTTCAGGATCCGCTGACCTCGCTGAACCCGCTCTACACGATCGGGCGGCAGCTGACGGAGACGATCCAGGCTCACTTGCCCGTGAGCAACGCCGAAGCGCGCCAACGTGCGATCCGCCTGCTGCAGGAAACCGGCATCCCGGCCGCCGAAGCGCGGCTCGATCAATACCCGCACCAATTTTCCGGCGGCATGCGCCAGCGCGTCGTCATCGCGCTCGCGCTCGCGGCCGAGCCCAGGCTGATCGTTGCCGACGAGCCGACGACCGCGCTCGATGTGTCGATCCAGGCGCAGATCATTTCGCTGCTCAGGCGCTTGTGCAAGGACCACGGTGCCGCGGTGATGCTGATCACGCACGACATGGGCGTGATCGCCGAGACCTGCGACCGTGTCGC
>JBDTVC010000466.1:0-2823 GCA_040007475.1 Burkholderiales bacterium
GGCCGGGGTAGAGCTCTTCGGCAACGACCTTGCGCAGCGAGGGCATCCGCATGATGCGGCGGGCCAGCTTGAGACCGCGTACGAGCGTATCCACATCTTCCTGCACCGACAGGAATCCGCCGTCGAACTGTGCCTGGTCCATCGCGTTCGCGCTGACAGCTCGCACACGCCCGCGCGACTTCGGTCGCAGGAAGCACGGGTCGATCGAAATGCCGTGCACTTCCGGCATCGGTCGGTCCACGTCGCCCACCAGAACGGGCAGCACATGGAACTGCACATCGGGACGTCCGGTTCCGGCTGTGTCAACGAAGCCGCCGCTCTCCACCACATTGGAAGTGAGAAGGCCTGTCTTGAACAGCTCCCACTGCACGCCGTGCTTCAAGGCCGTGAGGCCCTTGTCCTGCCCGAGCAGGCTGATTGGCTCCTTGCAGCGGCCGTGCGCAATGATCTCGAGATGATCCTGGAAGTTCTCGCCCACGCCGGGCAGATCGCAATGCACCCGCACGCCAAGGTCGCGGAGCAGTTCGCTGGGACCGATACCTGACACCTGCAGCAGCTTCGGCGACGCGAGCGCACCTGCGCTCAGCACAACCTCGCGATTGGCACGGGCCTTCACGCTGCTGCCATCACTGCGGCGGTACTCGACGCCGGTCGCATTGCCGTCCTCAATCGTGACGCGCAGCACATGGGCACCATTCACAACGGTGAGTCTGGGGTCGCCAAGAACCGCGGCAAGGTAGGTGGCGGCTGTGCTGCCGCGCGAGCCATTGATTGTCGTAGTCTGGTAGAAGCCCACACCGTCCTGGGTGCCGCTGTTGAAATCGTCGTTGTACGGAAGGCCCGCCTCCTGCGCGGCCTTGACGAACGCCAGACTCAGGGGGTGCCTGAACTTCGTGTCGCTGACATGCAGCGGCCCGTCGGTGCCATGCATCTCACCTGAGAAGCGCATGTTGTTCTCGGCGCGCTTGAACGCGGGCAGCACATCCTTCCAGCCCCAGCCGTCGCAGCCTGCATCAGCCCATGCGTCGTAGTCGGCGGCCGCGCCGCGGATGTAAACCATGGCATTGAGTGAACTGCCGCCGCCGTTCATGCGCCCTTGCGGCACGTACATCTTGCGGTTATTGGCGTGCGGCTGAGCGACGGTTTCGTAAATCCACGAGCGTTCGGTGCCAATGACGCGAACAAACGTCGCGGGAATCTTCACGAACTTGCTCGCGTCGGTCGGGCCTGCCTCGAGAACCAGGACCGAATGGCCCGCCTTGACGAGGCGGTGCGCGATCACACATCCGGCTGAGCCGGCTCCGACCACGATGTAGTCGACAACTTGAGTCTCCAATTTTTGTCTCCTTTTTTTCTCTGAGCGAATGGTCGGTGAGCCACCGGTCTGTTTCAAGGGAAACCGCGCCAAGTGCGCTGTGGATCAATTCGCAGTGCCCGCTCGGACAGTCAAACGAAAGCGAGCACATGGTTCCCTCTCAAAAGGCGTGGATACAAACGTCATTTCACAATCCCCCATTCGGCGCGACGAGGACCTTCACCTGATTTTTGTCGGCAAGCAGCGCGTCAAATCCCTGCGGTACGGCCTGCGCGAGCGAGACCTTGCGTGTAACGATGGCGGACGGGTCGATCAGCCCCTTGGACGTCCACGCAATCAGCGTCGGAAAAACATTCCTGTAGCCGACACTTCCTGTCAACCGCAACTCGCGGTTGACTATGTCGAAGATATCGATCTGGGCCTTTCCCATCAAGCCGACGAGCACTGCCTCGCCACCCTTGCGGACACACGCCAGCGTCCCGTCGAGCGTGGCTTGCAAGCCTGCTACTTCGAATGCGATCGCGGCGCCCCGACCCGAGGTCGTCGCGAAGACGGCGCTGGCGCTGTCCTCGCGGCTCGCGTCCACGACCCTGCTGGCGCCCATCGCACCCGCAAGTGCCAGGCGTTGAGCATGAACATCCACGGCGATGATCTCGCCAGCGCCGCACTGGCGCAGCATGGCCACGGTGAGAAGGCCCACCGGACCCATGCCGAATACCGCGCAGGCATCACCCGCCCGCAGCCCGCTGGTACGTACGGCATGCAAGGCGACTGCCGCAGGCTCCAGCGCCGCAGCCTGATCAAAGCGTACTTCATCGGGGAGCGGGTGGACCATGTACGACGGCACCACCACGGTTTCCGCGAGCGCTCCATCACCCATGAGGCCAATAAATCCCATCGCAACGCAGCGGTTGTAGTGGCCTTGACGGCAGTAGTCACACTTGCCGCAGCGGTATTCCGGCTCGACCGCCACACGCGCGCCGACCGCGACTTCCTTGTCGACGGACTCGACCACCGTGCCGCAGAACTCGTGGCCCAGCGTCAGTGGCGCGCGGCGACCCGAAATCGGATGCGGACAGTCGACGGGAATGGCATGGGGCCCGTCGACGTATTCATGCAGGTCGCTCCCGCAGATACCGCAATAGGCAACGCGAACGCGTACCTCGCCTGGCTGCAAGGCAGACTCCACCAATTCCACGAGTCGCAAGTCCCGTGGCCCATGCCAACGCAGTGCCCTCATCGCGCTTAACGGAACAGCGTGTCGACGTAGCCTGCGCCGATGCCGACTTTCTCGTAGTGCTCGCGGCAGAGCTTGATGTAGTCGTGCACGTCAAAGTGGCCGACAGATCCACCCTTTTCGTCGAGCCAGATCAGCGGCCCTTTGACGATGAAGAACACGCGCATCGGATCGGGGTGTTCGTACGACACCAGCGTGTGTCCCTCACCAGGCGTCTCGTACACGAAATCGCCCGCCTTGGCGATCCAGTCGTGTTCGAGATAGCCCCACT
>JBDTVC010000467.1:0-2743 GCA_040007475.1 Burkholderiales bacterium
TGAAGGACTCGGTGAAGGCCTGGATCGCGAACGGCAACTCGCGGATCGGTGTGTCAAAGCGCGAGCCCGAGACCGCGTTCGACGCACGGTAGCCGCGGTCCAGCCGGGTCGCGACATCGAAGGGCGAGACCCGCACGTTGACGAGCTCGCTGATGTCCATGTCGGCGACCGCGCCGCCGGCACGCCCAGGCTCCGCCGCGCACACCGGGCCCCCGGCGAACGCCGCCGCGGCGAACGTCGTGACGGCGGTCCAGCGTGTCGCGGCTGCCGAGTTGTCTCCATGCCAGAGCGCCAAGACGGACTCCGTTTGTCGTTTGCATCAGTCTATCCGGGCGGCCGCGGGGTGGCGCGTCGATCTGCGCCGGAATTGAGCGCCCGCAAGCGCGATGTGGCCCGCTGGGCCACAGGACTGTGAACTCATGCCGCTCTGCAGCCCGCACCGCGCCCAAGCGTTTCGGGGTGACTGCCGGTTGAGCGCCGACGGGCCATCGCCCGACGTCACCTCAGCGCCGCCGCCCGCGCAGCCATTCCAGTACCAGCAGCAGGCTGGTCGTGAAGAGGATCAGCAGCGTCGCGACCGCGGCGATCGTCGGCGAGATGTTCTCGCGGATGCCGTTGAACATCTGGCGCGGCAGCGTGAGCTGCTCGGGGCCGGCGAGGAACAGCGCGACCACCACCTCGTCGAACGAGGTCGCGAACGCGAACAGCGCGCCCGAGATCACCCCCGGTGCGATCACCGGCAAGGTGACGCGGAAGAAGGTCTCGAGCGGGCTCGCCCCCAGGCCCAGGCTGGCGCGCACGAGGTTGTGGTTGAAGCCTTGCAAGGTGGCGAGCACGGTCGTCAGCACGAACGGTGCACCGAGCGCAGCGTGCACGAGGATCAGCGCGGTGTAGGTGTCGCCCAGGCCGATGTTCGCGAAGAACAGGTAGGTGCCGACGCCGACGACGACGATGGGCACGACCATCGGCGCGATCAGCACGCTCATCAACAGGCCCTTGAACGCGAACTGCGTGCGCGACAGGCCGACCGCCGCCATCGTGCCGAGCACGGTCGCGATCAGCGTCGCGGCCGGCGCGACGATGAAGCTGTTCTTCGCGGCGCGTGCCCACTCGTCCGACGAGAAGAGGTTGTGATACCACTTCAGCGACCACGCCGGGATCGGGTAGACGAGGAACGAGCTGTCGCTGAACGACAGCGGGATGATCACGAGGATCGGCAGCAGCAGGAACACGAGCACGCCGATGCAGGCGGCGCGCAATGCGTACCAGCCGAGCTTGTCGAGCGGTGTGGCATAGGCCGGGAACGTGGGCAGGAGGCGGGCGAGTGCGTTCATCCGAGGCTCAACTCCGAGTTCGTCACGCGGCGGTAGATCGTGTACAGCACCAGCGTCGCCCCCAGCAACAGCGCACCGAGCGCGCAGGCCATGCCCCAGTTGACGTTCACGTTGGTGTACTGCGCGATGTAGTAGCTCAGCATCTGGTCGTCCGGGCCGCCGAGCAGCGCCGGCGTCACGTAGTAGCCGATGCTGAGGATGAAGACGAGCAGCGCGCCCGCGCCGATGCCGGCGTAGGTCTGCGGCACGTAGACGCGGAAGAACGCGGCGAGCGGCGAACTGCCGAGTGACACTGCTGCGCGCAGATACGTCGGCGGCACGCCCTGCATCACGCTGTACAGCGGCAGGATCATGAACGGCAGCAGGATGTGCACCATCGCGATCACGACGCCGGTGCGGTTGAACAGCAGCGCCAGCGGCTGGTTGATCAGGTGCAGGTCCTGCAGCGCGTGGTTCACCAGCCCTTCGGATTGCAGCAGCACGATCCACGCGGCGACGCGCACGAGGATCGAGGTCCAGAACGGCACCAGCACCAGGATCATCAGCACGTTGGCCTGGCGCGCGCTCAGCGTCGTCAGCCAGTACGCCAGGGGGTAGGCCAGCAGCAGACACCACAGCGTCACGACGAGGCTGATCTCGAAGGTGCGCACGAGGATGCGGCCGAAGGCGCGCTGCTCGGGCTCGACGCGTTCGATCGCGCCCTTCGCGTCGCGCTTCAGGTCGATCGAGGTCAGCAGGTAATCGGGTGTCCAGCGCGAGGCGTTCTTCGCGATCGCCTGCCAGTACGGCGCCTCGCCCCAGCGCGGATCGAGCGCGAGCAACGCGGCTTGGATCTCGGCGGCCGAACTTGTCGGCGTGGTCTGCGGCAACGGCAGCGCCTTGTAGGTCGACATCACCAACGAGCGTGCACCGGGCATCTCGCTGTTCAGGCGGCGCGCGAGCGCGCCGGCGTCGGCGCTGTCGGGCAGGCTCGCGAGGTCACGGGTCAGCGACGCGAAAGCGTCCGCCGGGGGCGTGCCTTCGCGGTTCCAGCCTTGCAGCGCCACCGCGGTGCGCGGCAGCGCGTTGGCGACCTCCGGGTTCTCGACCGCGCGCTTGAGCAGCACGACGATCGGGACCAGGAAAGTCAGCGCGAGAAACAGCAGCAACGGCAGCGTCAGCGAGAAGGCGCGCAGCTTGCGCTGCTTCTCCGCGCGCGCCAGCGACTGGCGCAGCGCCCGCGGGTCGGTCACGCCGGGCGGCGAGGGAGCAAGGGTGGAACTCATGCTAGTGACTCCGCGGTGTTTCGGTCGTCCGCTCACGGCCCGTTGCTGTCGTTCGTGCATGTCGACTCGGTGCGTCGCGGCAGGCGCTGCCCGTCGGGGGCTCATGCGGGGGCGGTCGCCGCTGCGCGTCGACTGCACTGCGCT
>JBDTVC010000468.1:0-2734 GCA_040007475.1 Burkholderiales bacterium
CGATGCCGTCGCGCACCTCGGTCGTCTCGCTGAACATCACGGTCGCGCCGGCGCGAACCAGCAGGTCGGTGCAGAAGCCCACCGCAGGGTTCGCGGTGACACCGCTGAACGCATCGCTGCCGCCGCACTGCACGCCGACGACGAGCTCGCTCGCCGGCACGGTCTCGCGGCGGCGCTGGTTCAAGCGCGCGAGGTGCACGTCCGCCTGGCGCATCACCGAGTCGATCATCGACATGAAGCCGACGTGGGCGGCGTCCTGCAGGCAGACGACATCGAGCTTCTCGTCGACGGCATGGCGTTCATCATGGATCGCGAATGAACCGGGTGGCAGCAGACGATCCGGCTGCAGCTTCTCGCAGCCCAGGCTCACCACCATCACCTCGCCGCCGAAGTTCGGGTTCAGGCTGATATTGCGCAAGGTCCGGATCGGCACGATTGCATCCGGCGCGTCGATCGCGACGCCGCAGCCATAGCTGTGTTCGAGCGCGACTACGTCGTCCACAAACGGGTACTTCGGCAGCAGCTCGTTCTTGATGCGCTGCACCGCGAACTCGGTGACGCCGGCCACGCACTGCACCGTCTGCGTGATCGCGAGGATGTTGCGCGAGCCGACCGAGCCATCGGCGTTGCGGTAACCCTCGAAGGTGTAGCCCTCGAGCGGCGGCATCGGCGGCGGCTTGACGGTCGCGATCGGCAAGGTGTCGTCGAGCTCGCGTGCGGCGGGCATCTTCAGCAGCCGCTCGTGCACCCAGCTGCCGGCCGGAATGGCTTTCAGCGCGTAGCCGATCGTCACGTTGTAGCGCAGCACCGGCGCGCCCTCGGGCAGGTCGACGAGCGAGACCTTGTGCCCTTGCGGTACCTGGTCGCGCAGCGTCAAGCCCGAGTCGAACACCGTGCCCGCGGGCAGGCCGCCATCGTTCGCGACGATCGCGACGTTGTCGCTCGCGTGCATGCGGATGGTCAACGGCGGCTTCATCGTGGCGGCATCAGGCATGGCGATTCGAGGCGGCAGTTGTCGTACAACTTGATGATACGCTCAGTGGATTCCCAAGTGAAGCCGGGTTTGCTTGACCCGCCTCGAAGCAACGTTGTACGATGACTCAAGCTCCTTCCACCTCCACCAAGGATCACGCCATGAAGCTCGGATTCATCGGCCTGGGCATCATGGGCGCGCCGATGGCCGGCCACCTGATCGCTGCCGGCCACACGCTCTACGTCACCACGCGCAAGACCCCGCCGGCGAGCCTGGCCGGCAAGGTCACGGTCTGCGCCACGGGCGCCGATGTGGCGCGCGAGGTCGAGGTCGTCTTCCTGATGGTGCCGGACACGCCGGATGTCGAAACGGTGCTGTTCGGCGAGAACGGCGTGGCGTCGGGTTTGACCAAGGGCAAGACCGTCGTCGACATGAGCTCGATCTCGCCGATGGCGACCAAGGCCTTCGCCAAGCGCATCAACGAGCTCGGCTGCGACTACCTCGACGCGCCGGTGTCGGGCGGCGAGGTCGGCGCGAAGGCCGCGTCGCTCACGATCATGTGCGGCGGCACCGAGGCCACATTCGATCGCCTGAAGCCGCTGCTCGAACTGATGGGCAAGAACATCACGCTGGTCGGCGGCAACGGCGACGGGCAGACGACCAAGGTCGCAAACCAGATCATCGTCGCGCTCAACATCGCAGCCGTCAGCGAAGCGCTGCTGTTCGCGAGCAAGGCCGGTGCCGATCCGGCCAAGGTGCGGCAGGCGCTGATGGGAGGCTTTGCGGCCTCGCGCATTCTCGAAGTGCATGGCGAACGCATGATCAAGCGCACCTTCGCGCCGGGCTTTCGCATCAAGCTGCATCAGAAGGATCTGAGCCTCGCGCTCGCCGGCGCACGCGAGCTCGGCGTCGCGCTGCCGCAGACCGCGAGCGCGGCGCAGCTGATGCAGGCCGGCGCGGCGAACGGCGATGCTGAGCTCGACCACTCGGCCCTGGTGCGCACGCTCGAGCGCATGGCCAACCACACGGTGGCACCGGACTGAGCGACCCCGAGCCGAACGACCCGACAAGAACCACTGGAGACGACATGACCCTGACCCGCCGCGCCTCTGCGCTCACCCTGGCCTTGTGCGCCGTTGGCGCGTTCACCACGCCCGCGCTTGCGCAGGACAAGTGGCCGAGCAAGCCCATCACCTACATCGTGCCGTTCCCGGCCGGCGGCACGACCGACGTGCTGGCCCGCTTGATCGCGCAGAAGCTCGGCACCGCGCTGGGCCAGACCATCGTCGTCGACAACAAGGGCGGCGCCGGCGGCAGCCTCGGCTCGGAGCAAGCCTCGCGCGCGGCACCCGACGGCTACACGCTGCTCGGCGGCACCGTCAGCTCGCACGCGATCAACGTCAGCCTGTACCCGAAGATCGGCTACGACCCGATCAAGTCGTTCGCGCCGATCACGCTGATCGGCACCAACCCGACCGTGCTGGTCGTGAACCAGGCGAGCCCGTACAAGTCGCTCGCCGACGTGATCGCCGCGGGCAAGGCGAAGAAGCCGCTGACCTCGGCCTCGGCCGGCAGCGGCACCTCGCAGCACCTGTCGCTGGAGCTCCTCAAGAACAAGGCCGGCATCGACATCACGCACATCCCGTACAAGGGCAGCGGCCCGGCGATCCAGGACGTGATCGGGGGGCAGGTCGACATGATGTTCGACACCACCGTCGTCGCCGGCCCGCACATCGAGAGCGGCAAGCTGCGCGCGATCGC
>JBDTVC010000469.1:0-2727 GCA_040007475.1 Burkholderiales bacterium
TAACCGCGTCTTCCAACAGAGGGGCTGAGCGAGGATGCTACGTGTCCACGTAGAGATGACCGTGACGTTCCATGGCATCGACCAACACCGGAATCAACGCCTTCAGTCGCTTGCCGCAGACACGATCACCAGCCTCCCAGAGCATCGTCAGCGCCTGCCGAACCGCCTCGTCGTAGAGACGATTCCGTGCTCGCGAAGCGCTCCTCTTCGTAGCCTCGTCACGTAGCACTCGGATCGCATGCTTGCGGTGATAGCCGGTCAGGGTCACAAACTCGTCAAGGATCTTGATCCGCTCACCGAACGCCGCGCCGCAATACCGCACCCGCAGTGCTTCGACCAACTCCTTGCGTGTTGTCATGCTGATTTGCCTCGTCACGTTGTTCTGCTCCCGCCGGACAATCCGACGGGTAGCAAATTACGTGAGGCAACGGGTCAGCTCCGGTAGCAGAACTGATGAGTCAATGCGACGTATCTGCATAGTTGTCGCCCGAATGCTGCGGCTGCGCGACGATGAAGCCGGCTCGCGCAAGAGTCGCTGCCATGCTGTGATCTGCCAGGGCACTTCCTCCTGTGCCATGCGACATGACGATCAATCGGTGTGAGCCCGGCGTAGGCGCAGCGTCCAAAGCAACGTCCAAGGGGAAACCACCGCCGGATATGGCCGACTTCCGTCACTCACGAAGGCCCTTCACAGGGCCTCGACTCGTAGCGCGAGATAGCGCTTCCTATCAATAGTCAGCCGGAGATCACTGGATCACTTCGTCCGCAGCGAGGACCATCGACTGCGGGATCGTCATTTCCGCGGCCGTGTCTTGACGACGCAAGCGGGTGGGCAGAAGTCTTCATTTCCGGTTGACCCGGAGTAGCCGCCACATAATCTTCAGCCGATGAATTCGGCTCATTTCTCCAAGGCCGTTCAGGTCCAGCCCTTCTCCATAAAGGCAATGCCAGGTTTCGCATGAGTTCGCTGCGCACACTCGGCCGGACCATCGCAGAGGTCTTAATCGCCGGCGGGGTCTCGACCGCAGTCATCGCTTTCTGGTGGCAATCGTTGTCGCACCTCGCAAGGCGCATCAGCACGGCCCTGCTGGAAGGCCATGCGCACTCCGACATAGATATCGGCGGCCTCTTGGGCACGCTGCTGGCCTGGCTCGTCACATTCGCCGGAGCCTGGTGCCTCTGTTTTGCAGCGGTGATGTTCGCGATGCTGCGCATTCGCGCTCGGACGCGGCGAGGGAATTGATCTGCAAGCTAGCGCACGAACGCGTCGATCGCCAGTGGCCCGTTCACTGCAGATAGTGGAGCTGTAACCCACCGCCCGCCCGACTCGACGGACGTAGAACAAAGCAAAGTAGCCACCGACCCTGCCCGGGGGAAGCGCATCAATGTGGTTGACTTCAATCTCGCGCGGCGCGAAGTAAACATGCCACTTCATCTTTGCGCGAAGCAAAGTTGGTTCTTGCGCAATTGATGTGACGCGATGACCGGCAGGCATGATGGCCCTCCTTGATCTCACAAGCGAGGTAGCCATGATCGTCATTCCTGGGCTTTCAAAGCCTCTTGCGATCGTCGGCAAGCGTATTGGCGGATGGCACGAAGGCGGCGATCGCCTCTGGGTGGATGCCCATACTGTCGTTCGACTGGCGCCTTGTCCGAGTTGCTCGTGCCGCAGCAGAAGGGTTCATGGAACTTACCGCCGTCAAATCGACGATCGGCCGTGCTTCGGCCAGCGCGTCACGCTCTCGGTCGAAGTGCGCCGATTCAAGTGCGTCAACCCGAACTGCACCCAGCGAACATTTTCTGAGCGGTTGAGTTCGCTGGTGGCACCCGGCCAGCGCCGCTTGTTGCGACTGAACGATGCCTTGCGTTCGCTGGGCTACGCCCTGCGCGGCACAGCAGCCTCGCGCCTTGCCGGCCGCCTTGGACTGATGGCAAGCCGCGACACTATGCTGCGGGAGCTGCGTCGCGCGGGATGTCCTACACCGGCGACGGCACCGGTCGTCGTCGGCATCGATGACTGGGCCATCACTTGCGGACATCGCTACGGTAGCGTCATCGTCGATCTCGAGACGCGCCGACCGATCGAAGTGCTCGGCGGCAGAGAGGCGACGATCGTTGCGCGGTGGCTTGGGCAACATCCGACCATTGAAATCGTTGCCCGTGACCGCGCGGGCGCCTATTCCGACGCCGTTCGCACCGCCCTCCCAGACGCCCAGCAGATTGCCGATCGCTGGCATCTCTTGACCAACCTGCGCGAAACCGTGGAGCGGCTGTTGATGCGACGGGCGGCGAGTCTGCGCGAAGCAGCAAAGATGCTGACCGAATCGCTGCGAATCGAGTCCCAACCTATCACGGCAGACGCCTCCTCGACGACGGTGCGGCTCAATGTCTGGCAGCGCCTGGGCGTCCACCGCCGAGCGGCGCGACTCGCCCGATACGAAGAAATCTTGCGCCGGCGGCACCTGGGCGAGTCGTACAAGGCAATCGGTCACGCGGTGCACATGGATCAACGCACGGTGAGCAAATTCATATGCGCTGGCTCGTTCCCTGAGCGGGCACCGCGCACGAGCGGCTCGACTTTGCTTGATGGACATCGCAAATACGTGGCTTCGCGCGCAGCTGAGGGGTGCATCCGTGCCGCTCACGTCTGGCATGAATTGCAGACGCGGGGCTTCACCGGCAGCCTCGGAACGGTTCGCAGCGCAATGGCGAGGGCGCACGCCGCGG
>JBDTVC010000470.1:0-2726 GCA_040007475.1 Burkholderiales bacterium
TTCAGCGGCTGCGGCACGGCGTAGCTCTTCGCGTCGTTCATGCGGCCGCGCATGTACGGGTCCAGGCTCATGAAGTGGTGGCGCACGAGCACCTGACCGTCTTTCAGGTCAGGCACGGTCGAATCGACAAGCTTGAAGTTGTCTAGCGAAGCCTCGCCGGTCGGGCGCGAGACGAGTTGGATCTGCTGGTTCGTGGTCATGATGGTTTCGCTTTCGTCATTCGGAGGCATCGAGGGGCTGCTTGCGCTTGGCGCTGACGGGCAGCGCTCTCACGTACTTGAAGGTGCCGGTCGCCTGCGCGACGACCGAGCCGGAGTCGTTGACGATCGTGCCCTCGCAGAACGCCATCGAGTTCGTGCGATGGACCAGCCGGCCGAGCGCGCGCAGCCGACCCACGCCGGGGCGCATGAACGTCGTCTTCATCTCGATCGTCACGACGCCGTGCGTCTCGGGCTGGTTCGGCTGATTGGGGCTGCGCGCGGCATGCGCCATCGCAACATCGAGCAGCGTCATCGACACGCCGCCGTGCGCCATGTCGCGCGAGTTGGTCAGCTCCTCGCGCAGGTCGAGCACGATCTCGGAGCGGCCGGCGTCGAACGAGATCAGCTCGAAGCCGAGCATCTCGACGAACGGGATGTGAACGGTGAAGCTCGACACGGAACGATCCGTCAGGCCGCGCCGAGCACGACGCTCACGCCGCCATCGACCGCCATCCACTGCCCGGTGATGTGCTTGCCGGCCTGGCTCGCATAGAGCAGCGTGAGGCCCTTCAGGTCGTCGTCGTCGCCGAGCCGGCCGAGCGGCGCCTTCGCAGCCATGTTCTCTTCACCGAGCGAGGTGATCAGGCCGGCGGCCATCTTGGTCATGAAGAAGCCCGGGCAGATCGCGTTGACGGTGATGTTGTACTTGCCCCATTCGGCCGCGAGCGTCTTCGTGAAGCCGATCACCGCGGTCTTCGAGGTGTTGTAGGCCAACGTCTGCATCTCCGGGGGGTTGCCGTTGAGGCCGGCGATCGACGCGATGTTGATGATGCGGCCGCGCTTCTTCGGGATCATGCAGTTGCGCGCGACCTGCTGCGCCAGGATGAAGTAGCCGCGCACGTTGAGGTTCATCACCTTGTCCCAGGCCGCGACCGGGTGCTCCTCGGCCGGCGCACCCCAGCTCGCACCGGCGTTGTTCACGAGGATGTCGATCGTGCCCATGCGCTCGAGCGTCTCGTCGGCCAGGCGCCGCGTGTCTTCTTCCTTCGAGCAGTCGGCGGCGATCCAGCGGGCGTCGATGCCGGCAGCCTGCAGCTCGGCGGCGGCCTTCTCGAGGTCTTCGGCCTTGCGCGAACTCAGCATGATCTTCGCGCCGGCCTCGCCGAGCGCGTGCGCCATCTGCAGCCCGAGGCCGCGCGAGCCGCCGGTGATCAGGGCGGTCTGGCCCGTCAGGTCGAACAGTTTCTGGACGGATGTGCTCATGGTGTGCTCTTGCTAGGTTTGTCGACGTTCATGCGGGAGCGGATCCAGATCAGCAGCGCGCCGGCCGCGATCAGCACGGCGCCGGCGATCGCGACCGGCCAGCCGAGGACCGGATCGCCCCGCTGCACGGCCAGGCCCACACCGCCGACGATCAGCCCGGCGTAGACCAGCACCCAGATCCAGATGTCGATGCGTGCAGTGTTCGTTGTGTCTGTCATGTCAGAACCAGGCCTCGTCCATCGTGCGGCAGGTCGCGTCGCGGGTTTCGACGACGGCCAGCCACGCGCCGATGCGCGGCAATTCGTAGTGGAAGAAGTAGGTGCACGCGGCGAGTTGCCCCTGCAGCGCCGCCGCTTCGCCTTGCGCCGCGTCGAGCCGCTGGCGCGCGCACAGCGCCACGTCGAGCCAGATCCACGCGAGCGCGGTGTGGCCGAAGGCCTGCAGGTACGGCGTCGCGTTGGCCAGCGCCTCCTCGGGGTTCGCGGTGGACCATGCGGCGTGCGTCGCGCTGACCAGGTGCTTCCACGCGGCGGCCAACGCGTTCGCGTGCACAGCCAACGAGGGCACCGCCAGCGCGCGCTCGATCGTCGCGGTCACCGTGCGCGCAAGCCGCGCGAGACCTGCGCCCTCCTGCATCACGACCTTGCGGCCGAGCAGATCGAGGCCCTGGATGCCGTGCGTGCCCTCGTGGATCATGTTCAGGCGGTTGTCGCGCCAGTACTGCTCGACGGGGAAGTCGCGCGTGTAGCCATAGCCGCCGTGGATCTGGATCGCCAGGCTGTTCGCCTCCAGGCACCACTCGCTGGGCCAGCTCTTCGCGATCGGCGTGAGCATCTCCAGCAGCAGAGCGGCGTCGCGCGAGGCCTCGGGCGTGCCGGTGTGCTGCTCGTCGACGAGCTTCGAGCAGTACAGCTCGAGCGCCAGTGCGCCTTCGCAGTAGCTCTTCTGCGCGAGCAGCATCCGCTTCACGTCGGCGTGCTGGATGATCGCGATTTGCGGCTTCGACGCATCCTTGCCGCCGACGCCCATCGGCCGGCCTTGCGGGCGGTTCTTCGCGTAGTCGAGAGAGGCCTCGTAGCCCGCGACCCCGAGCATCGTCGCTCCCATGCCGACCGCGATGCGCGCCTCGTTCATCATGTGGAACATGCAGCGCAGGCCCTCGTGCGGCTGCCCGACGAGGTAGCCGATCGCACCGGCCGATCCACGCACCGGGAACTTGCCCTCGCCGAAATTCAGCAGCGTGTTCGGAATGCCGCGGTTGCC
>JBDTVC010000471.1:0-2714 GCA_040007475.1 Burkholderiales bacterium
GCCCACTGCGCCTGCGCCGACTTGAGCTGTGCGCGCGCCGCCTCGAGCGTGGCGCGCGACGATTCGAGTGCGTTCGCCGAGATGAACCTCTGGTTCGCGAGGTCGATGTTCGAGGTGTGCAGCCGCTCGGCCTCGGCCACGCGGGCCTGGGCCGAATCGACGCCCGCGGCGCGCTCGGCGGCGCGGCTTTGCAGGTCGGACAGATCGATCGTGCCCAGCGATTGGCCGGCCTTCACGCGGTGGCCCTCGGCGACGCTCAGGCTGAGCAAGGTGCCGGCCGCCTTGGCGCGCACGATTGCCGTGCGCGGTGCCATCAGCGGGCCGGAGAATTCGATGCGCTCGGGCAGCGACATCAGCGTCGGCCTGACGACCTCGGCCGGCGTGAACTCCAGGGTCACGTCGGGCTTCTTGTTCTTCTCCTCTTCGGCGCGGCTGGTGCTTTTGGCACGCGACACCGCCACCAGCGCGAGCGCCACGACGATGATCGCCGCGCTCCCGCCCACGAGCCACTGCTTGCGCATGAGGCTTCCTTTCCTGTTTCGTTGTGTGTCTGGCGCGAGAGTTTAGGGACCGGCCTCGGGATCGCCATCCCAAGTGCGACAGGCTGCGGATTGTGAGGGTCAGGCTGCGCGCAGGTCGGGGCAGGACGTCGGCCGGCTCAAGGCCCAGGCCCGGGTGCTGCACAGCACCGCAGCCAACCCGGCGATGCTCGCGCCCCAGAACACCGCGGCGAAGCCCCAGACCTCGCTCAGCGCCCCGCCGGCGATCCCGCCCAGCACGCCCGACGCTCCATAGCCCAGCAGCGTGTACAGCGCCTGCCCGCGCCCTCGCAGCCGCCCCGGAAAGTGGCGGTTGATCACCGCGATGCATGACGTGTGCTGGGCCGCGAACGTGAGGGCGTGGGTGCATTGCAGCAGCACCAGCAACCACGGCACGGCACCGAAGGCCGCGACGAGCGCGAAGCGCAGCGCGGTGACCCCGGCCGCGATCGTCAGCCACGCGTGCGGCGTGAGCCGCGCCAGCCAGCGCCCCTGGAACCAGAACCAGGCCACCTCGGCCGCAACACCTGCGGCCCAGACCAACCCAATCGCAGTCTTGCTGTAGCCCAGCGACGCCAGATAGAGCGAAAAGAACGCATAGAGGCTGGTGTGCGCCAGCACCGTGAAGAAGACACCGGCGAAGAACCAGGCGACGACCGGCTCGCGCAGCACGGTCAGCGCACCGACCG
The DNA here is from genome assembly GCA_040007475.1 of Burkholderiales bacterium. Taxonomy (GTDB): domain Bacteria; phylum Pseudomonadota; class Gammaproteobacteria; order Burkholderiales; family Burkholderiaceae_C; genus LMDS01. The sequence continues at coordinate 1,229 of JBDTVC010000471.1, forward strand.
CGGCGTCGCTGGCGTGCGGGGCCTCCGTCATCATCGGCAGGCGCAGCGCCGTCATCAGCAGCCCGCTCAGCAGGGCCACCACGAGCCACGGGAACCCGGCCACCCCGATCGCCTGCAGCAGCGCACCGCTGCCGACCACCGTCACGATGAAGCCGATCGAGCCCCAGACCCGAACGCGACCGTAGCGACCGGCGTCCAGCGTCGCGCCGCTGCTGACCAGGTGCGCGAGTGCGGCCTCGCTGATCGGGATCACGCCGGCGGTGCAGACGAACAGCGCCGCGGTGACTGCCGCGATCCAGCCATACGCGCCCGACACGAAGTAGCCGCAGGCACTGAGCAGCGCGCAGGCGACGGCGATGCGCAGCAGCTGCGTGCGTCGGCCGGTGTGATCCGCCAGCCAACCCCAGGCATAGGGGCTGAACAGCCGCGTCGCACTCTGCAACGATGCGAGCAAACCGATCGCCAAGGTGCTGTAGCCCAGGCTCTGGAACCAGAGCGGCGCATAGGTGCCGAACAGACCGGCGTAGGAAAAGTACGCGAACGAGACCGAGCTGAAGGCGAACAACGCGCTGCGGGACGGAGCCGAGCCTGGCATCAGCCGTGACGCGGCGCGGCGGGGGGCGCAATGGCGGGCGCGGCTGCGGGGATAGCGCGCATCGGCGCCCGCGCATCGCCGCACTGCGCCCGGTGCCGCAGCGCGTGGTCCATCAGCACGAGCGCGAGCATCGCCTCGGCGATCGGCGTCGCGCGGATGCCGACGCAAGGGTCGTGGCGGCCGAAGGTCTCGACCGTGGCCGGCGCGCCGGCGAGATCGATCGACGCGCGCGGGCTGCGGATCGAGCTGGTCGGCTTGATCGCGATGCTGACGGTGATGTCCTGCCCGGTCGAGATGCCGCCGAGCACGCCACCGGCGTTGTTGCTGCGAAAGCCCTCGGGCGAGAGCTCGTCGCCGTGCGTGGTGCCGCGCTGCGCCACGCTGGCGAACCCCGCGCCGATCTCGACGCCCTTGACCGCGTTGATGCCCATCATCGCCTTCGCGATGTCGGCGTCGAGCTTGTCGAACAGCGGCTCGCCGAGTCCGACGGGCACACCGCGCGCCATCACCGAGATGCGCGCGCCGCAGCTGTCGCCGGCCTTGCGCAACTCGTCCATGTAGGCCTCGAGGCGTGGGATGTCGCTCGCGTTCGCGGCGAAGAACGGGTTGTTCGGCACGTGGTCCAGCGACTCGAACGGGATCGCGAGGTCCCCGATCTGCGTCATGTGGCCGGCAAAGGTGGTGCCGTACTGCTCGGCCAGCCACTTGCGCGCCACCGCACCGGCGCCGACCATCGGCGCCGTGAGGCGCGCCGACGCGCGCCCGCCGCCGCGCGGATCGCGCAGGCCGTACTTCTGCAGGTAGGTGTAGTCGGCGTGCCCGGGGCGGAAGGTGTTCAGGATGTTGCCGTAGTCCTTGCTGCGCTGGTCGGTGTTGCGGATCAGCAGGCAG
>JBDTVC010000472.1:0-2696 GCA_040007475.1 Burkholderiales bacterium
GTATAGACCTGGATCTCGTCGCTGAGGCCGGCATGGGCAGCCGGGACGGCGACTAGGCAGGCGAGCAACGCCGCGCACAGCGTGCGGTGGATATTCATAGGTTAAATGCTGGTGATGAGAATGGAGAATGGCGGCGCATGCTCAACGCCGCCGACAAGTGGTGCTGAAGCTCAAGACTCCGCAAGCCAGGCCGGCACCTGGGCCGCGAGCGCCTGCTTGCGCGCGGTGGCGGCCTCCAGCACGGCGAAGCCCAGCAGGTGGCCGGATGCACCATGGAAGCGCGCTTCGCAGCCGTCGTCCGACAGCTCAGCCTGCCAAGCGCCGCCGGCCGCGGGCGGCGGCGGGCACACCACCGCCGGGCACGCGGGCGTCTTCACCACCACGGGCATCGCCGGGTAGGCGACCGCCGTGGGCGTGCCGGCCAAGGTCGCGGCCAAGGCGCGCGCCTGCTGCATCAGCGGCAGGACGAACGGCAGCCAATGGCCTTCTACCTCCGCGCAATCGCCCATGGCGTGAACGTGTGGCGCGGACGTCGCGAGACGGCGGTCGACCACGATGCCGCGCGCCGTCGCGAGGCCGGCAGCTTGCGCCAGGCCGATGCGTGGCCGCAGTCCGATCGCCGAGAGCACGAGGTCGGCCGCCAGAATGCTGCCGTCGGCAAGGGTGAGCCGCACGCCGTCGCTGTCGCGCTCGACGCTGCGGGCGGCGACGCCGAAGCGGAACTGCACGCCCGCCGCCTCCAGGCGCTCGCGCAGCCGCGCGCCGGCCACATCGGGCAGCAGGCGGGCGAGGGGGCGGTCGGCGATGTCGATCACTACCGGGGCGATGCCGCGCGAGAGGAGGTCGTTGGCGAATTCGCAGCCGATGAGTCCGGCGCCGAGGATGGCGACGCGCCGCATGCCCGGCAGGCGATCTGCGAAGCGGGCGTAGTCGTCGAGGTCGTTCACCGAGAGCACGCCGGCGGCAGCGTCGCCCTCGAGCGGCAGACGGATCGGGTCTGCGCCCAGGGCGAGCACGAGGTCGCGCCAGGCGAGTTCCCGGCCGTCTTCCAGCCGGAGGCACCGCGCCGGCACGTCGATTGCGGCCACGGCGGCGTGCTTCAGCACCGTGGCATCCAGGTCGGCCGCCATGCGCTCGGCCGGCTTCATGACGAGTGACGCGGCCGTCTTGCCGTTCGCGAGCGCGTTGGACAGCATGGGCTTCGAGTAGAACGCCGCGTCGTCGCGGCTCACCACGACGAGCGGCGTGGCCGCATCGAGCTTGCGGAACTCGCGCGCCACGGTGTAGCCGGCGAGACCGCTGCCGACGATGACGACGGGCAAGGTCATGCCATCGCCACCATCTCGAAGTCGGCCTTCGAGACGCCGCACTCCGGGCACTCCCAGTCGGCGGGGATGTCTTCCCAGCGGGTGCCGGCGGCGATGCCCTCCTCGGGCATTCCGGCGGCCTCGTCGTAGATGAAGCCGCAGAAGGTGCATTGGTAAGTCTTCATGGTCCCGTCCCGGATGGTGTCGGCAAAGGTCACTCGGGCAGGTGCGGCAGCACGAACGACAGCGTCGCCAGGTGTTCGTCGCGGTTCGTCTTCGCAGGATTCGCAGGCGGCGTGACGAGGGTTGCAACGACGACGTTGAGGCCCTGGTTGCGCACCTTGATCGTCGCGGTGCCGTCGGCGCCGGTCTTCACCGGTTCGGAGTCGGGGTCGGTGACGTAGTCGGGCTGCACGCTCGCGCCCTGCACGGGCTTGCCTTCATAAAGCACCCGGACCGTAAGTGCCTGGCCCATCTGCTCCGGCAACTGCTTCACGAGCGGCACGATCTGCAGCTTGTGGGCGGGCAGCACGGGCGTCACCACATTCAGCCGGCGCAGGTGCACCGTGTACTTGACGGTGTGCTCGCTGATCGTCGCATCGGGCACCTCGTCCTTGCCCTTGTTGTGCCACTTGCCGTCGGGCGTCTTGCACCACGGGCCGTTGTCGAGGATGGCGGCGACGATGGCCGGCTGGTTGTCGGTGTTCACCACGAGCAGCGGCCCGCTGGGCGCGAGCTGCGTCGGCACCTCCTTGCCGTTCTCGTCGTAAGCCGTGACGGCCTTCACCTTGGGCAGACGCTTCACCGCGTCCAGGTCGTCGGCGCCGACGCCATAGATCAGTGCGAGCTGGTTCGAGCGCTGCGCGAACCAGATGCCATGGGCCTGCGCCACGGTCGCCGCGCCCAGGCCCGCTATCACGCTCGCCGCGAAGACAAGCTTGCCGAGAGTCTTCATTGCTACTCCTATCGTCTGTTGGTCGGAACGAGCCACTCTAGGTGGCGTGCCGCAGAGTTTCTTGGATGGATTTGCTGGGCGAGGCGCGCGACTGCTGAAAAAAACTTTGTGCCGATCCAGGCCATCACAACGCCATGCGGTGCGTTTGCATGCAGGGCATTTCGCTCAAAGCTGCTGCACTCGACTCCTACCATTTGCAGTCAGGGAACCGCAAGTAACGCCGCCGCTGAAGGAGCCGAAAGTGACCATCCATCCGTGCATCGCCCGGGCCATCACGTACATCGACGAGCATCTCGACGAGCGCCTGTCGCTCGATGAGCTGGCCGCCAAGGTCGGACTCAGCATGTGGCGCTTCTGCGCCGTGTTCCGGCAACATGCGGGCGTCTCGCCGCGCCGCTACATCTGGGGGCGGCGGCTGCAGAAGGTGCAGTCGC
>JBDTVC010000473.1:0-2678 GCA_040007475.1 Burkholderiales bacterium
CGACCACGTCGGTGATCTTCGAGACCGGCATCAAGATGATCGACGTGCTGGTGCCCCTGGAGACCGGCGGCAAGGCAGGGCTGTTCGGCGGAGCGGGCGTGGGCAAGACCGTGCTTCTGACCGAGATGATCCACAACATGGTCGGCAAGCACCAGAGCGCGAACAAGGGCGTCAGCATCTTTTGCGGCATCGGTGAGCGCTGCCGCGAGGGCCAGGATCTCTATGCCGAAATGAAAAAAGCCGACGTGCTGAAGAACATGGTGATGGTCTTCGGCCAGATGAACGAGCCACCGGGCGCGCGCTTCCGTGTCGGCCAGGCCGCCCTGACGATGGCCGAGTACTTCCGCGACGACGAGCAGCGCGACGTGCTGCTGCTCATCGACAACATCTTCCGCTTCATCCAGGCCGGCTCCGAGGTCTCGGGACTGATGGGGCAGATGCCCTCGCGCCTGGGCTACCAGCCGACGATGGGCACTGAACTGTCGGGCCTGGAAGAGCGCATTGCCAACACCGACAGCGGCGCGATCACGTCGATCCAGGCCGTGTATGTGCCGGCGGATGACTTCACCGACCCGGCGGCCGTGCACACGTTTTCTCATCTCTCGGCGTCAATCGTGCTGTCGCGAAAAAGGGCGGGAGAAGGTTTGTTCCCGGCCATCGATCCGCTGCAGTCGAATTCCAAGATGGCCACGCCGGGGATCGTCGGCGAGCGGCACTACGCGCTGGCACAGGAGATCCGGCGCACGCTCGCGAAGTATGCGGAACTGAAGGACATCATTGCGATGCTCGGCCTGGAGCAGCTGTCGCCGGCCGACCGTGACGTGGTCGCGAGGGCTCGCCGGCTCGAGCGCTTTCTGACACAGCCTTTCTTCACCACCGAGCAGTTCACGGGCCTGCAAGGAAAGCTGGTCAGCCTCGCCGACGCGCTCGATGGTTGTGAACGCATCCTGCGCGACGAGTTCAAGGACCGGCCCGAGAGCGCGCTGTACATGATCGGCGCGATCCCGGCGGCGCAGCCCGAGGAGGCGCATGCACCTTAAGGTCCTGCTGCCGTCCCGAATCCTGCTCGATGTGGCCGGCGTGTCGCGCATCGTCGCCGAATCGCAGGACGGGTCGTTTGGTCTGTTGCCGCACCGGCGCGACTGCGTCACCGCCCTGGTGCCGGGCATCCTGGCGTACACGAGTGAAGGCGACGGGGAAGTATTTGTCGCCGTCGATGAAGGCGTGCTGGTCAAGTTTGGCGACGAGGTGCGGGTCGCTGTGCGGCGCGCGTCGAGCGGTACTGACCTGGGCAGGCTGCGCGAAGCGGTGCAGCACGACTACCTGAAGCGGGATGCGCTGGAACGCAGCGCGCGTGCGGCCACCCGGAAACTGGAGAGTGGCTTCGTCGGCCGCTTCGCGAGGTTTCATGCCGAGTGATCCGACACCGTCCGACTTGCTGGCCAGGCAGGTGAGCGCGAAGGCCGATCGCAAGTTGCGGGCGCGCCGCGACGGCGCGCCCGGCGTATGGTTCGGCCTGGGCACGATGGGCTTGATCGGCTGGTCGGTGGTGGTGCCGACGATCGCGGGCGCTGCTCTGGGAATATGGCTCGATGCGCACTATCCCGGCACGCATGCGTGGTCGCTGGCCTTGCTGATGGCCGGACTGGTTCTCGGTTGCCTCAATGCGTGGCGCTGGGTGGCGCAACAGGACCGTGCGATGCACGCGGCCGATGACGCTCCGGCCGATCCGCCGACCGCGGAAGCGCCGACTGACCAGCCATGAACGGTGTGCCAGCCTTGACGTTCGAACTGATGCTCGCCGGCGCTGCCGGCGGCGCGCTGGGCCTGCTGTTCTATGGTGGCCTGTGGTGGACCCTGCGCCGCGCGTTCGATTCGCAACGCACAGCGCTGTGGGTTGGCGGCAGCCTGCTGCTGCGCATGGCGGGTGCGGCGGCCGGATTCGTCGTCGTCTCCGCGGGCGACTGGCGCAGGCTGCTCGCCTGCCTGCTTGGCTTCTGGGCGGCCCGCTGGCTGGTCCTTCGTCTCACCGCCCGCATGGCGTCGCCACCTTCTGGCATCCCGTGCGACCTGATCCGCCATGCGCCTCGGCCCTGACCAACTGATCTTCTGGCAACACGGGCTGTTCAAGCTCAACGGCACCATCGTGTTCACGTGGGCCTTGATGGCCGTGCTGGTGCTCGGCTCGATGTGGATCACGCGCAGACTGTCCACCGACCACCAGCGCTCGCGCTGGCAGAACCTGCTGGAGATCGTCGTCACCGGCATCGTGCAGCAGATCCGCGAAGTCGGTCTGAACAAGCCAGAGCGCTATCTGGCCTTCCTCGGCACGCTGTTCCTGTTCGTCGCCGCCGCCGCGCTGGCGACCGTCGTCCCCGGCTACGAGCCGCCGACCGGATCGCTGTCGACCACCGTCGCGCTGGCGCTGTGCGTCTTCGTCGCGGTGCCGCTGTTCGGCATCCGCGAACAAGGTCTGGGGGGTTACCTGAAGTCCTACCTCGAACCGACGTTCATCATGCTGCCGTTCAACGTCATCAGCGAAGTCTCGCGCACCCTGGCGCTGGCGGTGCGCCTGTTCGGCAACATGATGAGCGGCGCGATGATCGTCGGCATCCTGCTGACCATCACGCCGTTTCTCTTCCCGGTGGTGATGACGCTGCTCGGCCTGCTGACCGGCA
>JBDTVC010000474.1:0-2657 GCA_040007475.1 Burkholderiales bacterium
ACCGCATCGACCACCCGTTTGGAAAACGCGAGTTCGGTGCCCGAGAACATCTCGGGCGAGTACTCGTAGCGAAAGTCGGTGTCGGGCTGTGCTTGCGCCAGCTCTTTCACGAGTTGTGTGTTCGTCACCGCCAGGTCGACGATCTGGTCTTCGCTCATGCCGAGCACGACGCGTCGCATGACCGGCGCGGTCGCGTTGTACAGGTGGACGATCGCGCGCTTCGCCCCTTGCAACGCCTCGAAGGTGCGGCGGATCAAGGGCTCACGGGCCTGCGTCAGTACCTGGATCGTCACGTCGTCGGGGATCAGCTTCTGCTCGATCAGCAAACGAACGAAATCGAAGTCGGTCTGCGATGCAGACGGAAACCCGACCTCGATCTCCTTGAAGCCGATGCGCAGCAGCATCTGGAACATCTTCAGCTTGCGGCCGCTGTCCATCGGCTCGATGAGCGCCTGGTTGCCGTCGCGCAAATCGGTGCTGAGCCAGGTCGGCGCCTCGGTCAGCACGGCGTCGGGCCAACGGCGGTCGGTGAGCGCAACCGGTGCGAAGGGTCGGTATTTCTGCTGCGGGTTTTTCAACATGGTGGCTCCAGAAGAGTCGGGGTGGACCAGCAGCTGTTGAATGACAAACGGCCCGCTGCTGGTTGCATGCGGGCCGTTGAGGTCGAAACGTGTTGACGTGTGCGATCAGCGAGCCCGCGGGTCTCCTAGAAGAAGCAGTAGCGCGATCGCGGGCAGGAACGTCATGGGGCGAACTCTAACACGCACCGCCTCAGCGGTGCAGCCCTTGTTCGTCGGGGTCATCGGTCGAGGTGACGATCACGCTCGTGCGCCGGCCCTTCATCCTGCGCCAGCCGTAGATGGCGTAGCCCGACAAGCCGTAGATGCAGAAGATCGCGAACAACAGCTTCGGCGGGTCGAGCGCGACCAAGGCGATCGCCAACGCAATGGCAACGATCACGATGAAAGGAACGGTGCGCCGCGAGCCCACGACCTTGAAGCTGTAGAACGGCGCGTTCGTCACCATCGACAGACCGGCAAAGAGCGTCACCGCGAAAGCGGTATATGCCAGCGCAGGTATCTGCGACACGCCTTTGAAACCCGCGTCATCGACGACCCATATCAAGCCGATCACGAGGGCGGCCGCCGCGGGGCTCGGCAAGCCCTGGAAGAACCGCTTGTCGACCACGCCGATGTTGACGTTGAAGCGCGCGAGCCGCAACGCAGCGCCCGAGATGTAGACGAACGCGGGAATCCAGCCCGCCTTGCCCAGATCCTTCAGGCCCCAGATGTAGACGATCAGCGCCGGCGCAGCCCCGAAACTGACCATGTCGGACAAACTGTCCATCTGCTCGCCGAACGCGCTCTGAGAGTTCGTCATGCGCGCAACGCGGCCGTCGAGGCTGTCGAGCACTGCGGCGCAGAACACCGCGATGCAAGCCAGTTCGAAGCGGCCGTTGATCGCCATCACGATTGCGTAGAAGCCCGAGAACAATGCCGCCAGCGTGATGGCATTGGGCAACATGTAGAGCCCCTTGCGTCGCGGTCGTGTATCGGCCGCGGGCAAGGGCTCGTCGTCAGCAGGATTCGGAGCTTCGTTCATGCGCGCGAGGATACGCCTGCGTGCTCAGTTCTTCGACTGATCGACCAGCCGGTTCTTCTTGATCCACGGCATCATCGCGCGCAGCTGCTCGCCGACCACTTCGATCGGGTGCTCGGCGGTGATCCGGCGGCGCGACATCAGCGTCGGCGCGCCCGCGCGGTTCTCGACGATGAAGCTCTTTGCGTATTCGCCGGTCTGGATGTCTTTCAGCACCTGCTTCATGACCTTCTTGGTCTCGTCGGTGATGATCCTCGGCCCGGTCACGTACTCGCCGTATTCGGCGTTGTTCGAGATCGAGTAATTCATGTTGGCGATGCCGCCTTCATAGATCAGGTCGACGATCAGCTTGAGCTCGTGCAGGCATTCGAAGTAGGCCATCTCGGGCGCATAGCCGGCTTCGGTCAGCGTCTCGAAACCGGCCTTGATCAGCTCGACCGCACCGCCGCACAACACGGCCTGTTCACCGAACAGGTCGGTCTCGGTCTCTTCGCGGAAGTTGGTCTCGATCACGCCGGCCTTGCCGCCGCCGTTGGCTGCCGCGTAGCTCAGCGCCAGATCGCGCGCCTTGCCGGTCTTGTCGGCATGCACGGCGATCAGGTGCGGCACGCCGCCGCCCTGGGTGTAGGTCGAACGCACGGTGTGGCCGGGGGCCTTCGGCGCGACCATCCACACGTCCAGGTCGGCGCGCGGCACGACCTGCCCATAGTGCACATTGAAACCGTGCGCGAACGCGAGCGAAGCGCCCTGTTTGATGTTCGGCTCCACGTCGTTCTTGTAGACGGCGGCGATCTGCTCGTCGGGCAACAACATCATCACGACGTCGGCCTGTTTCACGGCATCGGCCACGTCGGCCACCTTCAGGCCGGCCTTCTCGGCCTTGGCCCACGACGGCCCGCCCTTGCGCACACCGACCGTGACCTTCACGCCGCTGTCGTTCAGGTTCTGCGCGTGCGCGTGGCCCTGCGAGCCGTAGCCGATGATCGTGACGTTCTTGCCCTTGACGAGGCTCAGGTCGGCGTCTTTGTCGTAGTAAACCTTCATGTGTATCTCCTTCG
>JBDTVC010000475.1:0-2654 GCA_040007475.1 Burkholderiales bacterium
GCAGTTCGCGGCGCCGCGCGGCGACGCGGTTCGGGATGCTCCGGCGCCGGTGGACTAGGCTTCCTTGTATGCTGCGCGCTGATTCAAACGGACGCCCCATGAAGACGATCACCGTTTCGCTCATCACCGCCGCCGTGCTGATCGCCGGCTGCTCGAAGACCGCCGATGCACCGCCCCCGGTAGCGAAGGCGGCGTCGCCCGTGGCCGCGCCGGCTGCGCACGCTGATGCCGGCATCGCCTGGAAGCAGGCCGCCAGCGACGCCGATGTCGACGCCGCATTCGCGCTCGCGAAGGCAGAAGCCAAACCGGTGTTCGTGTACTGGGGCGCCAAGTGGTGCCCACCGTGCAACCAGGTCAAGGCCACCCTCTTCAACCGGCAGGACTTCATCGAGCGCTCGCGCGCGTTCGTGCCGGTCTATGTCGACGGCGACAGCCCGGGCGCGCAGAAGCTCGGCAGCCGCTTCAAGGTCAGCGGCTATCCGACGATGGTGCTGTTCAATGCGCAGGGCGCCGAGCTGACGCGGCTGCCCGGTGAGGTCGAGGCCGAGCGCTACACGCAAGTGCTCACACTCGGCATGAACGCGCAGCGGCCGGCGAAGGACGTGTTGGCACAGGTCAAGACCGACGCCAAGGGTCTCAGCCCGAACGACTGGCGCCTGCTCGCGTTCTACTCGTGGGATACCGACCACCAGCAGCTCGTCGGCAAGGGCGGCGTGCCCGCGCTGCTCCAGCAATTGGCCGACGCCTGCCCCGCCGATCAGCCCGAGATCGCGACGCGCCTGCGCCTGAAAGCACTCGCCTCGGTCGACGAGAAGATGCCCGCGCGCCCCGACCCGACCGCGCAGGCCACGCTGCTGCGGCTGCTGACCGATGCGGGCGCCGCGCGCGTGCACCTGGACATGCTGACCAACTACCCGACCGACATCACCCGCGCGCTCAGCAAGCCCGGCACGCCGCAACGCGCCGAGCTGCTGCAGGGCTTCGACACGGCGCTCAAGCGCTTCGAGGCCGATGCGACGCTGTCGCGCGCCGACCGCATGCAGGCGCTGATCGCGCAGGTCGAACTGGCGCGCATCGATGCGAAGAAGGACGCCGCCGTCAAGCTGCCCGAGCCGCTGCTCGCCGACATCCGCGCACAGACCGCGCGTGCCGACACCGAGATCACCGACGGCTACGAGCGCCAGGCCGTGATCACCTCCGCGGCGTACCTGCTGGAGCAGGCTGGCCTGGGCGCCGACTCCGACACCTTGCTGAAGGCCAACCTCGCGAAGAGCCACTCACCGTACTACCTGATGTCCGAGCTGGCCAGCAACGCGAAAAAGCGCGGCGACAAGACCGAGGCGCTGCGCTGGTACGAGGAGGCCTTCGACAAGAGCGAAGGCCCGGCGACGCGGCTGCAATGGGGCTCGAGTTTCGTGGCCGCGCTCGTCGAGCTCGCGCCGCAGGACGAAGCCCGCATCGAGAAGGCCGCGAGCCAGCTGTTCGCCGAGGCGGCGAAGCAGCCCGATGCGTTCTACGAGCGCAGCGGCCGCTCGCTGGAGCGCATCGGCACGAAGCTCCAGGCCTGGAACAAGGGCAGCGCGCACGCGGCCACGATCAAGCGCCTGCAGACCCAGCTCGACGGCGTGTGCGGTGCGCTCGACAAGGCCGAGCCGCAGCACGCGCGCTGTACAACGCTGTTGAAGCCCGCGGCCAAGGCCGTCGCCTGATGCTCCGTTGGGTTGTCCTGTTGGTGCTGGCCGGCAGCCAAGCGCTGGCGGCCGTTCCCGTCGCACCTGCCGCGTCGGCACCGGTGGCGGCGGCGAACTGGGTGCACGCCTACGCCGCATTCGGCGCGCCGAAGTACCCGGCCGACTACGACCACTTCGGCTACGTGAACCCGGCGGCGCCCAAGAGCGGCACGCTCTACCTGCCGAACTCCGACCGCCGCACCAGCTTCGACAAGCTCAACACCTACACGATCAAGGGCAACTCGCCGGCGGGGGTACCGATCTTCATGATCGACACCCTGGCCTTCCTCGCCGCCGACGAGACCCAGACCATGTACGGCCTGCTGGCCGAGGCGATGCAGGTCGCGCCCGACAAATCGTCGATCGCCTTCCGCCTGAACCCGAAGGCGCGCTTCTCGAACGGCGATCCGGTGACGAGCGAAGACGTGAAGTTCAGCTTCGACACGCTGACGGGCAAGTTCGTCGAACCCCGCTACAACACCGACTACGAAGGCGTCGCGCGGGCCGTCGTGATGGATCCGCGGACGATCCGCTTCGAGTTGAACGACAAGTCCACCGACCAGATTTTCAAGCTCGGGCGCCTGCCGGTCTTCTCGCACAAGTGGGGCATGAAGCCCGACGGCACGCACCCGCCATTCGACCAGGTCGTCGACGAGCCGCCGATCGGTAGCGGCCCGTACACGGTGGCCCGCACCGACTCGGGCCGCCGCATCGAGTTCCAGCGCAACCCGGACTACTGGGCGCGTGACTTGCCGGTGCGGCGCGGCATGTTCAACTTCGACCGCATCGTCTACCGGCTCTACCAGGACGAGGACGTGGCCACCGAGGCTTTCAAGGCCGGTGAGTACGACATCGTTCGCGTCTACACGGCCAAGCTCTGGGAGCGCCAGTTGGTCGGCCCCAAGTTCGACGACGGCCGCATCG
>JBDTVC010000476.1:0-2654 GCA_040007475.1 Burkholderiales bacterium
GCGCCGCCGGAGATGATCTCCACGCGGCGGATCATCGAGGAGGGAATACCATTGACGTCCACCACCATCAAAGAGTTGATCGGGACGGCGCGGCGGCCATCCACCAGCACAAGGCTGCGATTCGCCCCGAATCCGCGCAGGGAGATCGACGCGATGCCGATGGTATTGACTGGTGAGACCTGCACGTCGGAGTTGCCACCCAGGCCACCCTTGACTTGGGCCGACGCAGCGGGGTTGTAGGCGGGCAGCTGATTGAGGTAGGACTCTACGTTCAGCCCGGCGCGCTGCTCGAGGGCTGCGCTTTCGACGGTGACTAGCGGGCTGTTGGCCTCATAGTCGCGACGCGTGATGCGTGAACCTGTAACGGTGACTTCTGAGAGCTCGTCCGCCGCGGGCTCGGCTGCAAGAGCGGCTGGCGCCTGCGAGGCCATGGAAATGCCCGCGAGAATCGCGGCAATCGAGGCCGCAACCGAATGACCCTGCCAATACGCGTTTTTCATATCCCTCCCCCAAATTGATCCAATTATTTTTTTCTCGCCATTCTTCGATTCGCGAAGCACTCTTGCGCATGGAATCACAAGACGGTCAGGAAAAGCAACAATAGTTCTTTTTGATGATTTCTCATTGAATGCACTTGATTAGTCATTGATCAACTCCTGCCGCGCCCTGACCGAAGAGCAACGGCAGCGCTGGATGCAGTTGCTGCTTCAGTGTGTCGATGAGGCGGGCGTGCCCGATGACCCGGGGCTTCGCTCTGCGCTGGTCGCTTACCTGGAATGGGGTACGCGTCTCGCGGTCATCAATTCGCTGCCCGGAGTCGACAAGCCTGGCGAAGCCACAATGAGTTGTTGCTGTAGCTGCCGAGCCGGCGGGTCGCACCGCTGGCGTTCCAGAATTGCTTCGGCGATTATCCGACCGCATGATGAAAACCACATTGACCGTACTCGCATGCTTGGCGCTGGAGGCACCGGCCCTGGCCCAGGTGTTCGTATCGAAGGCCCCGACGGCCGCGGATTGGGCCGCGCTAGCGAAACTGCCTGACCTGAACGGAGTGTGGGAACGAGGCGCGGCACCCGCACCTCCGCGCGTCGCAGGTGCCAGCACCGCCGCACCAGCCGCCGCCACGGGCCGCGCCCGCGGCGGCGTCATGTCCTTTACGCCGAAGTACGAAGCCATGCGCGCCGCTGCAGCCAAAGCACCCGCACCGGAAGACAACGAGACGGCCAACTGCCTGCCACCGGGCATGCCCGGCATCATGGGCCAGCCATATCCGATGGAGTTCCTGCTCACACCGGGCAAGCTGACCATCGTCATCGAGGCGTACACCCAGGTGCGCCACATCTACACCGACGGCCGCCCGCTGCCGGCCGAACCGGATCCGAAGTTCTTCGGCACGTCGATCGGCCACTTGGAGGGCGACACGCTGGTGGCCGAGACCGTCGGCTTCAACGACATCGTGGCGCTGGCGCGCGGCGTCGGCCACGGCGACAAGATGAAGATCGTCGAACGCTTCCGGCTCACCGACCCTGACACGATGACGATCGAGACGACGATCACCGATCCCGACGCGCTGACGGCACCCAGCACGTCCAGCGCCACGCTGAGGCGCCACCGCGACTGGACGATCTCCGAGTACGTGTGTGAGGAAAACAATCGCAACTTCGTCGACGCGACCGGCAAGTCCGGCATCAACCTCAAGGAGTAGATCAGTGAGGCACGCATTCTCCACCGGACTGTTCGCGCTTGCTGTCACGGCCGCGTCGAGCTTCGCCGTCGCGCACCACTCGTTCGCAATGTTCGACATGTCGTCCCAGAAGACGGTGGCGGGCACTGTCAAGAAGGTCCAGTGGACCAACCCGCATATCTGGATCTGGATCGACGTCGCCAATGCCAAAGGCGGCAGCGATGTGTTCGGCTTCGAGGGAATGAGCCCCAACTACCTCGAGCGGCGCGGATGGAAGCGAACCACGCTCAAACCAGGCGACGCGATCACCGTCGTCTACCGCCCTCTGCGTGATGGTGCCAACGGCGGCGCGTTCTTCAGCACGAAGCTCGCCGACGGCACAACGCTGTCGATGGGCGGGGGAAAACCAGGGGACTGAGGCGAAGGTGACGATCCCACCGCGGGGCAAAGCGGACAGGAAATTAAAGCCACCCGTCCAGGCCCGATGATCGTCAGCCTGCCGCCGTAGCGAGCACAGTAGTCTCTTTCCTTTTGACAGGCACCCGATCTCCCAGAGCTGTCTCAATTACTTGAAGCTGGTCGCGCACCGAAGCTGCCCGAATCGCACGAGTCTGTGGCAAAGCCAAAGCTTCGCGCAGGTCGCGCTGCCGCGTGAACGCTACGAGGCCCTGCAGCAAACAAGAATTTTCCCGGCACGAATCGGTGAGCCCGTCTCTGCGGTGGAGATCATCAGTGCGAAATGGGACGACAACGCGACGGTAGTACATTGCCGCATAGATGGTCGCCTTGCTCCAGCGGATGCGAGCGCCAATGCGCGCGACATCAATTTCGGCTGGGCGGTGGCGGCCTGAATGGTACGGTGCCACTGCGGTCAAGGACTAGCGGCGAGCGTTCACTCCGGACACCTCAGCCGCTAGCAGAGTTGCTGTCACCTTATTGCTGCGGCAGCTGCGGGATCCATCCGTAGGGC
>JBDTVC010000477.1:0-2637 GCA_040007475.1 Burkholderiales bacterium
GTGATGCAGGACGAGCGCGCACAGCCGCTGATCGTGCTGATGCACGGCGACAAGCAGGTCAGCACGAAGAACCTCGCGCGCGGCATCGGCGCGAAGTCGGTCGAGCCGTGCCAGCCCGACGTGGCGCAGCGCCACAGCGGCTACATGGTCGGCGGCACCTCGCCGTTCGGCGTCAAGAAGGCGATGCCGGTGTACGTCGAGGCGAGCATCCTGGCGCTGGAGCGCATCTGCATCAACGGCGGGCGGCGCGGCTATCTGGTCGGCATCGCGCCTGTGGTGCTGACCGAGCTGCTCGCCGCGAAGCCCGTGAGCTGCGCGCTGTGAGCGCGGGCGCAGAATAGCCAGCCCTGCAGCGACCTCGTCATCCCATGACCGACCTCTACCCCGCGATCGCCACGCTCGCCGCCTACCTGATCGGCTCCCTGTCATTCGCGGTCATCGTCAGCCGGTTGATGGGCCTGAACGACCCGCGCACCTACGGCTCGGGCAACCCCGGCGCGACCAACGTGCTGCGCTCGGGCAACAAGGCCGCGGCGGTGCTGACGCTGCTGCTCGATGCACTGAAGGGCTTCGTCCCGGTGATCCTGGTGAAGGAACTGGGCGTTCCTCATGGCCTGTTCGAGGGCACGCTCGCGCTCGTGGCGCTGGCCGCCTTCGTCGGCCACCTGTGGCCGGTGTTCTTCCGCTTCAAGGGCGGCAAGGGCGTGGCCACGGCGGCCGGCGTGCTGCTGGGCCTGAATCCCTGGCTGGGGCTGGCGACGCTCGCGACCTGGATCATCGTCGCCGTGTTCACACGCTATTCGTCGCTCGCGGCGCTCGTCGCCGCGGTGTTCGCGCCGTTCTACCAGGTGCTGATCTGGGGCGGCGGGCCGGTGGCGGTGGCGGTGTTCGTGATGGGCGCGCTGCTCGTCTGGCGCCACAGCGCGAACATCCAGAAATTGCTCAAGGGGACCGAGAGCAAGCTCGGCCAGAAGGCCGGCGGCGCCGCGCCGGCGCACCCGCACTCATCCCACCATTCACACAAGCACGGAGCCAAACGATGACCCACGGACTGCGCAGATTCCATGTCGGCGATCGCATGTCGGAGATGACGATCCACAACGGGACGGTCTATCTCGCCGGCCAGGTCGCTGGCGACGCGAGCCAGGACATCCGCGGCCAGACGGCGCAGGTGCTCGCCGCGATCGACGCGCTGCTGAAGGAAGCCGGCACCGACAAGGCGCACATCCTGCGCTGCCAGATATTCATCAAGGACCTGGCCGACTTCGCCGCGATGAACGAGGTCTGGGAAGACTGGGTCGCGCCCGGCGACGCACCGCCGCGCGCGACGGTGCAGGCCAACCTGGCCAAGCCCGAATGGAAGATCGAGATGGTGGTCACGGCGGCGATGTGAACGCGAGGCGTACGCTGCCGCTGATCGTGCTGGTCGTGGCCGCCGCGGCGGGCATGAAGGTGCTGCAGGGCTGGACGCAGGTGCGGCTGGGGTCGCAGGTCGCGGCACTTGCGAAGCCGGGCGACATCCAGATGATCGCGTCGACGACCTGCATCTACTGCGCACAGGCGCGGGCCTGGTTCAACGCGAACGATGTGCCGTTCAGCGAATGCCTGATCGAACGCGATGCGCCCTGTGCCGAGGTCTACGCGACGCTGACGGCGCCGGGCACGCCAGTGCTGCTGGTGCGCGGGCGGCGCCTCGTCGGGTTCAGCGCGCAGGCCGTCGCCGACGCGCTGGGTGCGACGCGATAGCTCAGTAGTTCAGGCCCATCGCCGAGCGCACGTCGCGCATCGTCGCGCGGGCCACGCCGCGTGCCTGCTCGGTGCCGACCTCGAGGATCCAGTGCACCTGCTTCGGATTCGCGAGGTACGCTTCAGCACGCTCGCGCCACGGCGCCTGCTCGCGCTGGATCGCCTCGATCACAGGCTTCTTGCAATCGAGGCAGCCGATGCCGGCGCTGGTGCAGCCATCGCGTACCCACTTCTGCGTCGACTCGTCTGAATACACGAGGTGGAACTGCCACACCGGGCATTTGTCCGGATCACCCGGGTCGGTGCGGTGCACGCGCGCGGGGTCGGTGGGCATGCGCTTGATCTTGCGCTCGACCTCGGCCGGCTCCTCGCGCATCGAGATGCCGTTGCCATAGCTCTTGCTCATCTTCGCGCCGTCCAGGCCGGGCAGCTTCTTGACTTCGGTGTGCAGCGCCTGCGGTTCGTGCAGGATGGTCTTGCCGGCGCCGCGCAGATAGCCTTCGAGACGCTCGCGGTCGGCGGCGCTGAGTGCGCCGCTGCCGTCGATCAGCGCGCGGGTTTGCGTGAGCAACTCCTCGCCGCCGGACTGCTGGAAGGCCTTGCGCGCGGTCTCGAACGCCTTCGCGTCGTTCTTGCTCATCTTCTTCACGACGGCCTGCGCCAACTCCTCGTAGTTGGCTTCGCGGCCGTAGAGGTGGTTGAAGCGGCGGGCAACCTCGCGCGTGAGCTCGACGTGCGAGGACTGGTCTTCACCGACCGGCACGAACGCAGCCTTGTAGATCAGGATGTCGGCCGCCTGCAGCAGCGGGTAGCCGAGAAAGCCGTAGGTCGCGAGGTCGCGGTCCTTCAGCTTGTCCATCTGGTCCTTGTAGGTCGGCACGCGCTCGAGCC
>JBDTVC010000478.1:0-2631 GCA_040007475.1 Burkholderiales bacterium
TGCGAGTACAGCGCCGCGTAGCGCGGGCCGTTGACGTTGACGACCGGCGGGCCGGCTTCGCCCAGCGTCTTCCAGACGACGCCGCCCCAGCCGGCCTCGAAGGCGCGGACGACGTTGATCTCCTTGTCGGTCGGCGGTGCGGACGCGAGCCAGAACGGGTTGGGGCTGCGAATGCCCGCGAAGGTGGTGCTGAGGTCGGCCATCGTGTGCTTCCGAAAGAGGATCAGGCAGCGGCTTTGCGCAGGCGCTTCGAGCCGGCATCGTGCCGCACGAAGCCGAGCGCGCGGTCGATCGAGTACGCGGCGATCTTGCCGTGCTCGACCGCCTCGACCGTGAGGTCGCGGCCGCCGTAGGTGCAGTCGCCACCGGCCCAGATCTTCGCCATCGAGGTGCGGCCTTCGGCATCGACCGAGATGCGGCCGGAGGTCAACGCGAGCGTGGCCAGCGTCGGGTCGGCCAGCACCAGCGTCTGGCCGATCGCCTTCAGCACCGTGTCCGCCTCGATGCTCCAGTGCTTGCCGGTGACTTCGAGGCGGCCCTTGATGTCGGCCACCTCGACGAAGGTCGCGCCCTGCACATGGCCGTTCTCGGTGTCGAGCGCTCTCAGCACGCTCCACTCGCGGATCGTCACGCCGTTCAGCTGCGCCCATTCCTGCTCGTGCTTCGAGGCCGGCATGCGCGCCTGGTCGCGGCGGTAGACGATCGTCACCTCCTGCGCGCCGAGCTTGCGCGACTGCACTGCCGCATCGACCGCCGTCATGCCGCCGCCGATCACGACGACGCGGCGGCCAACCGGCAGGGCGGCGTAGTCGCTCGTCTGCCGCAGGCCGGCGATGAAGTCGACCGCGTTGCCGACGCCCGGCGTGAACTCGCTGGCGAGCCCGAGCGCGTTGACGCCGCCGAGGCCGATGCCGATGAAGATCGCGTCGTAGACCAAGCCCAGGTTCGCGAGGAACACCTGCTCGCCCAGCGCCTGACCGTACTGGATCGTGATGCCGCCGATGGCCAGCAACCAGTCGATCTCCTTCTGCGCGAAGCCATCGGTCGTCTTGTAGGTCGCGAGGCCGTACTCGTTGAGGCCACCCGGCTTCGGCTTCGATTCGAACACCGTGACCTCGTGGCCGAGCATCGCCGCACGGTGCGCGCAGGCCAGGCCCGCCGGGCCGGCACCGATCACCGCGATGCGCTTGCCGGTCGGCCCGAGCCGGTTGAACATCGGCGATCGATCACGATCAGGCGCCTTGAAGTACGCGTCGGTCGCGTGCCGCTGCAGCATGCCGATCTCGACTGGCTTGTCTTCGCTGGTGTTGCGCACGCAGGCCTGCTCGCACAGCACCTCGGTCGGGCACACGCGCGCGCACATGCCACCGAACACATTGGCCTCGAGGATCGCCTTCGCCGCGCCGCGCACGTTGTCTTCACCGATGCGCCGGATGAACGACGGGATGTCGATGCCGGTCGGGCAGGCGTTGACGCACGGGGCGTCATAGCAGTAGTAGCAGCGCTCGGCCTCGATCAAGGCCTGCATCGCGGTCAGGGGCGGGTGGGCGTCGCTGAAGTTGTCGGTGTACTGGCAGGCCGAGAGGCGGCCGGGGCGGATATCTGCGTTGCTGGGCATCGGCACGTTCCGGTTCAAGCGCGGGCCACGGCGTGCGGCGCGTGGGCGGCGGCCTGGCGCTTGGCGGCCTCGAACATCGGCGCGAAGGCTGGGCGTTTCACGTAGCGGCCGGCACCGCGCTCGGTGCGCAGTTCGCCGTTCATCCAGACGATCTTGCCCTGCGACAGCGTGACCACGGCCAAGCCCATCACCTGCCGGCCCTCGAACACGTTGTAGCCGACCTTGCTGATGCTGCCCTTTGTCGTGATCGTCTTCGTCGCGTTCGGATCCCAGACGACGAGGTCGGCATCGCTGCCGGCTTGAATCGCACCCTTGCGCGGGTAGAGGTTGAAGATCTGCGCGGCGTTGGTCGACGTGACCTTCACGAACTCGTTCGGCGTGAGGCGGCCGGTGTTGACGCCGGCACTCCACAGCACCGACATGCGGTCTTCCACGCCCGCACAGCCGTTCGGGATCTTCGCGAAACTGTCGCGGCCCATGCCCTTCTGCTCGCCGCAGAACGCGCAGTGGTCGGTCGCGGTCGTGTGCAGGTGGCCGGCGGCGAGCGCGCCCCACAGCGCGTCCTGGTGGTGCTTGGCGCGGAACGGCGGGCTCATCACGTGGGCCGCGGCGATGTCCCAGTCCTTGTTCTGGTAGACCGACTCGTCGATGGTCAGATGCCCGGCCAGCGCCTCGCCGTAGACGCGCTGACCATGGCTGCGCGCGCGGATGATCGCGTTGACCGAGTCCTCGCAGCTGACGTGCACGATGTACAGCGGCACGCCCAGCACCTCGGCGATGCGGATCGCGCGTTCGGCGGCCTCGGCCTCGACTGCGGGCGGGCGCGAAAGCGGGTGGCCTTCGGGGCCGGTGATGCCTTGCGCCACGAGGCGCTGCTGCATCTGGAACACCAGCTCGCCGTTCTCGGCGTGCACGGTCGGCAGCGCGCCGAGCTCGAGCGCGCGGGTGAAGCTGTTCACCAGCACCTCGTCGTCGGCCATGATCGCGTTCTTGTAGGCCATGAAGTGCTTGAA
>JBDTVC010000479.1:0-2580 GCA_040007475.1 Burkholderiales bacterium
GGTCTTGCCGTGGTCGACGTGGCCCATCACGGTGACGACCGGCGCGCGCGGCAACGCCTCCGCGGTGCTCTCCTCGACACCCTCTTCGAGGAAGGCCTCCGGGTCGTCGAGCTTCGCGGCAAACGCCTTGTGGCCCATCTCCTCGACGAGGATCATGGCCGTTTCCTGGTCGAGCTGCTGGTTGATCGTGACCATCTGGCCGAGCTTCATCAACTGCTTGATGACCTCGGAGGCCTTGACCGACATCTTGTGCGCCAGGTCGGCGACGCTGATGGTTTCCGGCACGTGCACTTCCTGCACCTGCGCTTCGACCGGCGCCACGAACGACGACGGCGCGCCGTCGTTGCGGTCGCCGCGGCGGCCGGTGCGCGGCGCGCGCCAGCCCGGACGGCCCGCGCCCGCCGGTGCACGCGCGCCGGGCTTGAGCGCGCTGCGCTTCTTGGCGTCGTCGGCCCAGCTCGACGAGAGCTTTTCGGACTTGACGGCCTTCTTGTCGCCGGGCTTGGCCACGGCGGTGGTGGTGGCGGCGCCCGGTGCCCCGACCTTCTTGTGGATCGTGCCCTTGATCTCGACTGCCGGCTTGGCCTCTTCGGGAGGCTTCGCGACGAGCACCTTCTTCGGCGCGTTCATCATCACGCGGATGGCCGCGGCTTCGTCTTCGGCGGCCTTGCGGCGCTTGGCGAGGTCGGTGGCGCGCTGCTTCTCTTCGTCAACGACGTCGGCGGCCTTGATCACACGCAGCGCGGGCTTGACTGGTTCCGCAGCAGCCACGGGCGCTGCGGCGGCCACTGGCGCGGCAGCCGGCTTGGCTTCAGTCGCCTTGGCTGGTGTCTTGCTCGCGGCCGCACTCGCGAGCGCCACTGCGGCGGCTTCGGCCGCCTGCTTTTCGGCGGCTTCACGAGCCCGCACTTCGGCGGCCTCGCGGTCACGCGTTTCCTGCTCTTCACGCAGGCGGCGCTTTTCAGCCAGGTCTTCTTCCTGGCGGCGCAGCAACTCGGCCTGCGCCTGGGCTTCGACTTCACGGCGCTGCAATTCGCCATCGTCGATCACCGGCTCGGTCGGCTCCTCGGCGGCGGGCGCATCGTCGCGCTTGATGAAGGTGCGCTTCTTGCGCACCTCGACCTGGATCGTGCGCGCCTTGCCGCTCGAATCGGCCTGCTTGATCTCGCTCGTCGACTTGCGGGTGAGCGTGATCTTGCGGCGCTCGGCGCCGGCCACGCCGTGCGCGGAACGCAGGTGATCGAGCAGACGCTCCTTGTCGGTTTCGGTCAGCGCATCGTCGGTCGATGCCTTCGCCACGCCGGCCGAGTGGAGCTGCTCAAGCAGCGTCGCGGTCGAGCGATTGAGCTCTGCAGCGAACTGGGCAACGGTGGTCACGGCCATGTGTACGTTCCTTGCGTGTGTAGCTTGCTGTGCAGCGAGTCTTCGTGTTGCTTCAAGTGGTGAACCAGTGCTCGCGCGCCTTCATGATCAGCGTCTTGGCGTGCTCTTCGTCGATGCCGGACATCTCGGTCAACTCGTCGACCGCCAGATCGGCCAGGTCGTCGCGTGTGTTGATGCCGCCGTCCGACAGCCTCGCAATGATCTCTGCGTCCAGGCCTTCGAGGTCCCGCAAGTCCTGCGAAACCTTGTCCACCTTTTCTTCGCGCACGATGTCTATCGTCAACAACGCATCCTTCGCGCGGGTGCGCAGCTCAGTCACCGTGTCTTCGTCGAAGCTCTCGATCTCGAGCATTTCCTGCATCGGTACGTAGGCGACTTCTTCGAGACTGGTGAAGCCCTCGGCGATCAGGATGTCGGCGACTTCCACGTCGACGTCGAGCTTGTCGACGAACAGCTTGCGAACCGAATCGGACTCGGCGCCCTGCTTGGCCTGCGACTCCTCGGCCGTCATGATGTTGATGCGCCAGCCCGTCAGCTCGGACGCCAGGCGCACGTTCTGGCCGCCACGGCCGATCGCGATGGCCAGGTTTTCCTCGTCCACCACCACGTCCATCGCATGCGTTTCTTCGTTGACGACGATGCTCTGCACGTTGGCCGGCGCCAGCGCGCCGATCACGAACTGCGCGGGGTCGTCGGACCACAGCACGATGTCGACGCGCTCACCGGCCACTTCATTGGTGACGCCGTTGACGCGCGAGCCGCGCACGCCCACGCAGGTGCCAATCGGGTCGACCCGGCGGTCGTGGCTGACGACGGCAATCTTGGCGCGGCTGCCGGGGTCGCGGGCGCAACTTTTGATCTCAAGCAGGCCCTGCTCGATTTCGGGCACCTCTTGCGCGAACAGCTCCATCATGAAACCCGGCGCGCTGCGCGAGAGCATGATCTGCGGGCCGCGCAGCGTGTTGTCGATGCCCATCAGGAAAGCGCGCACGCGGTCACCGCTGCGCAGGTTTTCCTTGGGGATCATTTCAGAGCGCTTCAGGCGGCCTTCGACGCGGCCGCTCTCGACGATGATGTCGCCCTTGTCCAGCCGCTTGACCGTACCCACGAAGACCTTCTCGCCGCGCGACATGAAATCGTTGAGCAGCATCTCGCGCTCGGCGTCGCGGATCTTCTGCAGGATCACCTGCTTGGCCG
>JBDTVC010000480.1:0-2553 GCA_040007475.1 Burkholderiales bacterium
ACCGTGTTCGAGTGGGTCACCGACAAGCTCGGCTCGCAGGGCACGGTCTGCGGCGGCGGGCGCTACGACGGCCTGTTCGAGCAGCTCGGCGGCAAGCCGACGCCAGCGGTCGGCTGGGGCATGGGCGTGGAGCGGATGCTGCTGCTGCTCGAGACCGTCGGCATCGCGCCGCCTGCGACCGCGCCGGATGTCTTCGCGGTTGTGCCCGACATCGCCGCGCTCGCCGCGGCCATGACCACCTGCGAGACGCTGCGCGCTGCCGGCCTGAACGTGCTGATGCACGGCGCCGGCGCGGCGAGCTGGGGCAACATCAAGTCGCAGTTCAAGCGCGCCGATGCCAGCGGCGCGCACTACGCGCTGATCTTCGGCGCCGATGAACTCGCGCGTGGCGAGGTTGCTCTCAAGTCGCTGCGCGACGCCGCAACACCGCAGCGCACCTTGCCGCTGGTCCAGGCCGCAGCCTGGGCTGCCGAACTGCGCACCGCATAATCCCGCACTCACGAATCGGAACGCTCCCGTCCATGGCCACCAATCTCGATCTCGAAGAACAGGAACAGCTCGACCAGCTGAAAGCCTTCTGGAAGAAATACGGCAACGTCGTCACCTGGTTGCTGGTCGCTGCGCTCGGCAGCTACGCGGCCTGGAACGGCTGGAACTGGTACCAGCGCGATCAGGCCAGCAAGGCCGGCTCGATGTACGACCAGCTCGACAAGGCCGTCCAGGCCGGTGATGTCGACCAGGCGACGCGCGTCTTCGCCGACATGAAGGGACGCTTTGCGGGCACGGCGTTCACCGAGCAGGGTGGCCTGATGGCGGCCAAGCTGCAGTTCGAGAAGGGCAAGCCCGATGAGGCGCTGGCCACCCTGGGCTGGGTCGAGGCCAACGCCACCGAGGCCGAGTACCAGACGATTGCCCGGCTGCGCGCGGCTGGCGTGCTGCTCGACCAGAAGAAGTACGATGAGGCGCTGAAGCGGCTCGATGCCGTGGTGCTGAAGGACGGCGCCAGCGAGTTCGGCGCGCTCGTTGCCGACCGTCGCGGCGATGTGCTGATGGCGCAGGGCAAGACCGACGAAGCGAAGGCGGCCTACACCAAGGCCTGGACCGCGATGGACGCGAAGGTGGAGTACCGCCGCCTGGTCGAGGCCAAGCTCACCGCGATGGGGGCCGCACCGGTGGCCGCCAAGACGGAGGCTGTGCAGTGATCGGCCGATCGCTGGCCGCGGCGCTGGCCATCGTCGCGCTTCTCGCCGGTTGCGCCGCGAGCAAGCCCAAGCCGCAGCCGCTGGAGCCGCTGACGCCGAAGATCGGCGGCGTGCCGGCCTGGAACCACCGCATCGAGGGCGTGCAGTTCCCGCTCGCGGTCGCCGTGGTCAAGGGCATGTTCGTCGTCGCTGGCAACGAAGGCACCGTGCTGGCGCTCGATGCGGCCTCGGGTCGCGAGGTCTGGCGCGGCAGTGCCGGCGCGAAGCTCAGTGCCGGGGTCGGCAGCGATGGCCGCTTCGCGGCCGTGGTGACGCGTGATGGCGAGCTCGTCGTGTTCGATCAGGGTGCCGTCAAGTGGCGCAAGCCGCTCGGCGCCCGCGTGACGACGGCACCGCTGGTGGCCGGCGAACGCGTCTTCGTGGTCGGTGTGGACCGCGCCGTGCAGGCCTTCGACGCGCTCGATGGCCGCAAGCTCTGGATCGCGCAGCGCCCGGGCGACCCGCTCACGCTCGCGCAGTCGGGTGTGCTGAGCGCCTTCAAGGACACGCTGGTCGCTGGCCAGGGCCCACGCATGGCCGGCCTCGATCCGCTCACCGGCGAGGTGCGCTGGGAGGCGGTCGTGGGCTCACCGCGCGGCGCGAACGAGATCGAGCGGCTGGCCGATCTCGTCGGCCCGGCCACCCGTGTCGGCGACGTGATGTGCGCCCGCTCGTTCCAGGCGGCGGTGGGCTGCGTCGACGCGCAACGCGGCGTGACCGTGTGGAGCAAGAACATCGGCGGCACCGACGCGGTCGCGGCCGACGCGGAGTTCGTCTTCGCCGCGGATGCGTCGGATCGCATCACCGCATGGAAGTCCAACGGCGAAGTCGCGTGGACCTCCGACAAGCTGCTGTACCGCTCGCTTAGCGCGCCCCTCAGCGTGGGCAAGACGGTGGTGTTCGGCGATGCCGATGGCACGCTGCATCTGCTGGCACGCGAGAGCGGCGAGGCGTTGTTGCGCCTCACGACCGATGGCAGCGCCATTGCTGCGCAACCGGTCGCGGTGGGCACCGTGATGATGGTCGTCACGCGCAACGGCGGCCTGTTCGCATTCCGCCCGCAGTGATGCCACCATGAAACCCGTGATCGCCATCGTGGGCCGGCCGAACGTCGGCAAGTCCACGCTGTTCAACCGGATGACGAAGACCCGCGACGCGATCGTGGCCGACTTCGCCGGGCTGACACGCGATCGTCACTACGGCGACGGCCGCATCGGCGAGCACGAGTTCATCGTCGTCGACACCGGCGGCTTCGAACCCGACAGCACGACCGGCATCGTCAAGGAGATGGCCAAGCAGACGCGCCAGGCCG
>JBDTVC010000481.1:0-2511 GCA_040007475.1 Burkholderiales bacterium
GGCGGCGGCTTCGGCATGAAGACCGGCATCCACCCCGAAGACATCGTCGTCGCGTATGCCGCGCGCGAGCTGCAGATCGCGGTGCGCTGGCAGGCCGAGCGCGTCGAAGACTTTCTGTCGGCGGTGCACGGCCGAGACGTGGTCAGCCGCGCCGAACTCGCGCTCGACACGAACGGCCGTGTGCTCGCGCTGCGCGTGCGTTCGCTGGCCAACATCGGCGCGTACGCCACCGCCACCGGCGTGGCGATCCAGGTGTTGATCGGCCCGTGGGTCTCGACCAGCATCTACGACATCCAGACCGTCGACCTGCATTACCTGGCGGTGACGACCAACACCGCCACCACCGGCGCCTACCGCGGCGCCGGCCGGCCCGAGGCGATCTACATCACCGAGCGCCTGTTCGACGCGGCCGCACGCAAGCTGAAGATGGATCCGGCCGAGCTGCGCCGCATCAACATGGTCCGTCCCGAGCAGATGCCTTACACGAACGCGATGGCGCAGGTCTACGACAGCGGGCGTTTCGAGCAGGTGCTCGACCAGGGCCTGGCGCTGGCCGACTGGCACGGCTTCAACGCCCGGCGCGCCGCCACCGAAGCGAACGGCAAACTGCGCGGCCGCGGCATCGCGAGCTTTCTCGAATGGACCGGCGGCAACGCGCTGGAAGAGACGGCCAGCGTCAACATCACCGCCGACGGCTTCATCGAGATCGGCTCGGCCACGCAGGCCATGGGGCAGGGCATCGCCACCAGCTACATCCAGCTGGTGGTCGACACCTTCGGCGTGTCGCCGCAGCAGGTGCGTGTTCTGCAAGGCGACACCGACCGCGCGAACGGCTTCGGGAGCGCCGGTTCGCGCTCGCTGTTCACCGGCGGCTCGGCGGTGCGTGTCGCTTCCGAGCGCAGCATCGAACACAGCAAGCAGCTTGCGAGCGAAGCGCTCGAAGTGGCGGCGGTCGACGTGGAATACGGCGCCGGCCGCTTCACGGTGGTCGGCACCGATGTCGGCATCGGCCTGTTCGAGCTTGCGGCCAAGCAGTCCGAGCGGCGCATCTTCATCGACGCCACCGCGGTGGTCGGCGGCCCGACCTGGCCGAACGGCTGCCATGTGTGCGAGGTCGAGATCGACCCCGACACGGGCCACGTCGACGTGGCGAGTTACGCGTCGGTGAACGACATCGGGCGTGTCGTGAGCCCGACCATCGCTTCCGGCCAGATCGAAGGCGGCGTCGTGCAGGGCCTGGGCCAGGCGCTGTGCGAACGCGTGGTCTACGACAGCGAGAGCGGCCAGATGCTGACCGCCAGCTTCCAGGACTACGCGATGCCGCGCGCCGACCTGTGCAGGCAGTTTTTCGAGACCCGTTTCGACACCACGATCCCTTGCCTGACCAACCTGCTCGGTGTGAAAGGCGTGGGGGAGCTGGGCACGATCGGCGCGACACCGGCGGTCGTCAACGCGGTGATCGACGCGCTCGACCACGCCGGCGTCGGCCGTGCGGCCGAGCGCCTGCAGATGCCGCTGACGGCGCCGAAAGTGTGGGCCGCGTTGGCGGGTGAGTTCGATGTGTCGCCGCTCGCCTGAGCCGGCGCTTCCCCATCTTTCCGGAGACACCTTCATGAAGTTCCCACTGCATGCACTCACCCTCATCGCGTCAGCCGCTTGTTGTGGTGCCGCGCTCGCTGCATCGCAAGCGCCGGTCCCCGCCGAAAACGGCATGGTCGTCAGCGCCCAGCACCTGGCCACCAAGGTCGGCGTCGATGTGCTGAAAGACGGCGGCAATGCGGTCGACGCCGCGGTCGCGGTGGGTTATGCGCTCGCGGTCGTCTACCCGGCCGCCGGCAACCTCGGCGGTGGTGGTTTCATGACGATCCAGCTCGCCGACGGCCGCAAGACCTTTCTCGACTTCCGCGAAAAAGCGCCGCTGGCCGCCACTGCGAAAATGTACCTCGACAAGGACGGCAACGTGATCAAGGGCGCGAGCACGAACGGCCACCTGGCCGTCGGCATTCCGGGCACGGTCTCGGGCATGGAGCTGGCGCTCGCCAAGTACGGCACGATGAAACGCGCCGCCTTGATTGCGCCCTCGATCAAGTACGCGCAGGATGGTTTCGTGCTCGACCAGGGCGATGTCGACATGCTCGTCACCGCGACCGAAGACTTCAAGAAGGACCCGGCCACCGGCGCGATCTTCCTGAACAACGGCGCGGCCTTCGCGCCCGGCCAGAAGCTGGTGCAGAAAGACCTGGCGGCCACGCTGAAACTCATCAGCGACAAGGGCGAAGATGGCTTCTACAAGGGCAACGTGGGTGCCGCCATCGTGGCATCCAGTCAAGCCGGCAAAGGCATCATCACGCAAGCCGACCTGGACCAGTACAAGACCCGCGAGATGGCGCCGGTCGAGTGCAACTACCGCGGCTACGGCGTGGTCTCGGCGCCGCCGCCGAGCTCGGGTGGTGTGGTGATCTGCGAGATCCTCAACATCCTCGAAGGCTACCCGCTGAAGGAACTGGGCTT